>JAXDPA010000152.1:0-10344 GCA_034668685.1 Sphingomonadales bacterium | reverse complement strand
GCGTAGGGGTTGCGGGTCTGGCCGCCGACCGCGCTCCAGCCCGAGATCGAGCTGTTCGAGCGGATGTTCGCCCATTCGGAAAGGTTGGTCTTGCCGACGATCACAGCGCCGGCGCCGCGCAGCCGGGCGACGAGCGGCGCGTCGCGATTGGTGACATTGTCGACGAGCGCGAGGCTGCCCGCGGTGGTCGGCAGCGGCCCGACGCTCTCGATATTGTCCTTGATCAGCATCGGCATGCCGAACAGCGGCCCGCGCGCCCGCGACCGGTCGAGCGCCCGCGCCTGATCCATCGCGGTCGGATCGGTGGCTATGACGGCGTTGATCCGCGGGTTGAGGGCGCGGATTCGGGCCAAGGCCGCCGCCGTGTTCGACTGCGCGGTCGGGGCGGCCGTCGCGATGCCCGGCAAAGCCAGAGCAGCGGCGAGGAGGAGGGTCTTCAGGCGCATCTCTGTCTCCCGGTCAGCGCGGGGTGAGCAGGGCGTCGAGCGTGCCCTTGCCCCCCTGGGTCGGCTCCAGCCGCGGGTAGCGCAAGCCCTGGTGCCAGTCGAGATCGAGTGTTCGGTAGGTGTCGCCGCTCTGCACGAGGAGGTGCACCTGGTCGCCGCCCCGGGTCGCGGCCGCGCGGATCGCGGACTTCAGGAGGTCGCCGGTGAAAGTCCGGCCATTCACCGCCAGGATCTGCGCGCCGACGGTGAGGCCGGCGTTGAAGGCGGGGCTGTCCCAGATCACGCTGGTCACCTTGCCGTCCTTCATGCTGACGGTGAATCCACCCGAATATGACAGGTCCACCGCCTTCGATTTCTTCTCGCCCGACATGAACCACGAGGTCGGCGTGTCGGTGTAGACCAGCCGGTAACCGCCCTGGGTGATGCCCTCGAGCGGCGCCCGCTCGGTATAGGCGTCGAGGCGGCGGCGGAGGTAGCCGGACCAGTCGTAAGGCTGGACCGCATTCAGGGTCCGAGCCACGTCGTCGATCGTATAGGTGAGCTCGCCGTAATCGCGGTCGTTGACGCCGAAGAAGGCCTTGGCGAAATCGTCGATCGACTTGCGCCCGCCGGACTGCTCGCGAAGGATGCGGTCGACGTCCATCCAGATCAGCATGCCTTCGGAATAATAATCCTCAGAGCGCTGCCAGCCGCGCCAGGGCTGGGGCGAGCGCTGGGCGATGATCGGGTCGTTGGTGGTGTCGACCAGCGGCCGCCAGCTCCGGCCCGGAGTCGCCTGGTCGTAGGTCGCGGCGGTGGCGGCGATCGCGTCGAGGGTCTCCTGCTTGGTCATCATCCCCGACCGCGCGTCGAGCACATAGCCCCAGAACTGGGTCTGGCCCTCATAGACCCAGAGCAGGCTGTCCTGCATCGGGGTGCGGTAATCGGGCGTCCACAGGTCCTTGCCGCGGCGATATTTGCCGTTCCAGCTGTGGGTATATTCGTGCGGCAGCAGGTTGCGGTCGCGCTGGGCCGATTGCCATTCGGTGAAATAGCCGGTCATCACCCCGTCCTCGGAGCTTCGGTGATGCTCGAGGCCGATTCCGCCCAAATTGTTCGAAATGGAGAGCAGGAAGTCGTAATGGTCGTAATGCTGGGCGCCGAACGCCTTCAGCGCCTGGTCGACGAGATTGCGATGGAGCGCGATCTGCTGGTCGGTCGCGGCCAGCTCGGCCGGCGTGTCGGCGGCGACGTTCAGAGTGACGTCCGGGCTCAGCTCCCACTTGCGGAAATAGGCGCCGGCGAGCGCGGGCGAATCGACCAGCACGTCGTAGGGCACCGGCTTGTAGGTGATCGTCGAGGTGCCGCCGCCGCTCGCCGGCCTCAGCGCGGTGGCGATCTGCCAGCCCTGCGGGATCTTGACCGTCGCCTGGATCGGGATGCCGCGGACGTAATAGCCGGCCGGGTAGAGCGAGTTGGCGATCCACTGGATGCTGGCCAGCTCGGGGGTCATCACCGTGCGTCCCTGATTCCCGTCCGTCGGGGAGACGTACTGGAAGTCGACGTCGATCGCCCGGACGCCGGCCGGAACGTCGATGTGGAAGGCGTAGACGTCGAGCGTGTCGCGCACCCAGGTCAGCCGCTTCCCGCCCGCCGTGACGGTGAGGCCGGCGACCTTGCCGATCTGGCCGGACGGGGCATGGTTGCCCGGCAGCCATTTCGGGTAGAGGAGGATGAAATCGCCGGACCGCGGCACCGGCACGGTCTCGTGCACCCGGAAGATCCGGCGCTGGAGGTCGGTCGCGTCGACCCGGAGCTGGATCGTGCCGGGGAAGGCGACGTCGCGGGCGGGCGGGATGGTGTCGATCTTCGGCGAGGGCGTGGCGCGGGTGAAATTGTCGAAGACGAGCGGCTGGGCCGCGGCCGGCACGGCGGTCAGGAGCAGAAGGGCGACGAGGGGAGAACGCATGGGAGACTCCGGTACGGGAAGGCGAGCCCCATGGCGCAATCGATCGGCAAGAGTCCAGACGCCCTTGATTCGGCTCGGCTTTGAGGCTGGAAGGGCGGCATGAGGATCGCGATCTGCATTCCCCGCCACGGCGACACCAAGGGCGAGTTCACGATCAGCCTCGCGCGGATGCTGGTCAGGACGCTGAGCATCCCGGTCGGCTCGCCGGCGGGGCCGGTCAAGTTCGAGATAGAGGTCTTCTCGGCCACCTCGTCGAACCTGCCGGCCAACCGAACCGGGCTGCTCAAGCGGGCGATGGCCTGGCAGGCGCGCTACCTGCTCTGGCTCGACGCCGATCACATCTTCCCGCCGGATGCCCTGCTGCGGCTGCTCAAGCACGGCCTGCCGGTCGTCGGCTGCAACTATGCCCGCCGCGCCGAGCCGACCGGGCCGACCGCCACACGGTACAACGAGCAAGGCGAGCTCGAGCAGCTCTGGACGACGGCCGAGAAAGCGAAGCAGCGCGTCGTCGAGGAAGTCGCGGTGCTCGGCCTCGGCTTCTGCCTGATCGACATGACCATCTTCAACGCGGTCAAGGCGCATGTCGACAAGAGCGTCGGCTGGGCCAATTGGGAGCCGTTCGAACGCAAGGTGTTTGCGCCCACCGGCGGGCGGATGGGGGAGGATGCCTCCTTCTTCGCCGAGCTGCGCGACGCCGGCATCAAGATCTGGGTCGACCACGAGCTGAGCTGGGCGATCGGCCATATCGGCGAGCGAATCCTCATGAACGCCGACGCCGAAGCCGAGCGCGAGGCCTGGGTCGCCGCGCGGGCCGCGGAGGGCTAAGTCGGATCGACATTCAGGGCGGAAGGTGCCGGGGACTGGTCCCCCTCCCCGTCGCCTTCGGCGACAGGGAGGACTGAATATGGACCAAGGCGGCGGTTTGCAGCGCGGGCAAAAAATGCCAAGGCGCGGCGATGAGCAAGGGGCCGCAGAAGATCAGGGGCACCCAGGACATCTGGGGCGAGGCCGCCGACCGCTTCCAGGCGGTCGTCGCGGCCTTCGAGCGGGTGCGCCGGCTCTACGGCTTCCGCCGGGTCGAGATGCCGGTGTTCGAGGCGACGGAGGTCTTCTCCCGCTCGATCGGCGAGACCACCGACATCGTCTCCAAGGAGATGTACAGCTTCGAGGACCGGGGCGGCGACAGCCTGACCCTGCGCCCCGAATTCACCGCCGGAATCTGCCGCGCCTACCTGTCGGAGGGCTGGCAGCAGCTCGCCCCGGTCAGGATCGCCACCCACGGCCCCGCCTTCCGCTACGAGCGGCCGCAAAAGGGGCGCTACCGCCAGTTCCACCAGCTTGACGCCGAGATCATCGGCGCGGGCGAGCCGGCCGCCGACGTCGAGCTGATCGCGATGGGCGCGCAGCTGCTCGACGCGCTCGGCATCGACGGCCGCATCGAGCTGAAGCTCAATACGCTCGGCGACCCGGCGACCCGCGATTCCTGGCGGGCGGCTTTGGTCGATTATTTCCGAGGCCATCGCGGTGCGCTGTCCGACGAGAGCCGGGCCAGGCTCGAGAAGAATCCGCTGCGGATCCTCGATTCCAAGGAGCATCAGGATTTCCCGGTGGTCGACGCCGCGCCGGTGGTCGACGACTTCCTGACGGCCGAAGCTTCCGACTTCTTCGCGAAGGTGACGGCCGGCCTGGACGCGGCGGGCGTCGCCTGGACCCGCGACCCGCGGCTGGTGCGAGGCCTCGATTATTACCGCCACACCGCCTTCGAGTTCGTCACCGAGGATCTGGGCGCGCAGAGCGCCGTCATCGCCGGGGGGCGCTACGACGGACTGATGGAGAGCCTCGGCGGCCCCCACACCCCGGCGGTCGGCTGGGCGGCGGGGATCGAGCGGCTGTCGATGCTGATCGAGGCGCCACAGGAAAGCGGAATCGACGCGGCCGTCGTTCCGCTCGGCGAGGCGGCCGAGTCCGCCGCCGGCCGCCTCTGCGCGGAGCTTCGGCGCGCCGGCCTGGCGGTCGAGATGGCCTACAAAGGCAACATGAAGAAGCGCATGCAGAAAGCCTCCGCCAGCGGCGCCCGCTTCGCCATCATCCTCGGCGAGGACGAGCTGGCGCGGGGCGAGGCGGCGGTGAAGGACCTCGCCTCCGGCGAGCAGCGCAACGTCGCGCTCGGCGAGGTAGCAAAGGCGCTGCGCCAATGACCTTCCACCGTCATTCCAGCGAAAGCTGGAATCCATGCTGCCTTCTTGCAGGCCGCGCTGTCGGAGCTTCAGCATGGACCCCAGCTTTCGCTGGGGTGACGAGCTAAACCGTGACCACCATCTCCGACGAGCGGATCGCGCAGATCGAGGCGCGGCGGGACGAATTGCAGAATGCGATGTCGTCGGCCGAGGTCGCGCCCGAGGCGTTCGTCAGGCTTTCGAAGGATTATGCCGAGATCGAGCCGGTGGCGGCGGCGGCGCGGGAGGTGCGGCGGCTCCGCGCCGAGCTGTCCGCGCTGAGGGAGATGACCAGCGACCCCGAGATGCGGGAGATGGCGGAGGAGGAGATCGGCGCGCTCGAGCGGGCGCTGCCCGAGGCCGAGCGGGCGCTGGCGCTGAAGCTGTTGCCGCGCGACTCCGCCGACGACCGGCCGGCGATGCTCGAGATTCGTGCCGGCACCGGCGGCGACGAGGCCGCGCTTTTCGCCGGCGACCTGTTCCGGATGTACCAGCGCTACGCGGAATCGCGCGGCTGGCGCGTGGAGCTGATCTCGGCCAGCCCGTCCGAGGTGGGCGGCTACAAGGAGGTGGTCGCTTCGGTGACCGGGGCGGGCGTGTTCGCGCGGCTGAAGTTCGAGAGCGGAGTCCATCGGGTGCAGCGCGTGCCGGTGACCGAGAGCGGCGGACGGATCCACACATCCGCCGCGACCGTGGCCGTCCTCCCCGAGGCCGAGGATGTCGATGTCCAGATCGACGAGGCAAAGGACCTTCGCATCGACGTCTATCGCTCGTCGGGGCCGGGCGGCCAGTCGGTCAACACCACCGACAGCGCGGTCAGGATCACCCACCTTCCGACCGGCCTCGTCGTCATCCAGCAGGACGAGAAGTCGCAGCACAAGAACAAGGCCAAGGCGCTCAAGGTGCTCCGGACCCGGCTTTACGAGCTGGAGCGCGACCGGCTGGCCTCGGAGCGCGCCGGCGCGAGGAAGTCGATGGTCGGTTCGGGCGACCGCTCGGAGCGGATTCGCACCTACAATTTCCCGCAGGGCCGGGTCACCGACCACCGCATCAACCTCACCCTGCACCGCCTGCCCGAGATCCTCGAAGGCCAGATGGACGAATTGCTCGACGCCCTGATCGCCGAGGACGAGGCCGAGCGCCTGGCGAGCCTGGATGACGCCTAATCCTCCCTGTGGCGCGAAGCGACATGGGGAGGGGGACCGCGAGAAGCGCGGTGGAGGGCCGGTTCGGACTGAGCAGGCCCCTCCACCGGACTTCGTCCGGTCCCCCTCCCTCTCGCCTGCGGCGACAGGGAGGATTGGTATTGCCCTCGCCGGCGCCGCGTCCCGCCTCGCGCCGCACAGCGACACCGCGCGGCTCGATGCCGAGCTGCTCATGGCCCACGCGCTCGGCACGTCGCGCGAAGACATGGTGCTTCGGCGCCTCGACGACCCGGCGCCGCCCGGCTTCGAAACCCTCGTCGCCCGCCGTGAGGCGGGGGAGCCGGTCGCCTACATCACCGGCCGGCGCGCCTTCTGGACGATCGAGCTGGAGGTCGGGCCGGGCGCGCTCGTCCCCCGACCGGACACCGAGACCCTGATCGAGGCGGCGGTCGAGCATTTCGGCCGTCGCTCGCCGCGCCGCATGCTCGACCTCGGCACCGGCCCTGGCACTTTGCTGCTCGCCGCGCTCGCCGAATGGCCGCAGGCGACCGGGATCGGCATCGACGCGTCGGCCGAGGCTCTCGCCTATGCCCGCCGCAATGCCGAGCGGCTCGGCCTCGCGGCGCGCGCCGAGCTGAGGCCGGGCGACTGGACGGAGGGGCTGTCGGAGCGGTTCGACCTCATCCTGTGCAACCCGCCTTATGTCGAGGCGGCCGCCGACCTGGCGCGCGACGTCAAGGACTGGGAGCCGGCCGAGGCCTTGTTCGCCGGGCGGGACGGGCTCGACGCCTACCGCCGCCTGGCCCCGCGCCTGCGGCCGCTGCTGGCGCCGGGCGGGCTCGTCTGCATGGAAATCGGAGCGGGCCAGCTGGCGGCGGCGTCGGCCTTGTTCGAGGCCGAGGGCTTCACCCTTTCCTCACGAAACGACCTTAGGAATATCCCCCGCTGCCTGCTGCTAGGGGCTTGATTTAGGTCATCATCTTTTCCGCTTGGAAAATGCGGCTGTCATAGTTACATAGGGAGCCAGGGACGGGGCCATTCACAGCATGGAAGCGTGAGGCCAGCCGTCGCCGACCCCCGATTGCCTGGACGTCTCCGGACGGTCGCAGCGTTTGGTGGCGGAGGCCGCACGTCGCGGCCCTCTGCCTTGGTGTCGCGCTAGGATATTGCGGCCGGGAGGGGCCCGGCCGCTCGGTGGCTGAATAGGACCACGAGGACGAGGACCTGCTTTTGATCAACAATCGTCAGAACGGCCGCCGTCGCGGCCGCGGCGGCGGACCCCGCTCGCCGAACCAGGGGCCGAATCCCGGCAACCGCCAGGACAATCGCTCGCGCGGCAACGCGGCCCAGCTGCTCGAGAAATACAAGGCGCTCGCGCGCGACGCGCAGATGGGCGGCGACCGCGTGCAGACCGAATATTGGCTGCAGTTCGCGGACCATTATTATCGCGTCTTGAACGAGAACCGCGCCCGCTTCGAGGAGCAGCGCCCCCGCCGCGACGATTATTCGGACGAGGATGAGGGCGAGGAGAGCGGCGTCAACGCCGCCGCCGACGGCGACGAGAGCGACGGCCGCTACGATCGCGACGACCGCGAGGACCGGGGCGAACGCCAGGACCGCGGCTATCGCGACCGCGGCGACCGCCCCGAGCGGCCCGAACGTCCGCGCCGGGAGTTCCGCGCCGAGCGCAACGGCGAGCCTCGCCCCGAGCGGCGCCCGCGCGACGAGCGGCGCGACCGCGACGACGAACCCGCCGAGCGCGGCGAGCGTATCTCTCTGGAGGTGCTGCCGCCCGCCATCACCGTGGTCGAGGGCGACGCTCCGGCCAAGGCGCCGCGCCGCCGTACCCGCCGCCCGCGCGACGAGGACGGCGAGGAGATCGCGCCGGCGGCCTGAGGCTTCGGCAAACGGAAGAACAGAGGCGGCGGTCCATCGGGGCCGCCGCCTTTTTCTTGCGGTTCCCGAAGGTTGACGGCGCAGCGTTCCTGGAACACCCTCCTGTACGAACGAGGGAGATCCCGATGCGACGCCTGATCCTGCTCTCGGCGGGGCTTGCCGCGGCCTCGGCCGCCCAGCCGCCCGCGAGCGTTCCCAACCCGACCGCGCCCTCCGCCCAGGGCGACGTCTCGCTCACCATCTACAATGACGACCTCGCGCTCGTTCAGGATACGCGGCAGCTCAACATACCCGCCGGGCGCATTCGCCTCGAATTCCCGGACGTGTCGGCCCAGATCCGGGCCGAGACCGTCTCCTTCGCCGCGCCCGACACGGGGATCGTCGAGCAGAATTTCGATTACGACCTCCTCTCCCCTGGCAAGCTGATGGAGAAAGCGGTCGGCAAGACGGTGACCATCGTCCGGGTCAATCCCGCAACCGGCGCCGAGACCCGCGAGCAGGCCAAGATCCTCGCCACCAACGGCGGCGTGGTTCTTCAGATCGGCACACGAATCGAAGTGCTGCGCGACGACGGCCTCCCCGTCCGGGTGATCTTCGACCAGGTGCCTGCGAACCTGCGCGCCCGTCCCACGCTGTCGGTCACCGTCGACAGCCGCCGCGCCGGGGTCCGGCCGGCCCGCCTCACCTATCTCACCCCCGGGCTCGGCTGGCGGGCGGATTATGTCGCCTTGTTCGACGAGGTGGCGGGGCGGATCGACGTGCAGGGGTGGATCACCCTCACCAACAACAGCGGCACGACCTACAACGATGCGGACGTGGTGATGGTGGCCGGCGCCATCGGGGTCGGCCGGGGCGGGGGCGTGGGGAGCGACGGGATGCCGGTTCGGCGAGTCGGGACGGAAAGCAACGGCCGCGCCCGGCTCGGCGACTATTATCTCTATCCGCTCAACGGCCGGACGACGGTCGCCGCCGCCCAGACCAAGCAGGTGAGCTTCCTCGACGTCCAGGGGGCGCAGGCGTCGAAGGCTTATGAATATGAGGTGCCGTGGGGGACCAACCAGGATTATGCGGACAGCGCGACGACGGTGATCAAGTTCACCAACAGCCGCGGCGGCGGAGTCGGCGACCAGCTGCCGGCCGGCACGGTGCGGGTCTACATGAAGGATTCGCGGGGCGCGCCGCAGTTCATCGGCGAGACCGGCATCGGCCACACGCCGATGGGCTCGGAGCTGGCGCTCGGCACGGGGCAGGCGTTCGACGTCAAGGTGAAGGCGAACGTTGCCAGCCGTGAGCGGATCACCAGCGACGAATGGGAGCGGACCGAGCGCTTCCGGATCACCGACTCGCACGACGGCCAGAAGATCGTCGAGGTCGAAACCAACCCGACCTACACCCGCACCACCATGACCTATACGCTGACCAACGCCCGCCCGGCGCCGGTCGTCGTGGACCTCGTTCAGAGCGGCCTCGATTCGTCTTACTATCACGACACGCGCGTGGTGAGCGAAACCGTGCCGGGCACGCAGCGATCCCGGCCGGAGCGGGTCTGGCACGTTCCCGTGCCGGCCAACGGCAAGACGGTCGTCACGGCCGTGTTCGATACGCGTTACTGAGATGCCCGTGGCGCCGGCCGCGCTGCTTCTGACCCTGCTCGCCGCCGCTCCGGCGACGGCGCTGCCGGTCGCGATCTCGCCGGCTCCCGAAGCCGTCAGCGTCACCGTGTACCGCGACCCGTCTGGCGGCGAAGGCGGAATGAATCTCGACTGGCTGAACGGGTACGCGCTGATCACCGAGACCCGGACCGTCAGCCTGCCGGCCGGAGACAGCGTTGTCCGGTTCGAAGGCGTCGCCGGCAACATCATCCCGGTGAGCGCGATCCTGCGCGGCCTGCCCCGCGGGGTCGGCGAAACCAATTACGACGCTCGGCTTCTGTCGGCCGGGGCACTGGTCGACGCGGCGCTCGGGCGGCAGGTCCACGTCCGGCGTACCAATCCGGCGACCGGGCGGGTCGAGGAGAGCGAGGCGATCGTTCGATCGGGGCCGCAGGGCATCGTTCTGCAATCCGCGCACGGGATCGAGGCGCTCGGCTGCTCCGGCCTTCCCGAAACCCTCGTCTATTCCGACGTCCCGCCCGGCCTGTCGGCCAAGCCGACCCTGGCGATGAACATCCGCTCCGGCGCGCCGGTCAGCGCGACGGTGCAGCTCTCCTATCTCGCTACCCAGTTCGACTGGCGGGCCAATTACGTCGCCAGCGTCGCGCCCGACGGCAAGACCCTCGACCTGTTCGCCTGGCTGACCCTCGCCAACGGCAATGACGAGAGCTTCGATCGAGCCGGCGCCCAGGTCGTGGCTGGCCGTCCAAATTGGGAAGAAGAGGACGAGGACGAGCGGGCCCGTCCGGTCGCGCCGCAGATCGAGCTGCGCTGCTGGCCGGCCGGCCGCACCAGCGATCCGCTGACCGTGGACGTGATCAACAGCCTGCCGCCGGCCTTGGCGGCGATGCAGGACGCGATCGTCGTCACCGGCTCGCGGGTCACTCGCGGCAATCTCACTTCGGTCGTGCCGATCACCGCCGTCACGGCCGAGCTCGAGCCGCTCGGCGACGTCAAGCTGTACCGGGTGCCGATCCCCGTCACCGTCGCCGCGCACGCCCAGAAGCAGGTCGCTCTGCTGCACCGGGAGAAAGTGCTTTT
>JAXDPA010000151.1:0-8680 GCA_034668685.1 Sphingomonadales bacterium | reverse complement strand
GTCCCTCCCCTTACTGGCCGACGACGCGGCGGCCGAAGCCGGCTGCGGGTCGCGGTGCGGAGGGATGCTGGGCGAAGCCGCCCGGCGCCGAGAAGACGGTGCGGCGGAAATTCTTCTCCAGCCGGTCCGAAATATAATCCCAGAGCTCGGTCACCTCCCGTGCGGAGCGGCCGTTGGGATCCACCTCCATCACCGTCCGGCCGTCGATCATCGAGGCGGCGAAATCGGTTCGGTGGTGGAGCGTCACCGGGGCGACGGTGCCGTGCTGCGAGAGGGCGACGGCCGCCTCGTAGGTGATCTTGGCCTTGGGCGTCGCGGCGTTGACCACGAAGATCAGGGGCTTGCCGGCCCGCTCGCACAGGTCGACGGTGGCGCCGACGGCGCGAAGGTCGTGCGGGCTCGGCCGGGTCGGGATCAGCACCAGCTCGGCGACCTGGATCACCGACTGGATCGCCATGGTGATCGCCGGCGGCGTGTCGATCACGGCGAGCTTGAAGCCCTGCTGGCGCAGTATCTCGAGATCGGCGGCGAGCCGTGCGACCGTGGTCTGGGCGAAGGCCGGCATCTCAGCCTCGCGTTCGTTCCACCAGTCGGCGAGCGAGCCCTGAGGATCGATGTCGATGAGGCAGACGGGACCGGCGCCGGCCAGCTCCGCCTGCACGGCAAGATGGCCGGACAGGGTCGTCTTGCCCGATCCGCCCTTCTGCGATGACAATGCCAGTACGCGCATGGGTTCCCCTGATATCGCCCGGTTCGAGGCCGGTTTGCGCTTGAGGTGGCTAAATATTGGTTAACGCCGATCGCCCGGGCGTCGCTTTTCCCCGCCCCTCGCGGCGAGGGCGTCGGACCTTGTGCTAAGAGCGCGTTAACGATTTTCGGCTAGCCAATCCGCACTTGTTAACGCGTCGGGCGCGATTGCCCGCAGGAGACACGGACATGGCCAAGATCGGTCGGCAGGTGCTTGGAGCGGCTCTGGTCGCGGGTAGCCTCTGCCTTGCGGGCGCCGCGTGGGCGGGCGTCAAGGAAGGCGTCGAGGCCTGGCAGGCAGGCAATTATTCGGCCGCGGTCAACGAATGGCGGCCGCTCGCCGACAAGGGCGACGCCGACGCCCAATTCAACCTCGGCCAGGCCTACAAGCTCGGCCGCGGAGTCCCCTCGCCCGACCTCCGGATCGCCCAGAGCTGGTACGAGAAGGCGGCGCAGCAGGGCCACGCCCAGGCGCAGGCCAATCTCGGCCTGATCCTGTTCCAGAACGGCGAGCGCCAGCGGGCGATGCCGTGGATCCGCAAGGCCGCCGAGGCCGGCGACCCGCGCGCGCAATATGTGCTGGGAACCGCCCTGTTCAACGGCGACCTGATCGGCAAGGACTGGCCGCGCGCCTACGCTCTGATGAGCCTCGCCGCCGACGCGGGGCTGCCGCAGGCGGGCACCAACCTCCAGGCGATGGACCAATATGTGCCGGTCGACCAGCGCCGCCAGGGCCTCGCCCTGAAGGCCCAGCTCGCCCGTGCCGCCGGTCCCGCCCCGTCGCGCACCGCGGTCGGCCCGCGCACCGCGCCGCAGCCCAATTCGGCCATCGCGTCGACCCTGCCGGCTCAGGCGCCGGCGCGCCGCGTTCCGATAACGGTCATGCCCGTGCCCGCGCGGGTGCTGAATCCGACGCCCGCCGCTCGATCGGCACCGGTGGCGGTGGCTTCGGCGTCCGGCGGCTGGAAGGTGCAGCTCGGCGCGTTCGGCAACGGCGGCAACGCCCGCAACGCCTGGTCGGCGCTCCGCGCCAGGGCGCCGGGCCTCGCCGGCCTCAACCCGATCCTGGTTCCGGCCGGCGCGGTCACCCGCCTGCAGGCCGGACCGCTCGCCAGCCGCGCCGCCGCCGACAAGGCCTGCGCCGCCGCGAAGGCCGCCGGCGCCGCCTGCTTCCCGGTCGCGCCTTAACCCTTTCTTGGCCGGTGCGGCGGTAGCTTGCCCCGGTCGAACAGGGGGAAAGTCATGGCGGTAGCGGGCAGGATCGGGCGCGACACGGCGATGGCGACACGCTGGCGACGGCGCCGGATGTGCGTCCTCGTCGCCGGCGGCCCCTCACCGGCCGCCTTGCGAGAGGTCTCGGCCCGAGGCGCCTTCGTCGAAACCAACGCACGGCCCGAGATCGGCAGCTCCGTCGAGCTTCGGCACCCGGAGGCCGGGGCGATCGAAGGAATCGTTCGAGCGCTGGCATCGGACGGCGTGCAGCTCTCCTTCACCTGCTCGGAAGCCTCGGTCGCTTTCGCGGTGGCGGCGATCGCCGCCGACATGACCCGAACCTAATCGGCCTCCCACTCCCCGCTCGCATAGCCCTGGGCGTAGAGCAAAGCGGTGAGGTCGGTATGGACCACGCTCGCCGCCGCCGCCGCCACGGCCGGCGGCCGCGCATGATAAGCGACGCCGAGCCCGGCCGCCTGCAGCATCGGGACGTCGTTGGCGCCGTCGCCGACGGCCAGCGCGTCGCTTGCGTCGATGCCCCTCTCCGCGGCCGCGTCGAGCAGGGCCTGGCGCTTGCCTTCCGCGCCGACGATCGGGGTCGCGACCTCGCCGGTCAGCCGGCCGTCCTCCGACAAAAGCCGGTTGGAGACCGCGCGGTCGAACCCGATTTCCTTGGCGACGGGCTCGGCGAACAAGGTGAAGCCGCCGGAGACGAGAACGGTCAGCGCTCCCTGCCGCCGCATCGTCCGCACCAGCGCCCGGGCCCCCGGCGTGAGGCGCACGCGCTCCGCCCGGCAGCGCTCGATGACCGATTCCTCCATCCCCTTAAGGAGCGCCACCCGCTCCCTCAGCGCGTCCTCGAAGACGATCTCGCCGCGCATCGCCCGGTCGGTGATCGAAGCGACCTCCGACTTGAGACCGGCATAATCGGCGAGCTCGTCGATGCATTCGACCGAGATCATCGTCGAATCCATGTCGGCGACGAGCAGCTTGCGCCGCCGCGTCGCCTCGCCCTGGACGACGACTTCGGTCTCGCTGAGCAATCCCTCCAGCGCGGTGCGCACGGCGGAAGGCCCCATCGAGAGGAGCAGGTCGCAGGCCTTGTCCTCCTCGATCCAGCTGCGGCCGAACGGATGGACGCCGGCCTGGCGCAGCGCATCCTCGGCAAGCGAAATATCGCCGCTCGACAGGCGCTCCTTTGCTATCAACGTCGCGATGAACAAGCCTGGGGCCTCCGGATCGACGCTGGCGCTTATCGCGGGGCCGACGGCGAGCGGCAAGTCGGCGCTCGCTCTGGCCCTCGCCGAGCGGACCGGCGGCGTGGTGATCAACGCCGACAGCGCGCAGGTTTACGCGGACTTGCGCATCCTCTCGGCTCGCCCGACGCCGGCGGACGAGGCGCGGGCGCCGCACCGCCTCTACGGCTATCGCGACGCCGCTCTGCCCTGCTCGGCGGCGGACTGGGCGGCGGAGGCGAAACGGGAAATCGCCGAGGCCCACGGGGAAGGCCGGCTGCCGATCCTCTGCGGCGGCACCGGCCTCTATATCCGCACCCTCCTCGACGGCATTGCCCCGGTGCCCGAAATCGATCCGGCGATCCGGGATGCCGTCCGGTCCTACGGCGTAGCGCATAATTATTCGGCGCTCGAACGGGAGGATCCGGCCGCCGCAGCCCGGCTTCGACCGTCGGACGCGACGCGGGTGGCCCGGACCCTCGAGGTGGTCCGCTCGACCGGCCGCACGCTGGCCGAATGGCAGAAGGAGCGGACCGGTGGGCTCGGCGCCGAGGTCCAACTCCGCCCCCTCATCCTTCTGCCGCCGCGCGACTGGCTCTACGCCCGCTGCGACGAGCGCTTCGAGTGCATGATGTCCGATGACGGCATCGAAGAAGTCCGTTCGCTGCTGAAGCGGAAGCTCAATCCGATGCTTCCGGCCCTGCGGGCGATCGGGGTACGGGAGATTGCGGCCTTCCTGGAGGGCTCGCTCAGCCGGGAGGAGGCGATGGCGGCCGGGCGGACCGCCACCCGGCAATATGCCAAGCGCCAATATACCTGGTTCTCCCGCCAGCCGCCCGCCGACTGGCCTCGCTTCACCGAGCCGCTCGATTGCCGGGGGTTCGAACTTGCTCTAGCCCGGCTCCATGCGAGTTTACCGCGATGAGGATGCCGACCTCGGCCTGATCCGCGGCCGGCGCGTCGCGATCGTCGGCTACGGCAACCAGGGGCGGGCGCAGGCTCTGAACCTTCGCGACAGCGGAGTCGCGGTGACCATCGGCCTGCCCGAAGCCTCGGCCAGCCGCTCCCGCGCGGCGGCGGACGGGTTCGAGGTCGCGACGGCGGGCGAGGCGACGGCCGGCGCCGACGTCGTCGTCATGCTCGCCGCCGACGAGGACCACGGCCGCATCTACACGCCGGAGGTCGAGCCGAACCTGCGCTCCGGCGCGGCGCTCGGCTTTGGACATGGCCTCAGCATCCGGTTCGGCCTGATCGACGCCCGCCCCGACCTCGACGTCTTCCTCGTCGCGCCCAAGGGTCCCGGCACCGCGCTGAGGAGCGAATATGTGGCGGGCCGAGGCCTCGTCGCCCTGTTCGCGGTCCACCAGGACGCCAGCGGCGGCGCGCAGGCGCTCGCCCTCGCCTACGCCGCCGCGATCGGCAGCGGCCGCGCCGGCATCCTGCCGACCAGCTTCGCCGAGGAATGCGAGGCCGACCTGTTCAACGAGCAGGCGGTGCTGTGGGGCGCGATCCCCGAGCTGATCCACGCCGGCTTCGAGACCCTGGTCGACGCCGGCTTCGCGCCGGAGATCGCCTATTTCGAATGCCTGACCGAGGTGAAGCTGATCGCCGACCTGATCTGCGCCCGCGGCATCGCCGGCATGCGCGAGGCGATCTCCAACACGGCCGAGTTCGGCGCCCTCAAGGGCGGCCCCCGAATCGTCACCGCCGACACCCGCACCGAGATGCGCCGGATCCTGCGGGAGGTGAGAAGCGGGATCTTCGTCCAGGACCTGATCGACGAAGCGCGCGCCGGATATCCGAGGCTCGAGGCCAGCCGCGCCGCGGCAGCCGCCCATCCGATCGAAGCCGTGCGCGAGCGCCTTGAAAAGCTGGCGAAATAGAGTGGAAGCCTCTACCTACGCCCGATGATCGCAGCCGCCCGCAAACGCTATCTCGACCTGCTCGCCTCGGTCTATATCTACAACGAGCATCGCGGCTACAGCAGCCTCGACCGGGTGCTGGAAGCATTGAAGATCAAATATCCGGACGACACGGCCTTCATTGCCCAGGTCACCAAGCACCGGGCCGACGAGCGCAAGCATTACCTCATGTTCAAGCGCTGGTTCGAGCACCGGGGCGAGATGCCTTATGCGGTCGACCACGCCTGCGGGCAGATCGACCGGATGATCCGCCTTACCTTCGGCTGCCACATCGACGACCTCGACACGCAGGAGGTGATCGCCAGGGACGATCTCTTCGCCAAGCTCTGCCGGGTGATCATGCTGACCGAGATACGCGGCATGCGGCAGGTCGACATCCTCTTGAACCATGTCTTCGTCCAGTCGGACCCGGGGCTGATGAAGATCTTCCGCGTCGTCGAGCGGGACGAGCCTTCGCACTGGCAGCCCTACGAGGACTGGATCCGGCGCAGCGGACGGCCGATGCCCTATCTTTCGGAGAAGGTGGCCGACGTGCTCGTCCACCGCAGCCTGGTCGTCGCCAAGCTGCCCTCGCTCTACCTCAACCCGAAGCTTGCGCGGCGCAGCGACTGGCCCGACGACCACGATCCGGCGCCGGCCGTCCATTGAGGCCGGTCCGGCCGCGCTGGCTGCCGCCGCCGGACGGCTCGCGCGACCTTCGCACCGAGGATCCGACCAATCCCTGGGTGGTGCATCTCGCCGGCCGCATGCTCCTGCCGCTCGCGCTCAGGCTTCGAATCCCCGCCAATGCGGTGTCGGTGGCGGGTCTCGCCTTGGGTGCGGCCGCCGCCTGGGCCTATCTGGATTGGCGGCATCGGGCGACCCTGGGCGTCCTCCTCTGCCTGGCCTGGCTGATCGCCGACGGGCTGGACGGGATGATCGCGCGTGCGACCGCCACCGCCAGCGCGCTCGGCCGCTTCCTCGACGGGGCCTGCGACCATGCGGTGTTCGTCCTGCTCTACCTGGCGCTGGCGAGCGCGACGGGCGCCTGGACGCTGGCGCTGGCGGCCGGCGCCGTCCATGCGGTCCAATCGACGCTGTACGAGGGGGAGCGGGTTCGCTTCCACCGGCGGATCAAGGGCACGGCGGCGGAGCCGGCGTCGCCGTCGCGCAATCCGCTTCTCCGCCTCTACGACGCGGTGGCGGGCAGCCTCGATCGCGCGGCGGCGCCGTTCGACGCCGCGCTCGCTTCGGCCCGCGACCCTCTCGCCTTCGGCATCCGCTACGGCGACCGCGCGTGGCGGCCGCTCCGGCTGATGGCCCTGCTCAGCAACAACATGCGCGTGCTGCTGATCTGGCTCGCCTGCCTCGCCGGGAACCCACGCTGGTTCTGGTGGGCGGAGCTGGGGCCGCTCAGCCTCGTCGCGGTGGCCGGCATCCTCTGGCACCGGCGGGTGGAGCGGGAATTGCTTCCCTCCCCGTCACCCCGGACTTGATCCGGGGTCCATCTTTCACCCCCCACTACGCCAGAACAAGAAGGTGGATGCCGGATCAAGTCCGGCATGACGGCACCCACCCCCTATTCGACTCCCGCCGGCTTCGCCGCCCTCGCCTGGCTAGGCGCGAAAAGGTCGGCGAAGAAATCGCCTTTGTACCAGAGCGGGCGGTGGTCGGAATCGGCGAGCTCGCGGCTGATCAGGTAATTCAGCTCGGCGAATCGCGCTCCGCTTTCCCAGTCGATCGGTTGCGACATGTCGTCATTGGGATGGTGATAGGCGCCGCGCAGGAAGGCGTGCCACTTCTCGCCGCCGCCATTGGCGAAGCCGGTGGCGAGCATGATCGCCGGCACGCCTTCCTTGACGAACTCGTAATGGTCGGAGCGGACGAAGATATTCTCCTCCGGCATCGGATCGGGCGACAGCCCGACGCCCATCTTGGCAGCCGCCCGCCGCACCGTCTCGGCGACCTGGCTGTGCTCGGCCCCGAACGCGATCACGTCGGTGAAGCGGTAGAGGAGCAAGGGCATGTCGAGATCGACCGCGGCGGCGATCCTGCCCGCCGGGACGGTCGGGTTCGACGCGAAATAGCTGGCGCCGAGCAGGCCCTTCTCCTCGCCGGTATTGGCGATGAACATCACCGAGCGGCGCGGCGGCTTGCCGGAATCGGCGAAGGCGCGGGCCGCCTCGATCATGGTCGCCACTCCGGCGGCATTGTCGAGCGCGCCGTTGTAGATGGAATCCTCGCCGGGCTTGGCGTTCCTGCGGATGCCGAGATGGTCGAGATGGCCCATCAGGATGACATATTCGCCCTTGAGCGCCGGATCGGCCCCCGGCAGAACGCCGATCACCTCCGGGCTGCGGATCGTCGTCCAGGCGCTGGCGCGCTGCAGGCGGAGCTGCGACTTCAGAGGAAAGCCCTTGGGCCGCGCGTTCCTGTCGGCCTCGGCGCGGACCTCGTCATAGGGACGCCTCGCGCCGGCGAAGAGCAGGCCGGCCGCGGCCTCGCTCGCCGTCATGGTGAAGCGCAGGCCCGGCGCTTCCTCATGAGCCCGCCCGTCCTTGCCGACCCAGGCCAGCGAGGCCCGGCCGGTGCGCCCCGCCATCGCCTGGAACGGCCGCACCCGCGCATAGGCCGCGGTGTAGAGGGTGATCATGCCGACCGCGCCGCGGCGGGCGGCCATCGCGCCTTTCTCGTCGCCCATATGGGCGGCGATCTCGCTGGGTAGGCCTTCGGGGATTCCCGCGAGGACCGCGACGATCTTGCCGCGCACGTCGAGCCCCTTGTAATCGTCCATGCCGAGCTTGGGCGCATCGACTCCGTAGCCGGCGAAGACGACCGGCGCCGAGACGTCCTGCTTCTCCTCTGAGAGGCTGCCGGCGAGGATGACGTCCTTGCCGTTCTCGAGGCTCTGGGGCCCGGTGGGGCCGGCGACGGTGATGGTCGGCGTGCCGGCCAGCGTGGCGGAGCGGAACGGCACCCACTGGAACCAGCCGCCGTCCTCCCCGCCCGGCTTCAGACCGAGCGCCATGAACTGGCTGGCGACGTAGGTCGCGGCGATCTCGTGACCGCGCGAGCCGGTGTCGCGGCCCTCGAGCCTGTCGTCTGCGAGGAAGGCGACATGCGCCTTGAAGCGGTCGGCGGAGAAAGTCGGGCCGGCGGCGGGCTGGGCGGGCGCCGCGGCGGCGAGCACGAGGGACAGCGAAGCGGCGAACGCAAGAGGCTTGAAGCGCATGGGGATTCCTGGGGCGAACGGTGCGCGCCTGCCTAGGAGCCGTGACGAGGCTCGGCAAGCGGCGGGGTGAATTGTTGCCGTTTTGTGACGATCATGTTGCAGCCGCCGGAGCGAAATGCTGTGGGAGCCCATGGCCTCCCGATTCCCGCTTCTCCTCGTGGCAGTGGCCGCCCTGCCCTCGGCGGCGATGGCGCGGGACGATTCGCAGCTCTGGATCGGCGGCTCCGCAGTCGCCGACCTGGGAAAGGGCTTCCGACTCTCCGAGGAGATCGTCACCCGCTTCAGCGACAATCGCGGCCTCTACGAGATCGAGAGCAACACCCTGCTCGGTTTCCGCCTCGCGCCGAGGACGA
>JAXDPA010000150.1:0-7368 GCA_034668685.1 Sphingomonadales bacterium | reverse complement strand
CGTCGGCCACGGCAAGCTCGCCTGGCGGGCGCTCCACGCCGTCCTCCCGAGCCACGAGGAATTCCCCTACACGATCCGGGTCCTCTCCGACATCACCGAGTCGAACGGCTCCTCGTCGATGGCGACGGTGTGCGGCGGCTGCCTCGCGCTGATGGACGCGGGCGTGCCGATCAGGCGGCCGGTCTCCGGCATCGCCATGGGCCTGATCCTGGATGCCAATTCCGGGGGCAAGGACTTCGCGGTCCTCTCCGACATCCTCGGCGACGAGGACCATCTGGGCGACATGGACTTCAAGGTCGCCGGAACCGCCGAGGGCATCACCTCGCTTCAGATGGACATCAAGATCGCCGGGATCACCGAGGAGATCATGCGGGTCGCGCTCGACCAGGCGCATGAGGGCCGAGCCCACATCCTCGGCGAGATGGCCAAGGCGCTCGACCACACTCGGACCGAGCTCTCGGCCCACGCGCCGAGGATCGAGACGATGCAGATCGACAAGGCCAAGATCCGCGACGTCATCGGCACCGGCGGCAAGATCATCCGCGAGATCGTCGCCTCGACCGGCGCCAAGGTCGACATCGACGACGAGGGCGTGATCAAGATCAGCTCGTCGGACCTCTCGCAGATCGAGGCGGCCCGCAAGTGGATCGCCGGAATCGTCGAGGAGGCCGAGGTCGGCAAGATCTACACCGGCAAGGTGGTCAACATCGTCGATTTCGGCGCGTTCGTGAACTTCATGGGCGGCAAGGACGGCCTCGTCCACGTCTCCGAGATGAAGAACGAGCGGGTCGAGAAGCCCGGCGACGTCGTCGCCGAAGGCCAGGAAGTGAAGGTCAAGGTCCTCGAAATCGACCCGCGCGGCAAGGTCCGCCTGTCGATGCGCGTCGTCGACCAGGAGACCGGCGAGGAGCTCGAGGACACGCGGCCTCCGCGCGAGGATCGCGGACCCCGCGGCGACCGTGGCGACCGCGGCGACAGAGGCCCGCGCGGCCCGAGGCGCGACGGCGAAGGCCGCGGCGACCGCGGCGGCCGTGACCGGGGACCCCGCCGGGAAGGCGGCGACCGGGATCGCGGACCGCGTGGCGAAGGCGGCGGCCGTGACGACCGCCCGCGCGGCGAAGGCGACCGGGATCGTGGTCCCCGCGGCGAAGGCGGGGGTCGTGACGACCGAGGCCCGCGCGGCGAAGGCGACCGTGGCCCTCGCGGCGAAGGTGGAGACCGCGGCGACCGCGGCCCCCGCCGCGACCGCGACGACCGTCCCCGCCGCGACGACGACGGCCCGGCGCCCGACTTCGCCCCGGCCTTCCTGACCCGCGACGACGACTAGGACTTTGTCACTGCGAGCGTAGCGCGGCAATCCAGTGAAGCCTTCGAGCAGGCTGGATTGCTTCGTTGCCACCCTCCTCGCAACGACGGAAAAGATGAGGCCTCGTGGGCGACCGCGGGGCCCTTTTCTTTGATTTCTGCCCAGGTAGGAGGGACTCAGCCGTCTGTGCCGATCACGAGGCGGCGATCATCCCGGGAGCGAAGAGACGGGTTACGACGCGCTGATGGACGAGGTGTGCTACGCGCCCGGTGCCGGGCCGTTCTGGTCAACCGGGTAATAGTCGGGATAGGACCGCATGAACGGCGCCCATTGCGTCTGCTGGTCGTGAATACGCCTGACGTCTTCCATCACCCCCGCCGGCCACAGATCGTCGTTCTTCGCGTCGAATTGGGCCCATGCGTCGAGAATGCGCCGGCAAGTGCCCGCGAGGCGAAGCGCTTCCGGCGCACCAGCGGATTTCGAAATGAGATCGATCCACCGGGGGCGGAGTGCGCACGATTGCCAAAAGAAACGCCACAGCGAGCGGAGCGAGCGAAGCGCCTCGTCAGCGGGACCATTCGCGAAATCGCTGCCGCTGCCCTGCGTGCAAAAATAGTCGCTCACGTCCGCAATGACGTTCAGGAAGGAAGGAGAGACGCGCCCCGGCGACAAAGCCGATCTGTTCAGCCACTTGGCCAAATCCTCACCGTTGATCGGGACTTGCCCCGCAATACGATATACCATGTTCAGCGCAGGCGATTTCCGGCCTTTTTGGCGCTCCAACGTGCGGTGCGAGAAATATTGCCAGTCTCGCTCCTCGCTTCCGACTGCGGCGGGCAGAACGATGGAATGATCCTGCAGGATGCGGGACGCCGCCACCAACACGTCGACCGGGCATTTCGGGTCCGCGGTGGCGGCTTCCAATCGGCTGATTCCATAGGCAAACCGCTCCTCGCCCGGAGCGCTGCTTCTGATCGCCGCCTCGGCGAGGGCAATAAGGACGCGGTCGGTGGTCCGCAGGCTCGGATGTGTGGCCAGAGCCAGCTCCGCCATTCCCTTGATTCCCTCCCAAGAGGCTTCGGCCATGAGCTCGCGCCACGCCGGCGACTGCTGCTCCCAACCGATCTCGTAGCTGCGGATGAGTCGCAAGACATTGTCCGCCGTCTCGCCACTCTTGGGCAGCGCTCGCGCGAGCGCGAAATAATAGGGCCATATTTCTACATAGGTGTGGCCGATCCCGTCCCTCGAAATGCCGAAGATCCAGCGGTACATGGACGCCGTCACCGCCGGGTGTCTGAAACGAAGTGTCGGGTCGGCGAGGTCGTCAAGACGGGTGCCAAGCAACTCCCCCTCGATCGCCTCCCCCACACTTTCAAGCCTCTTCAAATCCTGAGCGATCGCGGCGTCCCGGAGATTAAGATTACGGATGAGCCCAGCGATCAGGCTTCGGCGCGGCTCCATGGGCTGCGACAGGTTCTCGCCGACGCACCTAGGCTCGCAGTGATAGTTGACGAAGGTCACGGCACCGAGGACGCGCAGCAGACTGCGTTCCGCGCGAACGCTATCCACGAACTCGCGCACGCGGTCGTCGAGCTTTGCCCCGCGGGTAGCCTGCCACATCGCTGGCCAAAGACCCCCGAGGCCCATCCTCAATCCATTCACGAAGAGCCGCTCGATTGTGGGGCGTTCGACGCTGGTGGGCGCCGCGGCATATTGTTCGATAAGATCGATGTAAGCCGGCGCGTCTTCCGGCCTTACGGCCGAAACGCGAATGTCTCGGGGTTTGGCCGCCTGGGTCATTTGCAGGCAGGCGGCGAGGTTGCGCGTCTGGAGACCAACGGCGATACAGCCGCCGGGGCGCCCCGCGATGGGGACGACCCAGCTCGGCGGTGGCGCTGAGAGGGGAATGTCGTCGACGATAACGAGCGGCCGCTCATGCCAGCGTAGCGCCGCAGTGAATTCGCTGTCCCGGAGCGCCTCCGCCGTGCGCAGCGCGAACACCCGCCTACCTTGCTCCAGCCATTCCGAGGCCAGCTGCCACAGCACAATCGTCTTGCCTTCGCCAAACGGGCCATGGAGGAGGAGAAGATGGGTGTCCTGGGCCGCCGCGGCGAGCCGCCCGACTGTGTCGATTCGCTGGACCACCAGCTTGCTTACCCAGCATGGCGTGCCGCGGGCCCCTCTCAGAAAGGCCCGTACCGCCTTTTTTCGCTCGTTCTCGTTCTCGTGAGGAGAGAAATCGGCGGCGGTGATCTCTATCCAGTCCGCGTAAATGCCGATCATCGCGCGCGATTGACTCGCCGAGACCCCAAAGGCGAGCTTCATCATCTCGTGCCGCCTCGCCTGGGCGGCTATCAGATAGCGGTCGAGGAGGGCGGCGAATTCCTCACGTACTTCGCAAAGCTCGTACTTCCACTCGTTGGCGAATTTTGGAGCGACATGGCGCTTCAGCGGGGCGTCGTCGTTGCGCAGCACCGCGATCATCTCTTCCGCGAAGCGGATAGGATCGCGGGGGGCGCTACGATTGTTCAACCGCCACGCTGAGAAGAGCGATCCGGTAAATGCCGGCAGGACATCGTCCAGCTGATAAGTCCGGCCGGGGCCGGGCATGTAGTCGACAAGCATCCTCCGGAATCGATCCGCGGCGTCAGGTAGCCCCGGGACAATCGCCGGATCGACCTCGGCCTCCCGCTTTGGTGTTGATCGGGAAGGAGGGCGCCCCATTCTCTAACGATAGTCGCTTTTGCAGCCTGTTTTGAAGCCCCGGCTTTCAACAACCGCCGTTTATCCCGCCGGACAAAGGTCGTTCATCTGCGCCATCGGCTCAATTCCGAGCCAGTGATTCGTGGCTCGGCTACGGACATCGGAGACAGTCGATGACCACCATCTTCCAGCTTGCCATTGCCATGCATACCCTCCTCTTCGCGCTCGAGGCCGGAATCTCCCGCTGCCGCCTTGTCCTCCCGCTCGGCGGCAGTCCGATCGCCCAGTTCGGTATCGTCATGGCCTTCGCCGCCGCGGCGTTCGAGCTCGCGGCCTGCGTCCGTTAACGCCGAGAGCGGATCGGACGAGCTGACGCAGCTAGACCGGCGCGGCCGCGCCAATGTCACTTTTCACATCCCCGCCAAGGAGGTGTTCGGCGCCTACCCGACCGCGCACCTTCAAGTGTGCGTCCGGGATACCAAGACCCGGACCTGCCAGCACTCGCCCGCCGACCCGTTCTTGCTGCCGAGAACCGCGCCGCCTCGCTAGGGCCGGAGGAACACCGCATGGAAGACCGGACGCCCTTCCTGAGGCGTCAGCGCGCGTTGCCGGCGGCGTTGGCGTCGGCGGGGGTGGTCTCGTTGATCTGGTTGAGAAGGGCGTCGGCCTCGTTCTCGGCCGGGGCGGCGGCTTCGGCCGTGTCGTTCTCGGCCTCGGCCTGGAGCTCGTTGAAGCGCTGCTCGAGGTGCACCGAGGCATTGGCCGCGCGCTCCTGGACGGTCTCCGGGGCCGCCCTGTGGCAGGCGGGGAGGGCGAGCAAGGCGAGGAGGAGAAGCGCGCGCATGGCGGCTCAATAAGCGATCCGGGGGCGGGAGGGAAAGGCGTACCGGGCTCAAGCCGAGGCGGGTGGCGGCGGCGCGGCCGGGCCGGTAAGGCGAGGCGGTGGCGGATGGAGCGGCGGCAAGGATGCGGGACGTGGCGTGGCTGGCGCGCTTCCGCCTGCGCGCGCGGCTCGACCGGCGGTTCGGAGTCCCGGCCGCGCTCGATGCTCCGGGGCCGCAGAGCGGCCCGCCGCCGGCCGCGGCCTTGCCGAGGCGCCTGTGGCTCTACTGGGAGCAGGGGTGGGACGAGGCTCCGGAGCTGGTCCGGCTGTGCCGCCGCTCGTGGGAGCGGCACCATCCGGACTGGGAGATCGCCTGCCTCGACTCCGAGACGGCGGCGGCGCTGGTGCCCCGGGCGGCCTGGGAGCCGCGCCCCGGGATGCGGGCGAACCACAAGGCCAATCTGCTGCGCCTCCACCTCCTTGCCGGGCAAGGCGGCGTGTGGGCGGACGCCACCACCTTCTGCGCCGAGCCGCTCGACGCCTGGCTGCCGCCGCTGATGGGGAGCGGCTTCTTCGCCTTCGCGAGGCCGGGGCGCGACCGGCTGCTGTCGACCTGGCTGCTCGCCGCGACGCCCGGCCATGCGCTGGTTGAGAAATGGCTTGCCGCCTGCCGGCGCTACTGGCGGCTCACGGCGCAGGCGGACTTCTATTTCTGGCTGCCTTATCTCTTCGCCGACCTCTGCCGGCGGGACCGGGCCGCGCGAGAGATCTGGGCCGCCGTTCCGCGCCGTTCGGCGGACCCCAGCCACGCCGTGCAGCGCCATTTCGCGGACCGGGGCGAGACGGAGCGGGTCGCGGCGCTGCTGGCGGCCGGGATCGTGCCGGTCCACAAGCTCGACTGGCGGCTCCCGGTGCCGCCCGCCGGCGCGCGAACGCCGCTGGCGTCGCTGCTGGAGCACCTTGACCCGCGCGGCGAGGCCCGCGAGGGCGGCTGAATGGAGCGTAAAGGCTATGTCATCTGCGGCGACCACCGGTCGGGCAGCACCTATCTTTGCCAATTGCTGACCTCGACCGGGATGCTGGGCCGGCCGAAAGAGTTTTTCAGCGACCCCTTCGTCGCGATCGAGATGGAGCAGGACCCGGCGGCGCTGCAGCGGCTGCTCGACACGGCCTCGACGCCGAACGGCATCTACGGCCTCAAGGTGTTCACGCAGCAATTCGACGTCACGATGAAGAGCGGCTGGCCGGGGCGCCTTCCGGGCCTTCGATTCGTCTACCTGCGGCGTCTCGACCTGCTCGGCCAGGCGATGTCGTTCGTCCGGTCGATCCAGACCGACCGGTTCCGCTCGACCGAGGCGGAGCGCGCCGAACCGATTTACGATGGGGTCGCCATCGCCGGCCATCTCGCGCGGCTCGCGGACAACGAGGCCCGGTGGCGACGCTATTTCGCCCGCAACGGCCTCGATCCCCTCTGGCTATCCTACGAGGCGCTGGTCGCCGACCCGGCGGCCGCGGTCGCGGCGGTGGCCGGGCATATCGGATTCAGCGCGGCGGCCGTGCCGGACCTCGGGCAGGTGACCGTCTCGGTCCAGCGCGACGAAGCCAGCGGGGAATGGCGCCGCCGCTTCGTGGCCGAATGCGGCGACGTCAATTATCTCGACCATCGCCGCGGCCAGTCGCGGCTCTGGCTGCGCCGGCTGGCAAGAGACCTGCGCTATTTCCGCCGGGCGCGGCAGCGGAGCCGCTGAGCGGCACGCGGGGCGCCGGCCGCAGGCGCGGCCGCCACTCGGCCGTCTCGCCGAGGCGGCGGGCGGCGCGCTGGTTCCGCAGCCGGAGCAGTGCTTGCATCACCTTGCGAAGCGAGAGCGGGCTGATCGCCGCCCAGCCCGCCCAGATGAGCGCCTTCAGCGTCACCGGGTCGGGACGCAGCGCGCCGCGCTTCAGCAGCCGCTCGAGGCTGCGCGGGCGATGACCCGACCAGAGCGAGATGAAGCCCATCGAGAGGAAGGTATAGGGGTGAAGCTTCTCGCGCCCCGCCTGCGCCGCCGACGGCTCCAGAAGCGCCTCATAATCCTCGCCCCGCTCGAACGCGGCCCGGCAGCGGAACATGAGATCGACCGCCCGCTCGACGGCAGGAAGCTTCGAGGTGAGGCGCGTGCTCGTTTCGGAAAAACGGTGGCGATAGAGCGGCCGGCAGGTGACCAGGACCCGCCCCTGGGCCGCCATCCGCAGGAAAAGGTCGAGGTCCTCCCAATAAGCGGTCTCGACGCGATAGCCCCCGGCGCGAAGAAAGGCCTCGCGCCGGAACATGACCGAGCCGTGCGCGAACGGCGGGGCGAAGCCGTTGTCGCCGAGCTTCGAGCAATCGGCTTCGCGCACCCTGCGGCCGTGGCGGTCGATCCCTTCCCAGACCGAGCCGACGAGCACGGCTTCCGGATGCCGCGCGAGCAGCTCGAGTTGCCGCTCGAGCCGGTCGGGCGTCGAGACGTCGTCGGCGTCCATTCGAGCGATGATCGGCGCCCGAGCAGTCTCCACG
>JAXDPA010000149.1:0-5399 GCA_034668685.1 Sphingomonadales bacterium | reverse complement strand
CTGGTTGCGGTCCCAGGGCATCAGGCCGCCTCCCTCGCACGGGTGGTGCGGAACTCGATCTTCTTGTCGTAGGGCGCGCCGAGGATCATCCGTTTCACGTAGATCGAGGGGAGATGGATGCAATCGGCGTTCAGCGAGCCGACCGGAACGATCTCCTCGACCTCGGCAACGCAGACCCGGCCGGCGGTGGCCATCGGCTGGTTGAAGTTCCGCGCCGTCTTGCGGAACACCAAATTCCCCGCCTCGTCGGCCTTCCAGCCCTTGATCACCGACAAATCGGCGCGGATGCCGCGCTCGAGGACATATTCCTCGCCGTCGAAAACCTTCACTTCCTTGCCCTCGGCGACGATCGTGCCGACCCCCGTCTTGGTATAGAAGCCCGGGATGCCGGCGCCGCCGGCGCGGCAGCGCTCGGCGAGCGTGCCTTGCGGGCAGAATTCGACCTCGAGCTCGCCGGCGAGATATTGCCGCTCGAACTCCTTGTTCTCGCCGACGTAGGAGGAGATCATCTTCTTGATCTGGCGGGTACGGAGCAGCTTGCCGAGCCCCTCATTGTCGATGCCGGCATTGTTCGAGACGACGGTCAGGTCCTTGACGCCGCTGTCGCGGATCGCGTCGATCAGCCGCTCGGGGATTCCGCACAGCCCGAAGCCGCCGGCGCAGATCGTCATTCCGTCGTGGAGCAACCCGTCCAGCGCCGCGGCCGCATCGGGATAGATTTTCTTCATGGACGGCTCCCGTTTCGCCGCGCCGCCGATAAGCGGGGGGCGCGCCGCGGGTCAACTTGAATTGGCGTTCAACTCGTCATTGCGAGGAGCGAAGCGACGAAGCAATCCAGTTACCGGCGCCAACGCCGCTGGATTGCTTCCCCTGGCTTTCGCCGGGCTCGCAACGACGGGTCAGCCCCTGAGCTTCGCGAGCACGCCCTGGAGCTGCATGGCGTTGGACATGTCGCCCTCGACCCTGAGCTTGCCCTGCATGAAGGCGGTCATGCCGTCGAGCTTCCCGTCGCGCATGTCCTCCCAGTCGCTCCAGGCGACCTTGATCGTCGTGTCGGCGGGGCCGTCTTCCTCGGTCGCCCGGCCGGCGACTCCGTCGAGCAGGACCACGCCGTCGCTCCCGAAATCGAGCTTCACGCGCTTGCCGGGCAGCCAGGCCTGCTTGTCGTTGAGGGCGGCCGCCATTTCGCTCTTGGTCATTGTCTTCTCCCGCTGGGCTGCGGCCTTCCCTACTTTACGTAAACGTCAGGTCAAGGGGAGGCCACCTTCCGCGGGGACGTACGATCTTACGCAGGTCAAGCGACAGTGCTACACATGGATTTGTAATTCACGTGGGAGAGACGCAGAAATGAACCTGTCCAGCATAATCGCGAAGGAAAAAGACGGCTATTATCATCCGAAGAACGAGGACGAGGTCGTTGCACTCGTAAAATATGCCGCGGCGAACAAGCTGCAGATACGGGTGCGAGGTGCCTCGCACTCAACCGCGCACAGCATCTTCACCGATCCGGTCGACGAATTGCCGGTAAACATGACTTTGACGAGGACTCCGCCCACCGGTGCGAACCTCAACCTCGCGATGGACCGCATGATCGCTCTCGAATGGATCGACGAAGCGAGCGGCATCGCCGAAGCCGAAGCCGGAATTCATCTTGGCCTCGACCCTTACGATCCGATCGGTACTTCGACCCTCGAAAACAGTCTATTGTACCAGCTTTCCCAGAAGGGCTGGGGGATAAACGACCTCGGCGGGATCACTCACCAAACCGTCAGCGGCTTCACCGCCACCGGATCGTCGGGCGGATCGCTGATCTACGACCTCGACAATGTCATCGCCTTCCGAGTCGTCGATGGGACCGGCAATGCGCTCTGGATCGAGGAGACCGACCCCGCCTTTCAGGCGATGTGCGTTTCTGTGGGCTTGCTTGGAATTGTCACCAAGGTTCGGCTGAGGTGCAATCGCGCCTTTACCATTTCGGGCCAGGAGAACACGACTCCGACGACGGGTCCGGTTTGCCCCATAGACCTGTTCGGAGCGGGCGAAGCGGGCAAGCCGTCGCTTCGGCAATTCCTCGAGCAGACGCCCTACAGCCGGATCATGTGGTGGCCCCAGAAGGGCGCGGACCGGGTGGTCATCTGGCAGGCGGACCGGCACGACGAGCCACCGCCGCTCGGCTACAAGCCGATACCCTATCAGGAATTCACAACCGACCTGATTGGCTGGCTGAAGCAATTGGTCGGGTCGATCTTCTTCGTCCTGCTCGGCAATTCGAACCCCGACGACGTCAAGTCGAAGCTGGCCACCAACTTTGCGCGCTTCAATGAATGCATCGCGCAACTGCCCTTGCCGGTGCCGGCGGCGTGGGTGACCGAGATCGTGCAGGCGATCCTGGACCCCTTCATCCAGTTCTTCACGGAGAACCCCTGCGTGCTGCAGGAGCTGTTCCCGACCGCGCTCGACCTCCTCCAGCCGATGAGCAAAGGCAAGCCGACCCTGTTCAACGATTATTACTGGAGCAGCCTGCCGATGGACAATACCGCCGACGACGTCCTGCTCGGCACCGAGTTCACCGAAATCTGGATCCCGATCCAATATACCGAGCAGTGCATGAACCTGCTGAAGGGCCTGTTCGACGCGCCGGACTCGCCCGCGGTCGGCTATTACTCGACCGAGATTTACGGGACGAAGGCGAACCGGCACTGGCTGAGCCCGGCTTATTCCGACGGACAGGACGAATATAAGGACGGCGTGGTCCGCTTCGACGTCTTCTGGTTCCGCGGGAACGAGGGTGCGCCCAACGTGCGGGGCGGCTTCTACCAGCAATATTGGGACCTGTTCCGCGCCAACAACATCCCTTTCCGATTCCATTGGGGCAAGTTCATCCCGGCCTATGATTTCGCCGATTGGGCCGCCTTCTACCGGCAGGCCTGGCCGAAGATGGACGATTTCCTCAAGCTCCGCCAGGAGCGCGACCCGGAGGGCATCTTCTTCACCCGATATTGGCGCCAGCGCCTGCTGGGCGAAGCGTAAGGCGGACGGCCGGGAGCCCCGGCTTCCCATTCGAGGGCAAGGCGGTTAGTCGCGCGGCATGGATGCGGCCGAAGCCATTCATGCGAAATTCGTCGCCAAGGTGCTCGGCGGCAATCTGCCGCGCCGGGTGAGCGCCGTTCAGCCCGCGGACGTCGGCCTCTCCCGCGAGGAGATGGTCCAGCTATTCTACAGCCAATGCGCCAGCCGCCAGCTCGACCGCCTGTCGCGCCGCCTCCAGGCCCGCGGCGAGGGCTTCTACACGATCGGAAGCTCCGGCCACGAGAACAACGCCGCCGTCGCCGAGGCCTTCCGGCTCACCGACATGGCCTTCCTCCACTACCGCTCCGCCGCGTTCCAGATCCATCGCGCGGCGAAGCTGCCGGGTCAGACGCCGTGCTGGGACATGCTGCTGAGCTTCGCCGCCTCGGCCGAGGACCCGATCTCGGGCGGCCGCCACAAGGTACTGGGCTCGAAACCCCTGTACATCCCGCCGCAGACCAGCACCATCGCCTCGCACCTCCCCAAGGCGGTCGGCGCCGCCTTCAGCCTCGGAATCGCCCGGACGCTCCGGCTCGAGGACACGGCGATGCCGCACGACGCCATCATCCTCGCCAGCTTCGGCGACGCCTCGGCCAACCATTCGACCGCCCAGGGCGCGATCAACTGCGCGCAATGGGCCGCCTATCAGGGCAGCCCGATGCCGATCGTCTTCCTCTGCGAGGATAACGGCATCGGAATCTCCACCCGAACCCCGTCCGGCTGGATCGAAGCCGCCTTCAGCGGCCGGCCCGCGCTCGACTATGTGCGCTGCAGCGGCTTCGACATGGTCGATTCCTATCGCGGCGCGCTCGAAGCCGCCCGCCACGCCCGCACCCGCCGCCGCCCCGTCTTTCTCCATATGGATTGCGTCCGGCTCTACGGCCATGCCGGCTCGGACGTTCAGACCGCCTACATGGACAGGGCGCGGATCGAGGAGGACGAGGAGCGCGACCCGCTCGTCTACAGCGCCGCCCTGCTCGTCGAGGAGGGAATCCTCACCGGAAGCCAAATCCTCGACATCTACGAGGAGACGGAAGAGCGGCTGGACCGCATCGCCGCCGAGGCGATCGCTCCCCCCAAGCTGTCCACGCCCGCCGAGGTGATGGCGAGCATCGTCCCCCCAAAGGCGCCCCGCGCGACCGCCAACACGCCCGATCCGGAGCAGCGCTCGGCCCTGTTCGCCCGCGATGCCGCGATGATGGAAAAGCCCCAGCACATGGCGCGCCTCTTGAGCTGGGCGCTCGCCGACATCCTGCTCGCTTACCCGAAGGTCTTCGTCGCCGGCGAGGATGTCGGCCGGAAGGGCGGAGTCTACAACGTCACCGCCAAGCTTCACGAGCGCTTCGGCTCGGTCCGGGTCATCGACACATTGCTCGACGAGCAGAGCATCCTCGGCCTCGGCATCGGCGCGGCGCACAACAATCTGCTCGCGATTCCCGAGATCCAGTTCCTCGCCTACGTCCACAATGCCGAGGACCAATTGCGCGGCGAGGCGGCAACGCTCAGCTTCTTCTCCTGCGGGCAGTTCACGAATCCGATGGTCGTGCGGATCGCCGGCTTGGGCTACCAGAAGGGCTTCGGCGGCCATTTCCACAACGACAACAGCCTCGCCGTCTTCCGCGACATACCCGGCCTGATCCTCGCCTGCCCGAGCAACGGCGGGGACGCGGTGGAGATGCTTCGCGAATGCGTGCGGCTCGCGCTGGAGGAGCGCCGCGTCGTCGTCTTCGTCGAGCCGATCGCCCTCTACATGACCCGCGACCTGCACGCGGAAGGCGACGGGCTGTGGACCGCCCCCTACGCCGCGCCCGGCGAGGCGAAGCCGATCCCGCTCGGCGCACTGGGCATGCACGGCGATGGCACCGACCTCGCCATCGTCAGCTACGCCAACGGCTATTACCTCTCCCGCCAGGCGGAGAAAATCCTGAGGGAACGGCATGGCCTGGGGATCAGGGTCGTCGACCTGCGCTGGCTCGCGCCGCTGAACGCGGACGGGCTGCTCGACGCGGTCGCCGGGTGCCGCCACGTCCTCATCGTCGACGAATGCCGGCGGACGGGCTCCCAGAGCGAGGCCCTGATGGCCTTGTTCGCCGAACGCGCGCCGGACCTTCCGGTGCGCCGTCTGACCGCCGAGGACAGTTTCATTCCGCTCGGCCGGGCGGCGACCATCACTCTGCCGAGCCGCGACTCGATCGTCGAGGCGGCGCTGGAGACGGTGCGTGGCTGAGCGCGAGGCTGTGCTCGTCGTCAGCCCCGGCCGGGGCACCTACGGCAAGGCCGAGCTCGGCTATCTGAAGCGATTCCATGCCGACAAAGCGGGCATGATCGAG
>JAXDPA010000148.1:0-4867 GCA_034668685.1 Sphingomonadales bacterium | reverse complement strand
AGGTCCAGAACAAGGTCCAGCAGGCCCTTCCCCGCCTGCCCCAGCAGGTCCAGCAGCAGGGCCTCGTCGTCACCAAGTCCAACCAGGACTTCCTGATGGTCGTCTCGGTCTATGACGAGAGCGACCGCATGTCGTCGGCCGACGTCTCGGACTATCTCACGACCAACCTCCAGGACCCGCTCGGCCGGGTGCCCGGCGTCGGCGACATCAACGTGTTCGGCTCGCAATATGCGATGCGGATCTGGCTCGATCCCTACAAGCTCGCCAGCTTCTCCCTGATCCCGCGCGACGTCATCCAGGCGATCCAGGCGCAGAACACCCAGGTCGCCGCCGGCCAGATCGGCGGCCAGCCCGCTCCGCCCGACCAGATGCTGAACGCGACGGTGACCGCGCGCTCGCGCCTGTCGACGCCCGACCAGTTCAGGGCGATCATCCTGAAGACCCAGCCGGACGGCTCGAACGTCACCTTGAAGGACGTCGCACGGGTCGAGCTCGGAAGCGAGAATTACGGCAATTTGTCGCGCCTCAACGGCCATCCCGGCGCCGGAATCGCGATCCAGCTGGCGCCTGGGGCCGATGCCCTGAAGACCGCCAAGCTGGTCCGCGCCGAGGTCGACGCGCGCGCCAAGTCGTTCCCGCAGGGCTTCCGCTATGCCTACCCCAACGACAGTACCGCCTTCATCAAGCTGTCGATCCACGAGGTGGTGAAGACCCTGCTCGAGGCGGTGGTGCTGGTCGTCATCGTCATGTTCGTCTTCCTGCAGAGCTGGCGGGCGACCCTGGTGCCGGCGATCGCCGTGCCGGTGGTCCTGCTCGGCACGTTCGGCGTGCTCGCCGTGTTCGGCTTCACCATCAACACCCTGACCTTGTTCGGACTCGTCCTCTCGATCGGCCTGCTGGTCGACGACGCCATCGTCGTCGTCGAGAATGTCGAGCGGCTGATGGAGGAGGAGGGGCTCTCGCCCCACGACGCGACGGTGAAGTCGATGGACGAGATCCAGACGGCGCTGATCGCCATCGCCCTCGTCCTCTCCGCCGTGTTCCTGCCGATGGCCTTCTTCGGCGGCTCGGTCGGGGTCATCTACCGGCAATTCTCGATCACCATGGTCTCGTCGATGATCCTGTCGGTGATCGTCGCCCTGGTCCTCTCCCCCGCCCTCACCGCCACCCTGCTCAAGCCGCCGAAGAGCGAGGCGGAGCGGGCGGCCGAGGAAGGCAGCTTCACCGCCCGCGCCCACCGCGTCGGCGCCCGGTTCAACGCCTGGTTCGACCGCAGCCGCGAACGCTACCGCAGAGGCGTCGCCTGGACGATCGAGCGGGGGCGGCCGATGATGCTCGTCTACGTCGTGCTCACCGCTTTGCTCGTCTTCGTCTTCCTGCGCCTGCCGACCAGCTTCCTGCCCAGCGAGGACCAGGGCTTCGCCCAGCTCCAGTTCACCCTCGCCCCCGGCGCCACCCAGGCCCGGACGCTCGAGGCCGCCAAGGCGGTCGAGCGCTATTTCCTGGGGAAGGAGAAGAAGAACGTCGTCGCCCTGTTCACCGTCGTCGGCGGCAACCAGGCGGGGTCGGGGCAGAATGCCGGCCGCGGCTTCCTCGCGCTGGCGCCGTGGGATGAGCGCAAGGGCACGGAAAACGGCGCGATCGCCATCACCCAACGTGCCACGCGAAGCCTGGGCGTGCTCCGCGACGTCCAGTTCTTCGCCTTGAACCCGCCGCCGGTGCGCGGCCTCGGCCAGTCGAGCGGCTTCACCATGGAGCTGCTCAACACCGGCTCGCTGTCGCGCGACGATTTCAGGGCGGCGCGCGACCGCATCCTCGCCGCGGCGATGGCGGATCCGGGCCTCGCCTCGGTCCGTCTGTCGACGCTCGAGGACAATCCGACGCTCGAGGTCAACGAGGACCAGGCCAAGATCGGCGCGCTCGGCCTCTCCCAGGCCGACGTCGATTCGACCCTGTCGGCGGCCTGGGGCGGCAATTACGTCAACGACTTCATCGACCGCGGCCGGGTGAAGCGAGTCTACGTTCAGGGCGACGCTCCCTATCGCAGCCGCCCCGAGGACCTCTCGAGCTGGTTCGTCCGCTCGTCGAACGGCCAGATGGCGCCTTTCTCCTCCTTCGCCGGCACCAGCTGGGGCCGCGCGCCCTCCAGCCTCGGTCGGTTCAACGGCGTTCCCTCCTACGAATTCCAGGGCCAGGCGGCGGAAGGCCACAGCTCGGGCGAGGCGATGGATCGGATTGCCGCGCTCGCCGCGAAGGAGCCGGGCGTCGGAGTCGACTGGAGCGGCCTCTCCTACCAGGAGCGCCTGTCGGGCGGACAGGCGCCCTATCTCTACGCTCTGTCGCTGCTCGTCGTCTTCCTCTGCCTCGCCGCGCTCTACGAGAGCTGGTCGATCCCGATCTCGGTGCTGATGGTCGTGCCGCTCGGCCTGCTCGGCGCCGCGCTCGCCGTGGCGATCCGAGGCCTCGACAACGACGTCTATTTCCAGGTGGGCTTGCTGACCACGATGGGCCTCTCCGCCAAGAACGCGATCCTCATCGTCGAGTTCGCCGAGCTCGCCGAGAAGGAAGGCAAGACCGCGCTCGCGGCGGCCATCGAGGGCGCGCGCCTCCGCCTCCGGCCGATCCTGATGACCAGCCTCGCCTTCGTGTTCGGAGTCCTCCCGCTCGCCATCTCGACCGGCGCGGGAGCGCGCAGCCGGGTCGCGATCGGCACCGCGGTGATGGGCGGGATGATCGCCGCGACCCTCCTCGCCATCTTCTTCGTACCCTTGTTCTTCGTCCTCGTCCGCCGGCTGTTCGCCCGGCGCCGCGAGACTTTGGTCCTGACCGAGCGGGAGGCGCCGGCCCTGTGAGGAAGATCGCCGCCCTGCTCGCCGCCGCCGCGCTCGCCGGCTGCACCACGCTCGAGCCCAAATATGCCCGGCCCGAGCCGCCGGTGCCGGCGAGCTGGCCGGCCGGCGACGCCTATCTCCGCCAGAGCGAGGCGGCGCTGCCGACGCTCACCTACAAGGACGTGTTCCGCGATCCCAAGCTCCAGGCGCTGATCGAGCGTGCGCTCGCCAACAACCGCGATCTGCGCATCGCCGCGGCCAACATCGCCTCGGCCCGCGCCCAATACCGGGTCCAGCGCTCCGAGCTGCTGCCCCATGTCGACGCCGGCGGCGGCGTGAACGTCAGCGGCGGGGGCGGCGGCCAGGGCACCCACGCCCGCTATTCGCTCGACGCGGGCGTGAACAATTTCGAGCTCGACCTGTTCGGCCGGATCCGCAGCCTCAGCCACTCGGCGCTCGACCAGTATCTGGCGACCGAAGCGGCGGCCCGCGCCACCCGCCTGTCGCTGACCGCCGAGATCGCCACCGCTTATTTCACCCTCGCCTCCGATCGCACCCTGCTGCACATCGCCCAGGAGACCGAGGCGAATGCGGCGCGTTCGGTGCAGCTGACCGGCGCCCGCCTGCAGGGCGGGATCGCCTCGCGCATCGACCTCAGGCAGGCGCAGACCATCCTCGAGCAGGCCAGGAGCGACGTCGCCAGCCAGACCACCGACGTCGCCCAGGACCGCAATGCGCTCCAGCTCCTCGTCGGCGCTCCGATCGAGGATTCCCTGCTGCCCGCCTCGATCGAGAGCGTCGATTCGCTGATCGCCGAAGTGCCGGCGGGGCTCAGCTCGGAGGTCCTGCTGCGCCGTCCCGACGTGGTCGAAGCCGAATACCAATTGCTCGCCGCCAACGCCCGGATCGGCGCCGCCCGCGCCGCCTTCTTCCCGCGGATCTCGCTGACCGGCCTGCTCGGCCTCGCCAGTACCGCGCTCACCTCCTTGTTCACCGGCGGCGCCTTCACCTGGAGCGCCGGCGCCAACGCCTCGCTGCCGATCTTCGACGCCGGCGCCAACAAGGCCAACCTCGCTTACGCCCGCGCCCAGCGCGAATTGTTCCTCGCCCGCTACGAGCAGACCATCCAGACCGCCTTCCGCGAAGTCTCCGACGCCCTCGCCCGCCGAGGCACGATGGCCGCGCAGGTCGCCGCCCAGACCCGCCTCGTCGCCGACGCCGAGGACAATTACCGCCTGACCGAAGCCCGCTACCGCGAAGGCATCGAAAATTTCCTCGCCACCCTCGTCGCCCAGCGCACCCTCTATTCCGCCCAGCAAAGCCTGACTCGCACAAGGCTGGAGCGAGCCACGAACCTGGCGGACCTATACCGGACGCTGGGCGGCGACGCGCTGATCGACACCGCGACGTTCGACGCCGCGCCCGTCGCAGGCCCACATCGATAGCATCCGCTGCCGGTGGATTGGGAGGCGCCGCCCACCGTGTTACGGTGACGGGCGGCGCCGTGCACGCAGGGGGGATGAACGATGAACGGGCTCTGGGGAAAGTATCGCGGCACCGTGGTCGACAATGTGGACCCGCTCAGGATGGGCAGGCTGCAGGCACTCGTTCCATCCGTGTTCGGCGAGGTGGCAAGTGGCTGGGCCATGCCGTGCGTGCCCTATGTCGACCCGCCAACGAGGTATCGCTTGCTGCCGCCGGTGGACGCAGCGGTTTGGATCGAATTCGAGGAAGGCGATGTCGCACAGCCGATTTGGTCCGGCTGCTTCTGGGGAGAAGGAGAATGGCCGGCAGAGGCCTAAGGCTCTGAAGAAGGTAGACGTAATTCATACGCCTGTAGTCGCGAGACGCGGGATACCGTCGATGGGTGGCATGGAGTCCAGTACCCTGCCTTCGCCAAGGCGAAGGCTGGTGGAGCCGAGGGGGATCGAACCCCTGACCTCTGCAATGCCATTGCAGCGCTCTCCCAGCTGAGCTACGGCCCCGAACCTTTTCGCGCCCCTGGGAGGGCGTCGCGGCGCCGATTTACGGAAGGC
>JAXDPA010000147.1:0-11865 GCA_034668685.1 Sphingomonadales bacterium | reverse complement strand
CAAACACGCCGGATTTGTTTAGCAAGGCCTGTGAGCAACAAGCCCGTAGGTTCGAAGCGGAGACTGTTGATGGCGCATCTATTGGGGTAGGTGACTCGCTATGTGCCCGAGTTGAGGATGGAAAGCTGATCGGCCGTCGCGGCGTATCACCAGTTCTAATCATTGCAGCCCCCACCTCTGAGCTCCTCCAGTCGATGGAGCAAGGCTGCAATATCGCACGTGTCGAAGTGGTGGCCGTCGACCCGATCAGTGGCGTCTTAGAGGTGACCCTCCATTAGAGGCGGATGCGATGTCCCGTCAGCAACGTGCGTACAAGAGCTTTTGGAGCATTCCCGACGCGCCATTGTCCCTTGGATGCGTAGGATGCCCCAATCTGACGGAATGTGGCGGACAAACCATCGCGGGGTCCGGCTTTAACTGCCTAGACCATTGCTGCGGACAGCCAAGAACGTGTCAGATCGTCTGCCCAAATGCCATCACTTTTGCCGATCGGATCCGCGAGGTAGATGGGCTCGATCTCGTTACGCCGCATGCGGTGCCGATAGCCCCACCGAGTAGCCCACAATATATACCGATGCTCTTTCACGGCAGCGCGCGCGTTGGTGTACTTTCTGCAGCAGCAGTGGCCGCGCCACTCTACCGCTTCTTTGATAAGGACGCGGGGTGCCGCTTTGCGAGCCGCGAAGAGGTCGAGTGCGCTTTTAAGATCGATTCTGCGACCAGTCTTTTCTTGTCGGGTGTTGCGCAGGATCATGAGGTCGAGCGCTGGTGGAAGCTTGAAACTCAGGGACGTGTGAAAGCGATCGCGAATCTGCGCCGGCTCGGAGTCGCGATGGTAACTACTCCGAATTTCAGTGTGACGGTCGACCGTCCCCGCTGGGATGATCTCCACTCGATGCGACGGATCGCAGAGGTATTCCACGAACTCGTGTCGGAAGGCCAAGCGGCGGCGCTGCATATCAACGGGCGCACTCGGCGAGACTTCGCGCGATGGGCTGAGTACGTCTCCATACACCCAGAGGTGACGCATATCGCATATGAATTCACTACTGGAGCGAAGAGCCCGGACCGAATGCGCCAGCATGCGCAATGGCTGATCGAATTTGCTGAGGCTTCGGGACGGCGACTCGGTCTTATCGTTCGAGGAGGTCTGCCGGTTGTTTTGCCGCTATCCCGGCACTTCGACATTAGCTTCATTGACAGTTCGCCATTTGAGAAGGCGCACCACCGCGAAATCGCGATGATCGACGCCGACGGACGGCGCCGCTGGGTCAAGCGGATGACACCAGAAGGCATGCCAATCGACACCTTGCTCCACGACAACATAGTGTCTTCCGAACGCTGGTTCGCGGACCTCATGCCAAAGCTAGCGCTTGCCGCCTGACCTGTTCTCGCCGCAATTCGACTACGGCCTTGTCGATGGTCTTGGTCGAGCTCGGCAGCGAGCGATTGAACCCCGGCTCGACGGCAAAACATTTCGGGCAGAAGCAGTCGGTCCGATCATCGAAGTCACGAACCTAGTAGCTGGCGAAACGCTGAAAAGGCTGCGCAGCTCGTCCTGGTTCGAAGAAGGACCGCTCACATCGCTGCTCGACGCAGTCTTGGTAAGGCGAGTGCACTGGCTGGACAGCGACGGCCGTCGCGGCTTGGTAAGTGGCAGAGGGATTGATGAGGAACGTGTTCTAACAAGCTTTAAGATCGATGCGCATAAGGCCGCGCTCGGCGCAGGTTTTGCGGCAGCGCCCCTGCTAATCGCGGCGATGGGTGAGTTGATCGGGAACGTTGTCGATCACTCAGAGGCGCCGGAAAGTGGAGTCGCAATCTTTGCAGCTCGGCCTGGTATGTTTGAATTTGTGGTTGCGGACAGCGGGATAGGCGTACTTAGAAGCGTAACGAAAAATCCCGAGCATGCGCGTCTTCAGGACGAAGGCGCCGCCCTAACGGCAATCGTGGAGTCTAGCGTCTCGCGGTTCGAACGGGGCACTGGACATGGGAACGGCTTCCGCCCGATCTTCGAGAGACTCGCTGACATGACCGGTGAGTTACGTTTCCGGTCTGGGGATTATGCACTGTCGCTCGACGGGCGGTTCGGCGACCGAATCGGACGGCAGCTCTCCCAAAAGCCGCGTCTCTATGGCTTCTTCGCAGCCGTTGTGTGTCAACTACCTAGGAGCGGCTAGGAGTACTTGCCGCTCAGCTGGCAGACTTCGTGGGGACGTACTTTCTGGGGGGCTGCTCGGGGACAGGCTGCTCGGGGACAGTCACGGTGACCGTCCCATCAATTGTCCTTCAATCGTCCCGCACCAGCTCGACCTGGCTGACGCCCAGCGCGGTCGCCAGTTCGTAGAGGGTCACCACCGTCGGGTTGCGCTTGCCGCGTTCGAGGTCGCTGATGAATTGCTGGCTGAAGCCGCTTTTCCCGGCGAGCGCCTCCTGGGTCAGGCCGGCCGAGTCGCGCAGCCGCGCGGCGAGCCGCGGATTTGGCGGCTCTAGGGGCGCTGGCGGAAAGGGGGCGGCGGCCCGCTCGTGGGGGGTAGGGCCGCCGCCGGCCGGCAGGACCGTAAGATCAACCGGCCGCCTCTCGGCTAGGCCCTCACTGCCTTCCGGGGGGTCAAGGGGAAATACCGTTGGAATACCGTAAGTCGCCCCTCGAAGCGGGGCCCCGCGCTTCCTATCTTGGCGCTTCGGGAAGATTCGTGAGCAAGCCAGCCCCCTTCGTCCAGGACACGCCCGGCGCCGTCCGGAGGCCGTCGCGCGAGGACACCGCGGCGGCGGTCGAGCGCCTGTCGCGGCGCGAGCGGCAGGTGCTTCAGGGCCTGCTCGCCGGCCTCTCCAACAAGGGGATGGCACGGCGCCTCGGGCTCAGCCCGCGCACCGTCGAGATGCACCGCGCCCATATGATGGCGGCGCTCGGCGCGGCGACCCTGCCCGAAGCGCTGCGCCTCGGGATCGACGCCGGCCTGCCTGGGCTGGGCGAGGCGGGCGGGGCGCGGCCCGATCCAGGGCTCGGGCGCGAGGAGATTCTGCGCCTCGCGCTCGAAGCCGCGGGCGACGGGGCGTGGGACTGGAACCTCGGCACGGGCGAGATCCGCCTCACCGAGGCGCTGGTCGAACGGCTCGGCGCGGTGCCGGACCGGGGGCGGTTCGAGGCCCTGATCCATCCCGGCGACCGCGCGCAATGGCGGCGGCGGCTCGACGACCATCTCGCCGGGCGGAGCGGCCAGTTCGCCTGCGAGTACCGGATCCGCGCCGCCGACGGCGGCTGGCGGTGGAGCGACGTGCGCGGGCGGATCGTCGAACGCGATCCCGCGACCGGCGCGCCGCTGCGCATGGCCGGCACGACCCGCGACGCCACCGCCCGAAAGGCGGCGGAAACGGCCGCCCTCGATTCCGCCGAGCTGCTCGACCTCGCCCGCCGCGGCGCCGGCGCCGCCTTGTGGGACATCGACATCGAGGGCGCCACCGTCCGCCTGTGCGAGCGCGGCCGCGAGCTGCACGGCCTCGACCGGCCGGAGGATTCGGAGCTGGCCCTCGCCGATTATGCCGAGCTGGTTCACCCCGACGACCGCGAGTCGGTGCTCGCGGCGATCGACGAGGCGGTGGCGAGCCGGGCGCCGGCGGTCGCCGAGTTCCGGGTGCGGCGGCCGGGCGGCGGGTGGCGGCGCCTGCTCGCCATCGGCAAGGCGGTCGACCGGCCGGGCGGCGGCCTGCGCGTGGTCGGCCTCACCCAGGACGTGACCGAGGGCGAGGTGGCGGCGCTCGACCTGCGCCGCGCTCCCGAACGGCTCAGTCGCTGAACAGCCCGCCGCTCGAGCGCGGGCGATCGCCATGGATCCGGTCGAGATAGGCGGAGGCGAGCTCGTAATGGGCCCGCACCGCGGCGCCGTGCCGCGCCTGCTGGGCGAGCGCGATCTCCGCCTCGGCGCGGCGCTCGTAATATTCGGCTTCTTCGTGGGGCATGGTTCTGAAAAACGGTGGTTTCTTCGTCCGCGTCAAACGAACAGAAGGGAGCCGCCGTTCCGGAAAATCGCGCTGATCTCGATCGTGTCGGAGTCGCAACAGCCGGCCGTCAGGCCTCAGCGGATACGCGGGCCGCCGAAGGGCAAAGGCGGCGGCGGGCGGCGGTCGCGGCGCGGGATCTGCGCCTGGTAGGCGACCCCGCAATGTTCGACGCAATAGGGAAAGCCGGGATTGGCCGGCGCCCCGCAGAAATGGAAATCGGGCTCGCCGGGATGGCCGACCGGCCATTTGCAGATCTTCTCGTTGAGATCGAGCAGGCTCGTCTTGTCGGCGATCTCCGGGCTCGGCTTGGCCGGGACGAGGCGGCGCGGCGGCGCCGGCGGGATCGGCGACTGCTGCTCGCCGGGCGTCTGGCGGATGAAGCCGCCCGGCCCGATCGAGCGGATCTGGGGCTGGGGCGGCGACGGCGGGACCGGCAAAGCGGGCGCGGCGTCGGCGGCCGGCGCTTCGGCGGGCGCGGCGGTGGCGGCCGGGGCCGGCTTCGCTTCCGGCGCCTCGGCCCGGGGCTGCGGCGCGGAAGCCGAGTCGCGCTCGTCCCCGCCTTCCTCGTTCGGCTTGACCGGCGACGGACGCGACTGGAGGCCGAGCCGGTGCGCCTTGCCGATCACGGCGTTGCGCGACACTCCGCCGAGCTCGTCGGCGATCTGGCTGGCGGTCATGCCCTGGGTCCAGAGCGTGGTCAGCCGTTCGATCCGTTCGTCAGTCCAGGACATGCATCTTCCTTCACGCGGCTTGCGGCCCCCGGCCTCTCGCTCTAGCGACGGCGCGATGAACGACCAGCCTTCGAATTGGGTCAAGGCCGAACCCGGTGTCCCGACCATCCGGAACGTCAATTGGGGCGGCCTTCGAACCCTCTATGTGAAGGAGGTGAGGCGTTTCTTCAAGGTCCAGCTGCAGACCGTTTGGGCGCCGGCGATCACCACCCTCCTGTTCCTGGTCATCTTCACCGTCGCCCTGGGCCGCAGCGGGCGGACGGTGATGGGGCTCCCCTTCGCCGATTTCATCGCGCCCGGCCTGATCGTGATGGGCATGCTCCAGAACGCCTTCGCCAATGCCAGCTTCTCGCTGCTGGTCGGCAAGATCCAGGGCAATATCGTCGACTATCTGATGCCGCCGCTGTCGGTCGGCGAGCTGATCGCGGCCCTGATCGGAGCGGCGGTGACCCGCGCCATCCTGGTCGGCTGCGCGGTCTGGCTGGCGATGCTGGTCTGGCCCGGAGTGCATGTGATCCCGCACAATTTATGGGCGGTGCTTTGGTTCGGAATCACGGGCGCGGCGATGCTCGCCTTCGCCGGACTCATCACCTCGATCTGGGCCGACAAGTTCGACCATGCCGCGGCGGTGACCAATTTCGTCGTCGCGCCGCTCTCCCTGCTTTCCGGCACCTTCTACTCGATCCACAACCTCGCCCCCGCCTTCCAGATGGTGAGCCGGGCCAACCCCTTCTTCTACGTCATCTCGGGCTTCCGCTACGGCTTCCTCGGCCTCTCGGATTCCCCGATCGGCTTCGGCGCGGCTATGATCCTCGCCATCGACATCGCGCTCGGCCTCCTCTGCTACGCGCTGCTCAAACGCGGCTGGAAGCTGAAGAGCTGAAGCCGCCGGTAATGGACGCGACACCCGGCCCCTCTCTAGAGCGGAAGGGCGGTCGCGAAGGGGCCGCTTCTCATTCACGCCGCTCCGGGAGCCCCAAATGGCCATCACGCCGCTCATGCCCGTCTATCCGCGCTCGCCGGTGCGGCCGGTGCGAGGGGAGGGGGTCTGGCTCTACGGCGAGGACGGGACGAAATATCTCGATTTCGCGAGCGGGATCGCGGTCAATCTGCTCGGCCACGGCCACCCGCATCTGACCCGCGCGATCCAGGAGCAGGCGGCGACTTTGATGCACGTCTCCAACCTCTACGGGTCGCCGCAGGGGGAGGCGTTCGCCCGGCGGCTGGTCGAGAACAGCTTCGCCGACACGGTGTTCTTCACCAATTCGGGCGCCGAGGCGGTCGAGTGCGCGATCAAGACGGCGCGCCGCTATCACCACCATCACGGCCGGCCCGAGAAGAACGTGCTGATCACCTTCGGCAACGCCTTCCACGGCCGGACGATGGCGACGATCAGCGCCACCGACCAGCCCAAGCTCAGGGACGGCTTCGCGCCCTTGCTCCCGGGCTTCGTCGTCGTCCCGTTCGACGATCTCGCCGCCGCCGAGGCCGCGCTCGACGCGCACAGCGCCGGCTTCCTGGTCGAGCCGGTGCAGGGCGAAGGGGGAATCCGCCCGGCCAGCCAGGAGTTCATGCAGGGGCTGAGGCGCCTGTGCGACGAAAACGACCTGATGCTGGTGCTGGACGAGGTGCAGTGCGGCGTCGCCCGCACCGGAAAGCTCTACGCCTACGAGCATTACGGCATCGAGCCCGACATCCTCGCCTCCGCCAAGGGCATCGGCGGCGGTTTCCCGATGGGCGCCTGCCTCGCCACCGAGAAGGCCGCGGCGGGAATGACGGTCGGCACACACGGTTCGACCTTCGGCGGCAACCCGATGGCCTGTGCCGCGGGGCAGGCGGTGTTCGACGTCGTCCTCGAGCCCGGCTTCCTCGACCATGTGAGCCGGATGGGGGAGCGGCTGCGTGGAGCGCTCGAGCAGATGATCCCCAACCACGACCATCTGTTCGAGAGCGTGCGCGGGCTCGGCCTGATGCTCGGCGTCAGGATGAAGACGGACAGCCGCGCCTTCGTGAACTATCTGCGTGAGCACGGCCTGCTGACGGTCGCCGCCGGCGATAATGTGATGCGGGTGCTGCCGCCCTTGATCCTCGAGGAGGCGCATATCGCCGAGTTCGTCGAGCGCCTCAGCGAGGCGGCGCGGGCGTACGAGGTGCCCCAGGCGGCGTGAGGGCTCCCCTCAGTCCTCCCTGTGGAGCGCAGCTCCATGGGGAGGGGGACCGCGCGAAGCGCGGTGGAGGGGCCTTCTGACTCAGAATAGCCCCTCCACCGGACTTCGTCCGGTCCCCCTCCCCATCGCCTGCGGCGACAGGGAGGATTGAAACAGGTCTCCCCGCGGGAACTTGAACCTCCTTCGCGCCTTCGCCACATCGCGCGCATGTCTTCTTCCTCCATCTTCGAAGCGGCGGCGGCCGCGCATCTCGACGAGGCGATCGGCTTCACCATCCCCGGCCGCAACGCGCGCGGGCGGATCGTCCGGCTCGGGCCTTTGCTCGACCATATCCTCTCGGCCCACGATTATCCGGCGCCGATCGCGCGGACCCTCTCCGAGGCGCTTGTCCTCGCCGCCCTGCTCGGCTCGCTGCTCAAGGAGGACGAGGGCCAGCTCACCATCCAGGCCCAGACCGAGAGCGGCATCGTCGACCTGATGGTCGTCGACTACCGGGCCGGCGAGCTCAGGGGCTATGTGCGCTTCGACCGCGAGCGGCTCCGCGACCTCGCCAGCCACCGCGACCTCGCTACTTTGTTCGGCAAGGGCTATCTGGCGATCACCTTCGACCATCCGCTGGCCCAGGAACGCTATCAGGGCATCGTCCCGCTGGAGGGCGAGTCGCTCGGCGAGGCGGCGGAGAGCTATTTCGTCCAGTCCGAGCAATTGCCGAGCATGGTCCGGCTGGCGGTGAACGACACCGGTCACGTCGCCGGCGGAATGCTCGTCCAGCACCTGCCCGAAGGGGAGGAGGGGCGCGACCGGCTGCACACCCGGCTCGACGACCCGGACTGGGAGCATGTCCGGGCGCTCGCCGAGACGATCAAGCGCGGCGAGCTGACCGACGCCGCCCTGGCGCTCGAATCGGCCCTGTGGCGGCTGTTCCACGAGGAGGAGGTGCGGGTTCTCCAGGCCGTGCCGCTCAGCAAGGGCTGCCGCTGCAATTTCGATTATGTGCGCGGCGTGATCGCCCGGTTCGGCGCCGAGGAGCGCGCCGAAATGGTCGACGAGGATGGCTTCATCAGCGTCGACTGCGAATTCTGCTCGCGGGTCTTCCCGATTTCCATCACCGACCTGGAGAGCTGAAGGGGGCGTCGCGAGATATGTGGCCGGGGAGGACCCGCGGCGTGGGCGCTCGCGAGGCGGCGCGTGAAGCCCGGCCGTTAACCCTCTGTTTACCCTGATGCTGTTAACAAGGCGGCGTGCCGATTGTGGGCACGCTTTCCTCCCTAGCAGGCTTCACGGCCTCAACTGGGCCGCCCTTCGCCGGGCGGCCCGTTCTTTTGCGGCGCTTGCCCGAAGCCGCCATCCCCTCTAGCCGCCCCGCCCATGGATGGAGAACGCCCGCACGCCGTCGCGCTCGTCTCCGGCGGCCTCGATTCGATGGTCGCCGCCGGGCGCGCGCGCGAGGACGGCTTCTCGCTGCTCGCGCTGACCGTCGACTACGGCCAGCGTCACCGGATCGAGCTCGACGCGGCCGAACGCGTGGCCGCCGCGCTCGGCGCCGAACGGCACGTCGTCCTGCCGCTCGATCTCACCGCCTTCGGCGGCTCGGCGCTGACCGACGACATCGCGGTGCCCAAGGACGGGGTCGGCGCGAGCATACCGGTCACCTATGTGCCGGCGCGCAACACCATCTTCCTCTCGCTGGCGCTCGGCTGGGCGGAAGCGGCGGGCGCCGCCGACCTGTTCATCGGGGTCAATGCGCTGGATTATTCGGGCTATCCCGACTGCCGGCCCGACTTCATCGCCGCCTTCGAGCGCCTCGCCGTGCTGGGCACCAATGCGGGGAGCGAGGGCCGGCCGTTTCATATCCACGCGCCGCTCCAGCATATGAGCAAGGCCGACATCGTCCGCGAGGCCGCCCGGCTCGGGCTCGACACCGGACTCACCTGGTCCTGCTACGACCCGGCGCCGGGCGGCGCGCATTGCGGCCTGTGCGACAGCTGCCGGCTGAGGCGCAAGGGCTTCGAGGAAGCCGGGCTGGCCGACCCGACGCACTACGCCGCGGCCCCATGAGCTACGCGGTCAAGGAGCTGTTCCTCACCCTCCAGGGCGAGGGGATGCAGAAGGGGCGGCGGGCGGTGTTCCTGCGCTTCGCCGGCTGCAACCTCTGGTCGGGACGGGAGGCGGACCGGGCGGACGCGGCGTGCCGCTTCTGCGACACCGATTTCGTCGGCACCGACGGCGCCGACGGCGGGCGCTACGAGACGGAGGCGCTGGCGGCGCGGGTCGAGGCGCTGTGGGGGGCGGGGGATTCGCGCCTGGCCGTCGTCACCGGCGGCGAGCCGCTGCTCCAGCTCGACGCGCCGCTGATCGCGGCGCTCCACGCGCGCGGCTTCGAGGTGGCGGTGGAGAGCAACGGCACGGTGGCGGCGCCGGCCGGCCTCGACTGGCTCTGCGTCAGCCCGAAGGCGGGAACCGAAGTCGTTCAGCGCAGCGGCGACGAGCTGAAGCTGGTGTGGCCCCAGGCGGGGATCGATCCGGAGGCGCTGCTCGGCTGGGACTTCCGCCACTTCCTCCTTCAGCCGATGGACGGCGCGGAGCGCGAGGCGGCGCTGGCGGCCTCGATCGCCTATGTGATGGAGCACCCGGCCTGGACGCTCAGCCTCCAGACCCACAAGCTGATCGGCCTGCCGTAGAGCGGCCGCGACGGGCCGTCCATTACCCGTCACCCCGGACTTGATCCGGGGTCCACCTTCTTCATCCGTTCCACCGAAAGATAGGTGGATGCCGGATCAAGTCCGGCATGACGGGGAAGTGACATTCGATCGGGCTGCCTTAGCCCTCAGCTCTTGGCGGTGCCGCCGCACCGGATGAGCAGGGCGTTGGTCTTCTTGCCGTAGCATTCGGGGGCGAACGGCGGGAAATCGTTGGTGACGATCACATAGGGGTTATAGACCGCGAGGGTCGGATCGTAGGCGGGAACGAGGCTGTTGCGAAGCTCGCGCATGCGCTTGACGGCGAGGTCGATGAGGTGGCCCTTGGGGGTGGCGAGCGCGCTCTTCTCGATGTCGCTGGCGGTCTGGCAGAAGCCGAGCTGCGCCTGCAGGGTCGACCAATTATTGTAGGTGATCGTCGAGAAATCGTCGAACGCCTTGACCCCCTTCACCGGCCCCTGGACGCGCTTGAAATAGCCGGTGAGCACATTGTAGGCGTCGCCCAGCTCGGCCGAATGGTGGGCGAGGATGCCGTTGTAATTGGGCACCGCGCGAAGGAAGGGCGAGAACTGGCAGGCGAGCGCGGCGACGTTCAATCCGGCGCGCAGGTTCCAGATCAGGCTGGCGCGATATTCGGCGGGAGTCGCGCCCGGGAGGGGAACGCCGACCAAGGGATCGGACGGCTCGATCGGGCCGGGCCTGAAATTGGGCCGGGTGAGGAAGATCTGCGCGTCCGCGGCGGCCGGCGCGAGCGCGCCCGCAAGGACGGTTGCGGCCAGGAATACGGCCCTGAAGCCGGTCACTCTCACGTTGAATCGTCCCTTCCGCCCGTCCGGCACCCGCTGGCAATGGTTAACGATGGGCATCCGCTTATCCAGACGACGGGCCGGCTTCCGTCGCGCTGGCAGCACGGCTCGGCACGCCTAAGCGTTTGCCGCCCAAATGAAAAGGCCGCCCGGTCGCCCGGACGGCCTTTTCTCGAAGGCTAGGCCTCCGGCATTTACATGCCGGTGGTGTTGCCGGTGCCCGCGCCGGTGTTGCCGGTGCCGGTCGTGTTGGTCGTCGTCGTCGTGTTGGTCGTCGTCGACGTGTTGTCGGCGGCCGCGCCGAGATTGGCGGTGCCGGTGTTGGTGGCGTCGACGGTGGTGACGTCGTTGCCGACCATGGTCTCGTCGGTCGTCATGTTGCTGCTGTTGTTGGTGGTGGCGTCGTTGTTGCCGCCGCAGGCCGCGACGAGCAGAGCCGCGCCGGCAACCATCGAGCCGGTCATCACTTTGGAGAGAAGGTCACGCATTTAGAAACTCCCTAGATTGAGATTTGGTTCGGGATCGCCCCTTTTTTGCCAAATCAGTTACGCACAATAAACGGAATGGCGACGGCCCTCAAGCCTTCTCGCCGCCCCCCTCGAGGGCGGCCAGAAAATCGCAGAATCCCTGCTCCAGCGCCCAATCGAAATCTTCCTGTCCGTGGGACACTCCCATCTCGTCGAGGCTGGTCACCGGGTGGTCGGCAATACCGCACGGGACTATGCCTGAAAAGTGGGAAAGTTCGGGCGCGAGATTGACCGAAAAGCCGTGCAGGGTGACCCACCGCCGGACGCGCACGCCGATCGCCCCGACCTTGGCCTCGACTCCGTTCCGGTCGACCCAGATGCCGATCCGCCTGGGCGCCCGCCGCGCCTCGACGCCGAGCCGGCCGAGCGCCGCGATCACCCATCCCTCCAGCGCGTGGACGAAGCGCCGGACGTCGCGGCCGCGCCGCTCGAGGTCGAGAAGGACGTAGCCGACCCTCTGGCCCGGCCCGTGATAGGTGTAGCGCCCGCCCCGCCCGGCGGCGTGGACCGGAAAGCCCAGGGGATTGAACAATTCGGCCGGGTCGGCGCTGGTCCCGGCGGTGTAGAGCGGCGGGTGCTCGAGCAGCCAGACGAGCTCGGCCGCCTCGCCGGCGCGGATCGCGGCGGCGCGCGCCTCCATCGCCGCCAGGGTCTCGGCATAGGGGCTGAGCCCCGGCGTCACCCGCCACTCGATTCCGGCCGTCCCGATCACCCTTCCCCCATGGCGGCGAGGGCGCCGTCCCGCAAGATCGCGAGGCCGGGGCGATGGAGGCGAGGGGCAGCCCACGAACCGGACTCCGAACCCGTCCGTTTCGGCTGCAAATCCTTTTGACTTTCGCAAAAGCAAGGGCGCAAATTCATCACATCCGCCGAGTCGGGCGACATCACCCGCCGCTCTTCCCTAGGGGAGAATTTCGATGGCAGGACCCGCG
>JAXDPA010000146.1:0-31447 GCA_034668685.1 Sphingomonadales bacterium | reverse complement strand
GACTGCTTGGCGCTCGGCATGCTGACCTGCATGAAGCGAGCATTCAACTTTCTGGCCGATGCAAAGGGCATCGAACTGGATCTTGCGACGATTCCGTCGGAGGACCCGCGGACCTACGCCATGATCCGCAAGGCGGACACGCTCGGCACCTTCCAGATTGAGAGCCGCGCCCAGATGGCGATGTTGCCACGGATGAAGCCGCGGACGTTCTACGACCTCGTCATCGAGGTCGCGATCGTCCGGCCCGGGCCGATCCAGGGCGACATGGTCCACCCCTATCTCCGCCGGCGGGAGGGAAAGGAGAAAGCGGATTATCCGTCCGAAGCGCTTCGCGACGTGCTCAAGAAGACTCTCGGTGTTCCTCTCTTTCAGGAGCAGGCGATGAAGGTGGCGATCGTCGGCGCCGGCTTCACGCCGGCCGAGGCCGATGCGCTGCGCCGCTCGATGGCGACCTTCAAGTCGACCGGCGGGGTCACCAAGTTCGAGGACAAGATGATCAATGGCATGGTCGAGCGCGGCTATACGCGCGACTTCGCCGAGCGGACCTTCAAGCAGATCGAGGGCTTCGGCAGCTACGGCTTTCCGGAGAGCCACGCGGCGAGCTTCGCCAAGATCGCCTACGCCTCGTCCTGGATGAAGTGCCACCATCCGGACATCTTCTGCGCGGCCCTGCTCAACGCCCAGCCGATGGGCTTCTACCAGCCCGCCCAGATCGTCCGCGACGCCCGCGACCACGGCGTCGAGGTGCGCCCGGTGTGCGTGAACGCGAGTAGATGGGATTGTACGCTGGAGGATTCCCCATCCTCCCCTGCATTTGCAGGGGAGGGGGACCATGCGAAGCATGGTGGAGGGGCCCTTTTGACCGGAGAAGCCCCTCCACCGCGCTACGCGCGGTCCCCCTCCCCCGGAAATCCGGGGGAGGATTCGAACCTCCTCCCCCTCCGCCTGGGCCTGCGCATGGTGCGGGGGCTGGCCAACGAACATGCGGCGCGGATCGTCGCGGCGCGGGGCGAGGCGCCTTATGCCTCGGTCGAGGAGGTTTGGCGGCGCGCCGGGGTGCCGCCGGCGGCGCTGGAGAAGCTCGCCGACGCCGACGCTTTCGCCTGCCTCGGCCTGTCGCGGCGGGAGGCCTTGTGGCAGGTGCGCGGCCTCGGCGAGGCGCCGCTGCCCCTGTTCGCGGCGGCGGAAGCCCAGGCGCTCGAGCCGGCGGTGGCGCTGGCGAGGATGACCGACGGGCGCGAGGTGGTCGAGGATTATGGCGCGGTCAGCCTGTCGCTGCGCGCCCACCCACTTGCCTTCCTGAGGCCCGAGCTCGAGCGGCGGGGGCTCCGTCCTTGCGCCGACCTCGCCCGGATCAAGGACGGGGCGCGGGTCGAGATGGCCGGCCTGGTCCTCATCCGCCAGCGGCCGGGCAAGGGCAACGTCACCTTCATCACGTTGGAGGACGAGAGCGGGATCGCCAACGTCATCCTCTGGCAGCGGCGCTTCGAGGAGCAGAGGCGGGTGGTGATGGGCGCCGCCATGCTCGGCGTCAAAGGCGTGCTCCAGCGCGAGGGCGAGGTGATCCACGTCGTCGCGGACCGGCTGGAAGATCTGGGAGGGCTGCTAAGCTCGGTCGGCGAGCGGCAATTCCCGCATCGCTTCAGCCCGGCCGACAGCGCCCGGGGCGCCAGTCCCGATCCGCGCGAGAAGCCGACGCGCGCGCTTGCTCTCGCGGACCGGGAGACCGGGATCCGCGTCAAAAGCCGCGATTTCCATTGAGCGGCGCCGCGCGCCGCGCGGTCAGAACTTCTGCTGGCGCTCGTAGAGGCTCTTGTAATGCTGGATGCGCGTGACCCGCAGGCCCGGCATTCCGGAGCGGTCGACCGCGCGCTGCCAGCCGGCGAATTCCTCGAGCGTCAGGCTGTAGCGGTCGCACGCTTCGTCGACCGACAGCAGCCCACCGTTGACCGCCGCCACGACCTCCGCCTTGCGCCGCACCACCCAGCGCGACGTCGACGGCGGCGGCAGCGACTCGAGCGTCAGCGGCTCCCCCAACGGGCCGATGACCTGGGCCGGCCTTATCTTCTGATTCTCGATCATTCCCGCCTCAAGCATGAGTGTCATTCGTGCGTCCTCGGCTCCCCGTTCCCGAGCCTGTAGCGTGGGTCGTTGAAGGAAGGTTGAAACCGCAAGGTAAACGCCCCCTTCATCTCAATTGACGAGCCGTTGCCGCGCCAGCGCGCGGTGGAAGCAGCCGCCCTGCGCCACCACCGCCTGCCGCCAGCACGGGCCGGCGAGCAGGATCTCGACGAACGGATCCGCCATGGTGTGGGGCGCGGCGAGTGCCGCCTGGGCCCGCGCCGCGGGGCTCGATTCCTGTTGCGCCTTCAGCGCCGCGATCAGCATGCCGAAATCCATCCGCGCGGCGGCGCGGCTGGCGAAGCGCTGCTCGGCGCGCCGAAGGAAGCCCAGGTCCATCGCCCCTTTCCTAAAGGCGAGGGTCTAAGACGCGGTTAAAGCGGCCTTAGGGTAGGCTTTACCTGCAACGCAGCCTATGTAGCCGCCGCCATGAACGCCGATTTCCAGCTCGACCGCCCGGCTTCGGAGGCGCGGATCGTCGTCGCCATGTCTGGCGGCGTCGACAGCTCGGTCGTGGCGGCGCTCGCCGCCCGCAGCGGCGCCGAGGTGATCGGGGTGACCCTGCAGCTCTACGATCATGGCGAGGCGGTCGGACGTTCGAAGGCCTGCTGCGCGGGGCGCGACATCCAGGATGCGCAGGCGGTCGCGGCGAAGCTCGGCATCGCCCATTACGTCTTCGACTATGAAAGCCGGTTCCGCGACAGCGTGATCGAGCGCTTCGCCGACGAATATGCGCGCGGGCGGACTCCGATACCCTGCGTCTCGTGCAACCAAGGGGTGAAGTTCACCGACCTCCTGAGCCTCGCCCGCGACCTCGGCGCCGACTGCCTCGCCACCGGCCACTATGTCCAGCGCGTTGCCGGCCCCGACGGCGCCGAGCTGCACCGCGCCGCCGACCCGGCGCGGGACCAGAGTTATTTCCTCTTCGCGACCACCCGCGAGCAACTCGATTTCCTCCGCTTCCCGCTGGGCGGGCTGCCGAAGGCGGCGGTCCGCGAGATCGCGCGCGAGCTCGGGCTGCTCGTCGCCGACAAGCCGGACAGCCAGGACATATGCTTCGTGCCCGACGGCGATTATGCCGCGATCGTCAGGAAGGTCCGCCCCGAGGCGGCGAGGCCGGGCGAGATCGTCGACTTGGGCGGACGGCTGCTGGGGCGGCACCCGGGGCTCATCTACTTCACTGTCGGCCAGCGCCGCGGCCTCGACATCGGCGGCCAGGCGGAGCCGCTCTACGTGGTTCGGCTGGAGCCGGAAGCGCGGCGCGTCGTCGTCGGCCCCAAGGCGGCGCTCGCCGTCGCTGGCGCGCGGCTCTCCGCGGTCAACTGGCTGGGCGAACGGCAGTGCGAAGGGCTGCAGGTCAAGGTCCGCTCGATGGCGCGGCCGGCGCCGGCGCGTTTCGACGGCGACAGCGTTCGTTTCGAATCGCCGGAATATGGCGTTGCGCCGGGCCAGGCGGCTGCGATCTACGAAGGCGGGCGGCTCCTCGGCGGCGGCTGGATCGAGGAAACTCTTCCGTTCGCGGCCGAAATGCCAAGGCTCGTCGGCGTAGCGGGCTAGCGCCCCGGCAGCGGACCGGCCGCTGCCGCCGTCGCAGACAAGCGCGCGAAAATCGCGCCGTCCCGTTGCTTCCGGAGCCGGAATGTGTTCACTGGCCGGCGGGGGGCAATCTCTGACAATTCGTGGTGCTTCATTCGGAAGGAAGCGCCAGGTGTCGCATTTCATCGAACCACCGATCACACGCCGCGCCGTCGTCGCGGGCCTCGCCGCCGCCGCGGGCTCGACCGCCATCGCCGCGCCCGCCCGAGCGCTCACGCCTCGGGGCGCATCCGGCTCGCGCGCCAAAGGCGAGTTTCAGCAATGGCAGAGTCTCGAGGCGCGAAGCTTCCGCGTCGCCGCTGAGAACGGAAGCTGCGCGCTTTCGCTCGTCGCGGTAAGGGCGCTGCCGGCGAAAGGCGCGCGTCCCGCCGCGTGCAGCCGCCCGCATGCCTTCCTCGCCGTGTTCGAAGCTCCGGCGGCCGCATCCAGGCCGGCCGGCGACCGGACTTACGCCGTCCAGCATCCGCAGCTCGGCACTTTCCCGCTCTTCCTGGGAGTCGGCGACCGCGAAGCGGGCAAGCAACGCTTCGTGGCGGTCTTCAACTGACGGGCGGCCTCAGGGCTCCCGAAGCACCACCTCGGCGACGTGGCGCCGGCCCGCGGTGCGCGCGAGCTGGACGAAGACGTCGACCGTGCGGCTGACATAATGGCGCACGTCGTCCCGGCCGAGCTGTGTTCCGGCCTGGAGGACGAGGAGCACGATCTGCTCGATCGCCCGCTCGGCGCTGTCGGCGTGGACCGTCGTCATCGAGCCGGGATGGCCCGTATTGATGGCGCGAAGGAAGGCATAGGCTTCGGTGCCGCGCAGCTCGCCGAGGATGATCCGGTCGGGCCGCATGCGCAGAGACGCCGCGACCAGGTCGTCGGCGCTGACCTGCGCCTCGCCGAGCGCGCTCCGCGCCGCGAGCAGGCCGACGCTGTTTTCGTGACCGACCTTGAGCTCGGGCGTGTCCTCGATCAGGATGAGGCGCTCGTCCGCCGGGACCTCGCGCAGCAGGGCATTGAGGAAGGTCGTCTTGCCGGTCGACGTGCCGCCGGAGACGAGGATGTTCCTGCGCGCCTTGACCGCGGCCGAAAGCAGACCGGCAATGTCGCCATTTTGGAGCTTCGCCGCGAGCTCGCGGTCGATACGCGACGCGCCGGCTTCGCGCCCGCGCCGGGTCTCCGCGAAGGCGCCGCCGGCGACATAATCGTCGAGTGTGAGATCGGGCGAAACGTGCTTGCGGATGGCGATCGCGATATTGCCGCGGGTGGCCGGCGGGGCAACGACCTGGACCCGTGATCCGTCGGGAAGCTTCGCCGAGAGAAGGGGGTGCTCGCGGCTGATCCCCTGGTGGGAAAGCGAGGCGATCTGGCGCGAGAGGCGGGCCAGGGTCGCCTCGTCGAGACCGGGCGCGTCGTGCCGCTCGATCGCGCCGCCGGTGGTCTCGACCCACAGCTCACCCGGCCGGTTGACGTAGATGTCGGTGACGTCTGGCCTTGCCAGCATTCCGGTCAGCGGCGCCAGATAGGCGCGCAGATAGACTCCGCCGCCCTCGAATGGGACGGCCGCGGCGGACGCGCTCACTTGCCCCGCTCGATGTTGGTGAAATCGAGGTCGTGGGCGACGAAGATGCTGATGCTGGTGCCGGCCGGCACCCGCAGGGTCGGCACCACTCGGTTTTGCTGGAAAATCGGCGAGATGGTGGCGTTAGCCGTGTTCGGCAGAGTCACGATGACATTATTGCTCGCGGCGCGGCTGGCGAGGTTGGCTCCGAGGTCGAGCGTCGACTGGAGCAGCGCGCCGGCGAAGCGTTCGAAGAAGTGGCTGTTGACGCTGGCCTTGATTCCGCCGCGGCCGAGCGTGTCGGCGGCCGGCGAACCGAGCGCGATGGTGACGCCGTCCGGCCGCACCAGGCGCGACCAGTTGACGAAGGCGCGCTTCTGCCCGCTGGCGACGTCCGAGCGATATTCGCCGGTCAAGCGGCTGCCGCGGGGGATCAGGATCTTGCTGCCGTCGAAGCCGCGAACGTCGCGCGACACGATGGCGCGGGCGAGGCCCGGCCGGGTCGAATCGAAGGCAGTCTCGAGCACGGCCGGAATCAAGGTCCCCTGCACGACGGTGGTCGCGCGGTTGGCGAACACTCCGGCACGGACCCGGCCGCCGGCCTGGACCGCGCCGAAATCGGCAATGCCCGGCGGCGCGTTGCCATTCTGCGCCGCCGCGCCCGTCGCGGGAGCCGTATTGTCGATGACCAGGGCCGGACCGCCGGTGTTGCGAGGCGCCGAGGGGATCGGCTGCGGGGTGACCACCGGCGCGGGCGACGGCATGTAAACGACCCGCTCCGGCGGTGGCGGCGGCGGCGGCGGGGGAGGTATTGGGAGCGGCGTCGCCGTTTCTGCCGGTTGGGCGACGACGGTGACCGGCGCCGGCGCCGGGGCGGGCGGGATGAAGAGCGGCGGCGCGGCGGCCGGAAGCGCGGCCGTGTCCGCGGCCCTCACCCGGACGGAGGGTTCGGCCGCCGAACGACGCCGTGTCTCGAGCACGGAAAAGAGCAGGGCCCCTGCCGCCACCGCGACGAACGCGAAGACCAGGCCGGACGGGCCGCCGCGCGGCAGGGCGACGACCGGGCGCACACTCTCCTCGCGTGCTTCGTCCGGAGCCTCCGGCCGAGCCGCCCGCCGTGGGTCTTCGGGCATGTCGACGGTCGCCATCAGCGCGCGTCCCTTGTCGTTCGGCGCTCGGCACGGGCGACATGGTCATCGATGCGGAAGACGAGCTTCTCCGCGACGCTGTCGATCACGAAGATGTCGTCGCGCATCATTCCGTTGACCAGGGCCTCCTGGCCGTCGCTGCCGATCGCGTAGACCGCGGGCAAGGCGCGGTCGCGCGGCCACTGGATGTAGGTGTGGCGGCCGTCGTCGCTGATCGCGCTCGGCCGCAAATCCTTGTCGCCGCTCAGCACGTAGCGTCCCTTGCCGCTCGCCGACGCGGCGTCGTCGTCGCCGGCATTCTGGTCGGCCGTGCCCGGATAGCGGAAGCGGATCGTGTAGGGCATGTCGCCGGTGGGACCGGAGAGTGGCACCAGCTCGAAATTGTACAGCCGGACGCTCGTCACCACCGTCATGTTGGTGCTGACGCCGCTCTGCAGCGCCTTGATGAAGAGGTGGTCGCCGCGGCGATTGGCGGTGACCTGCCAGGCGCCGCTGTCGCCGAGGGCCACATTCTCCACCTGCTCGTCGGGCGACAGCTCGACGGTCAGCTCGTAGCCCGGCGTCCCCTGCAGGGTGACGACCTGTTCGGGCGCATAGTCGATGCCCTGGATGCGCGGATCGCCGGCGCCGGGCTGCGGCTTCACCTGGGCCGCGGCGGGAGCCTGGGCGAGCGCGAGGCCCGTGAAAAGGAGGAGTGCACGTCTCACAATTGCGGTTCGGGCCTGGCGCGGCGCCGCTCGGCCGCGGCGCGCGCGGCCGCCGTCGCGGCGCCCAGTGGCGACGGAGCGGTGGTGACCGTGGTGGTCGTTGTCGATTGCCCGGGCGCAACGACGGTGACCGGCGGGGCGGCGGCGGCGCCGGGGAGGACGATCGTCGCCGGGGCCGGGGAGGGCGCGGCTTCGGGCACGACGGCCTCGGCGTCGCGCCGGTAGCGGACGACCTGGAATCCGAGCGGATTGAGGAAGCGGTCCTCGAGCTTCATCGGCTCGCTCGAAAAACGATAACGGATGACGGCGACCCACGGCCGCGGCAGCTGCACTTGGCCGCCGGCATCGCGCCGGATGGTGTCGAAGCGCACCAGGGCGACGTTGCGGCCGACCGGAGAGACGCTCTTCACCCGCGTCCCCACGACGGTGGTTCGCGGATAGAGGACGAGCGGGCTCTGCGGGCTCGAGAGCTGAACGGCGTTGAGATAGTCCGACCGCGCCTGCTCGGCCGACCACAGGGCCACCTTGCGGTAGCTCTCGTTCATCATGTCGATGTCGAAGCTCTCGCGGGCGATGACATATTGGACCAGCAGGGACTGGGTGAGCGCGGCGTCCGGCGCGACCTTGTCGGGATCGAGCGGCTTCAGGGCCTGGACGAAGCCGGTATTGCGGTCGACCAGCAGCGTATACGGCACCACCGTCTTGAGCGGCGTCAGAAGGATGAGGGCGAGCGCCTCCGCGACCGCGATCACCGACGCTCCGATCGCAACCCACCAGGCGATCCGCCGCGAGTTCCTCAGCGCCTCCTGGCGGTCGCGGTTCCAGCTCGCGGCCTCGGCATAATAAGCGTCCAGCGATTCGCGGCTCTGCTCGTTCATGATCTCGTGTCCCGGCGCGCCGCGCTGGCGGAAACGCGGCCGCGGGTGCGGCGGCGGAAGCTCTGCCCGAGCGGCGGCGGCGCCACGGGATCAGGAAGGCCGCGGGCGCCGACGGTTACGGCCCGGCTCGGAGCTGCGCCGCCGCCCGAAGCGCCGCTCCACGCGAAGACGGCGGGCGGGACGCTCTCGCGCCGCTGCGTGGCGGCCACGGCATCGGCGACGGCGGCCGCGCGTGAGCGGGTCTCCGACGCCGGTACCCGGGACTCGGCCGGCGCGGCGACGGGCGAGGCCGTCTCGGCCGGGCGGACGAAGCTCGCCACGCGCGCCGAGGCGGCCTCCCAGACCGGCGCGAGCCGGAAAGCGAAGGCGAGCCGGCCCGCGGCGACCAGCATGGCGAGGAGGACGAGCGCGAACAAAGTCGTGACCATCAGCACCTCGGCCGGCAGGTTCGGCATCGCCTCGCCCGCGACCCGGCGAGCAAGGACATCGGTCAGCCACGGCTCGAGCAAAGCCAGCTCGACGCCAAGTCCAACGGCGGTCGCCATCGCGCCCAGCGAGGCGCCGGCGAGCACCCTGATCCAGCCTTCGAACAGGCTGCGCGTGTTGTGGAACAGCAGAAAGGCGATGAAGAAGGGGCCGAGCGCGAGCATCAGGCCCGCGATCAGCCGCACCGCGGCGATCGAGCCGATCGCGCCGATGAGGAAGATCATCCGCGCCGTGCCGAGCGCGAACACGCTGAAGCCGGCGAACGGCATTGGCGGAGTCGCGAACGGATCGTGCGGGACGTTGGGGTCGGCGGGCGGTGGCTCTCCAGGCCCAAGCACCGACAGCGCCGCAAGCCCCTGGTCCGCGGCGGCGAGACGGACGACGAGGCCGCCTTCCGCGCCCGGAAGGCCGCTCGCCGCGCCGACGTCCGAGGCGATCTCGGCCGGGCCGCTCAGCGCGACATCGTAGACGAGGGTGCGATAGGCGGTCCAGCTCATCGCCAGAGTGACCACGAAGCCGATCTTGACGAAGGTGAGGATGCCGGAGCGCAGGTCCGGCGCTTGGCCGAACAGAAGGCGGTAACCGAACAGGGCGACGACGAGGGTCAGGAAGCCGGTGAGCACCAGAGCGAGCGTCGAGCCGGGGGCGGCCAGCGCCTGGTAGCCGCCGGCGCCGATCGACTGCGCCTGGCAGTCGATGAACTGGACCATCGCGGGGACGAAGGTCTGGTCGGTGGGGACGAAGGGGCAGGCCGACATCAGGCGAGCTCCAGGAGGCGTGGGATCCACTCGGCGGGATCGTCGCCGGTCTCGGCGCGAATCTCGTCGAGCAGCCGCACGGTGCGCTCGCGGCCGGAGAGGATGGTCAAAAGGTCCTGCTCGCCGGTGAGATTGAGGCGCGCGACCACGCTGTCCGCGCCGTGCTTGATCAGGAAGCAATGGGCGTTGTCGGGGAGCGTGCGCACCATCTCATATTCGTGCGGAGTGAGGCCGAAGCCGTCGATATAGTCGGCCGACCGCGCCTTTGGGTTGGCCATGAAAATCTGCGTCGCCGCCTGCTCGATGATCGCGCTCGCGATCCGGCTCTCGAGCGCGTCCTGGGCGCTTTGCGTGGCGAAGCCGACGATCCCGTTCCTCTTGCGGATCGTCTTCTCCCAATCCTTGATCCGGCGGACGAACACGTCGTCGTCCAATGCCTTCCAGCCTTCGTCGACGACGATGATCGCCGGGCTTCCGTCCAGCCGCTCCTCGACCCGGTGGAAGAGGTACATCATCGCCGGGCTGCGCATCGCCGGATCGTCGAGGATCTGGGTCATGTCGAAGCCGACCGCCTCGGCGGCGAGATCGGTCAGGTCCTTCTCGTTGTCGAACAACCAGGCGCGCTCGCCCTCGCCCCACCAGGGCCTGAGGCGCGACCAGAAATCGCTGCCGCTCGGGCGATGGCCGCCGCGGAACAATTCGGCGAGGTGGCGAAGGCGCCGGTGCTCGACCGGCTGCTCGAAATTGGCGTCGACCGCGTCCTTGATCCGGGCGACCTCGTCGATGTCGGCGCCGCCGGCGAGCAGGGTCAGCCAGTCGATCAGGAACTGGCGGTTGACCGGATTGTCGGGGAGCTGGAGCGGGTTAAGCCCGGAAGGGGTGCCGGGCCGAAGCAGGTCGTATCGCCCCCCGATCGCCCGGATGAACAATTCGGCGCCGCGATCCTTGTCGAAGAAGATGATGCGCGGCCGGAACTTGCGGGCCTGGGCGAGCAGGAAATTGAGCACCACGGTCTTGCCCGAGCCGGACGGGCCGATGACCGTGAAGTTGCCGAGGTCGCCCTGGTGGAAGTTGAAATAATAAGGCCCCGCGGCGGTGGTCTCGAGCAAGGTGACCGCCTCGCCCCAATGATTGCCCCTGGCGCGGCCGAGCGGGAAATTGTGGCTGCTGGCGAGGCCCGCGAAATTGCTCGTCGAGACCAGGCCGCGCCGGGCGATATACTTGAAGTTGCAGGGGAATTGCGCCCAGAAGGCGGGCTCGAGGGCGATCTCCTCGCGGACCGAGAGGATGCCGAGGTCGGCGAGCGCGGCCTGGACCTCCGCGATGCCTTCGTCGACCTGTCCGGGCGTGTCGGCGCCGACGCCGATCGTCAGGTGATGCTCGCCGAAGCCCGCGCGGCCGGCGGCGACCTCGTCCTTGGCGTTGGAGAGATCGGCGCGAAGGCTCACCGCCTCGTCCTCGGCGGAGCGCATCCGCCGCAGCGCCAGGTTCATCCGCGACAAGGCGGCCTGCCGCTCGACGAAGCCGAACGATTGCGACACGGTCAGCTCGAACGGCAGGCGGAGCAATTCGTCGAGCATCCCGGGGACGGTCTGGCCGGGATAATCCTTGATCGAGACGAGGCCGAGGAAGCTGCGCGGGGACGCGCCGGCGGTGCCGAGCTCGACCGTCTCCTGGCCGAAGCTGATCCGCCGGTAGGGCAGATAGTCGCCGAGATCCTCCATCGGCAGCATCACCGGGCGCATCTCGCCGTTGAGCAGCACCGAGAGGAATTCCAGCGGCTCCGAGCAGGGACCATGGCGGGTCTCGTAGACTCCGAGCAGGCGCGGCTCGTAGCTGCCGAGCGCCGCCATCAGCGCGTCACGCGCCTGGCCGAGCTGGTGAAGCTCATAAGCGGCGCTCGCTTCGGCCGGCGCCGCCGCGCTCCGCCCGAGCTTCTCGCGCAGCCGGTCGAGCCGTCCGACCCGTCCCTGCAGCGGGCGGCGGATCAGGGTCAGGAACAGGTCGTTGACGTACAGCCGCTTCTCCGAGAGGCGCCGCCGCCACGCCGTATCGAGCTGGCGGGAGAAGCGGTCCGGATGGCCGCCCGAGAGGCCCGCGTCGATCCGCCGGCGGACGACATGGTGGTAGATGGCGTAGCGCGACGAGCCGATCGCCTGAAGCATCGCGTCGCGCAGGCGCTTCCTGTAGTTGATCTCCTCGGTGTCGGCGGTCTCGAACAGCAGGCCGCGCAGGTGGATCACCTGCATCAGCAGGCCGTCGCGGGTCTCGATCGTATGCGCGTCGACGTGGCGTGCATAAGGGAGATGCTTGCCGACGGGCTGCTCCCGCAACGGCGCGCGGCGGTCTCGGGTCAGGGGCGGTAGGAGTTGCATCCCCACACCTTGTGGTTGCGCACGCGCGGCGTTCGGGAAATCTTGGTCACCCACAAATCGAAGAAGCGCGGCTCGCGGATGCAGAGCAGTACGCCCAGCAGGTGGATGATCAGCGACGGCAGCAAGACCCACGGGGAGCGGAACACCAGGAACAATTCGGTGGCGATGACGGCGTTGGCGATGAAGTAGGAATAGGTGACGCCCGCGAACATCTGCGGCCGCGTGAGGGCTACGAACAGGGTATCACGCTCGAGCCCCTGCATCGCTCACTGCCCAAGCGACGCGGTGGACTGGATCCCCGCGACGATGCTCGCCGCGCCGAACAGGATGAAGCAGCCGAGGATGACGGTGGCGCCGTAGCGCCAGTTGATGCGGCCTGTGAGCATCAGGAAACCCACCGAGGCGACCGCGATGACGGCGACGACGGTGGCGATCGTGCCGAGCAACGTCCCTTCGAGCCAGCGCACCGCGGAGACGATCACGCCGGAGCCGGCGGGGTCCGAATAGCTGTCTTGCGCCATCGCCGCCGCGGACTGCAGCGCCATGGCAAAGGCGGCCGCGTACGGCCCCAATCTGGTACCCCTCATATTCCCCATCGTCTCGCCCAGGATCGATTCGTAGGCCGGATAGTGCGCGAGTGGGCCCGAAATGCCAACAAAGAAAGGAAAAGTGCCTGTCCCAGGCGCCTTTGGCGCCGGCCCTCATCGACTTGGCGCGGCGGCTGTGGGACAAGCGCGAGCAGAAGGACGGCCCGAGCCTTGGCGATCTACCTGCCTTATTCCCAGACCCTGCTCGATCCGCCGGGATCCCATCCGCTCGCCGCCGCGATCGGCTGGCTTCAGGGCACGTTGCTGGGAACGGTGGCGACGACGCTGGCGGTGATCGCCGTCGCCGCCGTGGGCATGATGATGCTGACCGGACGGATCAACCTGCGCCGCGGCGCCAGCGTCGTGTTCGGCTGCTTCATCCTGTTCGGCGCCTCTTCGATCGCCGGAGGCATCCAGTCCGCCGTCGCCGCGGCGGATTTCGGCTCGGCGCCGCTGCCGGGCGCTTACCAGCCGGTTGTCGAGGCGCCGCCGCCGGTCCTCGTCGCGCCGCCGCCCGCGCCGGCCAAGCCGCCCGTCCAGAACGACCCGTATGCCGGCGCCTCCGTGCCGAATCGATAAACGGTTCGTCGTAAAAAAATCTCGCTTCACCGCTGGACGGGGCCCAAAATTCGCGGCATGAATGCCCCAAATGGAGGCGCCGATGCGGGGCTGGCTGGGTCGAGTCGGGATTGTCCTGCTGCTTCTGGCGCCACTCGCCGCCTCGGCGCTGACCCAGCCCACCGTCCTCGACGCCACGCCCGGCACCGACGGCCGCGCCATCGCCCGATTCACCTTGCGCTTCTCCGATCCGATGGTGCCGCTCGGCAAGCAGGGCGCCGATCCGATCGCCATGGCCTGTCCCGAGAAGGGCGCCGGCCGCTGGACCGATCCGACCACTTTCGTCTGGGAATATGACAAGCCGCTTCCCGGAAGCACGATCTGCCGCGCCGAGCTGAAGCCTGGGCTCAAGACGCTCGCCGGCCGGCTGGTCACGGGCACGCGCGCCTTCACCATCGACAGCGGTGGCCCGTTCGCGCTCGCCGTCCTTCCGAACGACGGCGACGAAGGGATCGAGGAAGACCAGGCCTTCTTCGTCGCCAGCAACGGCCCGGTCGACCGTGCTTCGGTCGCCGCGAGCGCCTATTGCGCCGTCGACGGCATCGGCGAGCGAATCCCGGTCGACGTCCTTCCCGCTTCGACCGTCCAAGCCGTCGTCGCGGGGATGAACAGCTACAATCGCGAAACGCTGCTCGACTCGGTCGGGCGGAAGGAGGAGCTTCCGCCTCCCGGCGCGGCGCGGCAGGCCGCGCTCGAGGACATAACCGCCCTCAAATGCCGGCGCCCGCTGCCGCCGGGGCGCGACGTCGCCTTGGTCTGGGCCGGCGCGATCCGATCCCCGACGGGCCGCACGGCCGGCGCCGACCATCGCTTCGACTTCAAGGTGCGCGAGGAGTTCCGCGCCCGCCTCTCGTGCGGCCGGGTCAACCCGCAATCGGGCTGCGATCCGGTCGAGCCGATCAAGGTCGAATTCACCGCGCCGGTGCCGCGGGCCAAGGCGCTGGCGGTGCGGCTCGAGACCGGCGGCGGCCGGGCCGTCGCTCCGATCGACGAAGGACACGATCCGACGCTCAGCGAGATCAAGTTCAAGCCGGCATTCCCGCCGGCGATCACCGCCCGCCTGATCCTTCCCGCAGACCTTCGCGACGAGAGCGGCCGCCCGCTCGCCAACGCCCGGCGCTTCCCGCTCGACGTCGCGATCGCCGAGGCGCCGCCGCTGGTGAAGTTCGCCGCGCCGTTCGGGATCCTCGAGTCGAAGCAGGGCGGCGTGCTGCCGGTGACGGTGCGCGGCGTCGAGCCGTCGCTGGCCCAGTCGGTCAAGGGCGTCGGCGGCACCGCGGCGCGGATCGAGGGCGACGACAAGGCGATCGCGGACTGGGTGCGCCGAGTGGCCAAGGCGCAGCGGGACGACATCCGCGACGAGGGGCGCGGCCGCGCCAAGCACGCCGTCAACCACACCGGCGACCGGCCCCTGCTCGGACTGCGGGCGACGGGCGTCCAGCGCATGCAGCTCGCCTTGCCGGGCAAGGGCCGCGAGTTCGAGGTGGTCGGCGTGCCCCTCACCCGGCCCGGTTTCTACGTCGTCGAGCTGGCGAGCCCGGTTCTCGGCAAGGCGCTGCTCGGCCGGCCGGCGACGCGGTACGTCAATGCGGCGGCCCTCGTCACCGATCTCGCCGTCCACTTCAAATGGGGCCGCGCCGCCTCGCTGGCCTGGGTGACCTCGCTCGATTCCGGAGCGCCGGTGGCGGGGGCCGCGGTGCGGGTGAGCGACAGCTGCAGCGGCAAGCTGCTGGCCAGCGGCACGACCGATCGCTTCGGCCGATTCCTCGTCGCCGGCGGCCTTCCCGACCCGAGCACCGACGACGGCTGCGACGAGAACCAGCAGCCGCCCCTGATCGTCTCCGCGCGGATCGGCGGCGATTTCTCGTTCGTGCTGACCAATTGGGGCGAGGGCATCCGCCCCTATGATTTCGACCTGCCCTACGGCTGGGAGCAGGCGAGCCCGATCTTCCACACCCTCTTCGACCGCACCCTGCTCAGGGCCGGCGAGACGTTGCACATGAAGCACGTCTATCGCGCCCCGACCCCGCGCGGATTCAGGAGCGGCGGCGCCGTCACCGGCACTCTGGTCCTCAAGCATCGCGGCTCGGACACCAGCTTCGAGCTGCCGCTGAAGCTCGGCGGCGACGGCATCGGCGAGAATGAATGGACGGCGCCCAAGGACGCGCCGAGCGGCGACTATGACCTCCAGATCAAGATCGGCGAGGAGACCAACGACACCGGCGGCTCGTTCCGGCTCGACGAATATCGGTTGCCCTCGATGCGGGCGAGCGTCAGCGGCCCCAAGATCCCGACGCCGAGGCTCCGGCGGCTGCCTCTCGACCTCTATGTCGGCTATCTCTCCGGCGGCGGAGCGGCGGGGGCGCCGGTCAAGATCCGCACCGCCTATGAGGCGCTCGACGATTCCCCCGACGGCTGGGACGATTGGACGTTCGGCGGCGCGGCGGTGCGCGAAGGCACCGTGCCGCTCGACGAGGGGTCCGACGAGCCGGCGGGACCCGATCTGCCCGATGCCGCCACCCTGCCGCTGATGCTCGATCCGGAGGGCGCTCTGCGCACCGAGCTCGACGTGCCCGAGCTTCAGGATTCGGCGCGCCTGACGGTCGAGATGGATTATGAGGACGCGAACGGCGAGACCTTGACCGCCTCGACCCGCATCCCCCTCTACGCCTCCGCCGTCCGCCTCGGGATCAAGCCCGACGGCTGGATGCAGCGGGCGGGCGACATGCGCCTCAAGGTCGCCGCCCTCGGCCTCGACGGGCGGGTGCTCAAGGGCCAGAAGGTTCGGGTCGCCCTCTACACGCGCGAGATATTGTCTGCGCGGCGGCGGCTGATCGGCGGCTTCTACGCCTTCGACAACAGCGCCCGGACGACCAAGCTTGACCGCTCCTGCTCGACCGTCACCGACGAGCACGGCCTGGGCGAATGCCGGATCGATCCGGGAGTCTCGGGCGAAGTGATCGCGGTGGCGACGACGACGGACGCGGACGGCAACGAAGCGCGCGCGGTGAGCTCGGTCTACCTCGCCGGCGACGACCAATGGTGGTTCGGCGGCGACAATGGCGACCGGATGGACGTCATCCCCGACGCCAAGGCCTACAAGGTCGGCGAGATCGCCCACGTCCAGGTGCGCATGCCGTTTCGCGAGGCCACCGCGCTCGTCACCGTCGAGCGGGAAGGGGTGCTGTCCTCTTTCGTCACCACCCTCTCGGGCAAAGATCCCGTGGTCGACGTGCCGATGGAGGGGGGCTATTCGCCCGACGCCTTCATCTCGGTGATGGCCGTGCGCGGGCGGGTCGCCGGCTGGCGCCTGTGGCTTTCCGAGCTCGCCGCCGAATGGCACATCCCCTTTTTCGGCGATGTTCAGCCAACCGCGCTCGTCGATCTCGCCAAACCCAGCTATCGGATCGGCATCGCCAAGGTGAAGGTCGGCTGGGAAAGCCACACTCTGAGCGTCAAAGTGCAGGCCGACCGCGAGCGCTACCACGTCCGCGAGCAGGCGCAGGTCGCAGTGCAAGTGCTGGGGCCGGACGGCCGCCCGCCGCAATCGGCCGAGATCGCTTTCGCCGCCGTCGATGAAGCGTTGCTGAGCCTTTCGCCCAACGACAGCTGGGACCTGCTCGGCGCGATGATGGGCGAGCGGCCGCTCTCGGTTCTCACCTCGACGGCGCAGATGCAGGTGGTCGGCAAGCGCCACTACGGGCGCAAGGCGCTCCCCACGGGCGGCGGGGGAGGCGGCGACCTCTCCTCGCTGACCCGCGCCGACTTCCGGCCGCTGCTGCTCTGGAAGGGTCGGGTGCCGCTCGATGCCGCCGGCCGCGCCACGGTGACGGTGCCGCTCGCCGACTCCCTCTCGGCCTACAAGCTGGTCGCGGTGGGGACGTCGGGCGACGATCTGTTCGGCACCGGCAGCACGACCATCCGCACCGTCCAGGACCTCAGCCTCTATTCCGGGGTGCCGCCGCTGGTCCGCACCGGCGACGCCTTCTCGGCCGTGTTCACGCTGCGCAACAGCACCGACAGGGCGATGAAGGTCACCGCGACCGCCGAGCTCGCGCCGGGCGTGGCGCGGCTCGATCCGGTGACGGTCGACGTGCCCGCCGGCCACGCCGTGCCGGTCACCTGGCCGGTGGCGGTACCCGAGGGGATCGACCAGCTGCGCTGGACGGTCGCCGTGCGCTCCGCCGACGGGAAGAGCAGCGACAAGGTGCAGATCGACCAGCTGGTGGTGCCCGCCGTGCCCGAGGAAACCTGGGCGGCGAGCTTCTTCCGCGCCGCCAACGGCGTCCAGTTCCCGGTCGCGGCGCCCGACGGGGCGCTGCCCGGCCGCGGCGGAATCGAGGTGGCACTGACCGCCTCGCCGGCGCCCTCGCTCGCGGGCGTGCGCGCCTACATGGCCGCCTATCCCTACGGCTGCTTCGAGCAGCGCCTCTCCAAGGCGATCGCGCTCGAAGACCGCGCCGCCTGGGACAAGCAGATGGCCGACCTTCCCGCCTACATGACCGACGCGGGCCTGCTGCGTTACTGGCCCGGCTCGGACATGCCCGGCTCGGTCGCGCTCACCGCTTATGCTCTGTCGATCACCGCGGAGGCCGGGCTGCCCTGGCCCGACGAGCGCAAGGCGAAGCTGCTCGCCGCCCTGCGTGCGGTGGTCGACGGCCGGCTCAAGGAGGAAGGCGAGGGGCCCGCCGACGCTCGCTATCTGCGCCTTGCCGCGCTCGCCGCTCTGGCGCGCAACGGCCAGGCGACTCCGGCCATGCTCGGCCAGGCGCAGATACCGCTGCGCGACATGCCGACGGCGATCCTGGCCGACTGGCTGGCGACTCTCGAGCACGTCCCGGGCGTCGCCCCGAAGGCCAAGGCCGCCGCCGAGCAGGCGCTGCGCGGGCGGATCGTCTACGAAGGCACCCGGCTCGACCTGGTCGACCGCAACCTCGCGCCCTGGTGGATGATGGTCAGCGACGACGAGATGGCGGTGAAGGCGCTGCTCGCCGTGCTCGGCCGACCCGGCTGGGACCAGGACGCGCCGAAGATGATGATCGGCCTCGCCCTCCGCCAGCAGCGCGGACACTGGGATACCACCCCGTCCAACGCCTGGGGCACGGTCGCCGTCCACCGCTTCGCCTCGGTCTATCCGGGCAAGCCGATCGGGGTGACCACGGTCCAGCTCGCCGGCCAGAGCCTGTCCGCGACCTGGCCGTCGCCGGCGCCGCTCCATTTCGGGCTTCCCGCCGTGCCGGCGCCGCTCGTCTTCGGCCATAGCGGCGGAGCGCCGGGCTGGTCCCTGGTCTCGGTGCGCGCCGCGGTGCCGCTGACCGCGCCCGCCTTCGCCGGCTACCGGATCACCCGCGAGGCGAGCTTCCTTCAGCGCAAGACGCCGGGCAAGGTGAGCCGGGGCGACGTGATCAAGGTCAGGATCACGATCGACGCGCCGGTCGACCGGACCTGGGTGGTGGTCGACGACCCGCTGCCGGCGGGCGCCTCGGTGGTGAGCGGGGGCGGCCAGTCGGCTTTGCTCGCGGCGCAGGCGAGCGGCGGCACCGGCTGGCCGAGCTATGTCGAGCGCGGCTCGGGCGCCTGGCGCGGCTATTTCGCCTGGCTGCCGAAGGGCCAGACCAGCGTCGAATATGCGGTGCGCATCAACAGCGCCGGGCGCTTCCTGCTGCCGCCGACCCGGGTCGAGGCGATGTATTCGCCGGAAATCCACGCGGCCTTGCCCAACCGGCCGCTCGACGTCGCCCCGTGATCGGTCGTGCGCTCGCCTGGCTTCGGCGCCGGCCGAGCCTGTGGCTGGTCCCGCCCTTGCTCCTCGCCGCCGGCCTCGATTTGTGGAGCCGGCCGCCGACGATGCCCTCCTACGCCCAGACCCGCGACGGCTGGCGGGCGAGCGAGGCGTGGCTGCGCGACCGCAACGGCCGGCTGGTCCAGACGGTGCGGATCGACTTCGCGGTGCGGCGGCTGGAATGGGTCCCGCTCGAGCGTATCTCGCCGGCGGTGCGCGCCGCGGTGGTCGCGGCCGAGGATCGGCGCTTCGCAAGCCACGGCGGCGTCGACTGGCGCGGGCTCGGCGGCTCGGCCTGGGCGGTCCTGAACGGCCGCCGCGCGCGGGGCGCGAGCACCATCACCATGCAGCTCGCCGGCTTCCTCGCCCCCGAGCTCGGCGGCCCGGGCGCCCGCGACGCCCGCGACAAGCTTCGCCAGCTCCGCGCCGCACGGGCGATCGAGGCACGCTGGAGCAAGGACCAGATCCTCGAAGCCTATCTCAATCTCGCCACCTTCCGCGGCGAGACCCAGGGGATCGGCGCCGCCGCCCGTGCCTTGTTCGGCCGGGCTCCCGACTCGCTCGGCCGCGACGACGCGCTCCTCCTCGCCGCCTTGCTTCCGGCGCCGGGAGCGCCGCCGACCGCGGTCGCGCGCCGCGCCTGTCGGCTGGGCGGCATCGCCGACTGCACGACGATGATCGCCGAGGCGGAGGCGATGACCGGCCCGGCCCGACGCCTCGCCGACGATCCCGGCCTCGCCCCGCATCTCGCCTACAAATTGCTCGACAAGCCGGGAGAGACGATAACCTCCACGATCGACGCCGGAGTGCAGCGGGTCGCCGCCGGCGCGCTCCGCCGTCAGCTGCTCGGCCTCGGCGGCGGCCGGGCACGGGACGGCGCGGTGGTCGTTGTCGACAATGCGACCGGCGACGTCCTCGCTTATGTCGGCGGCATCGGCGGCGCCTCGACTGCGCCGTCGGTGGACAATGCCGATTCCTATCGTCAGGCCGGCTCGACCCTGAAGCCCTTCCTCTACGGCCAGGCGATCGAGCGCGGCTTCCTCACCCCCGCGTCGATCCTCGAGGACAGCCCGGTCCAGCTCGACACCGCTTCCGGCCTCTACGTGCCCAAGGATTACGACCACGAGTTCAAGGGACCGGTGAGCGTCCGCACCGCCCTTGCCGGCTCGCTGAACGTCCCCGCCGTGCGCGCCCTGCTGGTCGACGGGGTCGAGGATTTCCGCGACCGGCTGTGGGACATGGGCTATCGCGGCCTCACCCAGGACGGCGATTATTACGGCTACAGCCTGGCGCTCGGTTCGGCCGAGGTCACCCTGCTCCAGCAGGCCGCCGCCTACCGCGCGCTGGCGGAAGGCGGCCGCTACCGCCCGCTGCGCCTGCGCGCCGACGATCCGCGCGAGCCGCCGCGGCCCGTCGCCGACGCCGCGTCGAGCTGGATCGTCGCCGACATGATGGCCGACGCCGACGCCCGCGCCGTCACCTTCGGCCTCGATTCGGCGCTTCGCCTGCCTTTCTGGGCGGCGGCGAAGACCGGCACGTCGAAGGGCATGCGCGACAATTGGTGCGTCGGTTTCACCGAACGCTTCACCGTCGCGGTCTGGATCGGCAACGCGGAAGGCGACAGCATGACCCGGGTCTCCGGAACCAGCGGCGCCGCTCCGGTCTGGCGCGAGGTGATGCTCGCGCTCCATGCCGCGGCGCCGGGCCGCGCCCCGCCTCCGCCGGCCGGCGTCGTCGCTCGCCCGATCACCTTCGCGGAGACGATCGAGCCGGCGCGCACCGAATATTTCCTGCGCGGCACCGACCAGCCCGTGGTCGCGCAGGCGACCGCCGCCGCCCGCCGTCCACGCATCACCAGCCCGGTCCCGGGCACCGTCTACGCGCTGGACCCCGACATCCCGATGAGCAACCAGCTGATCCGCCTGACGTCGGCCGGCGCCGCCGCCGGCGAACGCCTCCAGCTCGACGGCCGCGACGTCGGCGAAGCCGCCGCCAGCCCCCTCATCTACCCGGCCCGCGGCCCGCACCGCCTCGCTTTGGTCGACGGCGAAGGACGGACTCTGGACCGGACCCTGTTCACGGTGCGCTAGGAAGGTTTTGAAGGGAGACCGGCAGGCACTCGAGGGACTCGGGCCGACTCCACAAGTCGGCTCTTATCGTCCATGTTCGTGCCGATGGGCGCCGACGTAATTCTTCCGGGCCGGTCGTGCGGCAGCTGCACTTTGTGCTGCAAGATGCTGCGGATCGAGTCGCTGGACAAGCCGCGCGACATATGGTGCCGCCACTGCGCCATCGGCCGCGGTTGCTCCATCTATGACAGCCGCCCAGCCGAATGCCGCCACTTCCACTGCGGCTATCTGTTCTGGCCGCATGCCGGCGAGCATTGGTTTCCGGGCCGAAGCAAGATGATCATCGTCTCCGAGCTGGAGGGGACGCTGCTCACCGTCCAGGTCGACCCGGCCCGTCCGGACGCCTGGCGCCAGGCCCCTTATCATGCGGACATCCGGCAATGGGCCGCCTGGGCGGCCCCGGCCGGCCATCAGGTGACGGTGTTCGTCGGCCGGCGCGCGATCGTGATCTTTCCGGACCGCGACGTCGATCTCGGGGTCCTCGCCGAGGACGAACGGATCCTGGTCTTGCGCCGCCCGACGCCGGGGGGGATGCAGCTCGACGCGTTGAAGGTGAAGGCCGACGACCCGCGGCTCTCCCCTTCCGCCCGCGAGGTCGATCGGTGCGACATGGCACGCCGAACCGCCTGAGGTGGTGCCGCTTGAGGGACTCGAACCCACGACCCCATCATTACGAATGATGTGCTCTACCAGCTGAGCTAAAGCGGCGCTCCCGGGGGAGGCGGCCCTCTAACAGCGGGCGGTGCGGCTGACAAGCGAGCCGCAGCCCTCCGGGGCCAAGTCTTAACGCTTCTTCAACCATGACCGGTGCATCCCTGCCCTTCTGGAACTGGGGCAAGAGGCAAGGACGGCCTGATGGACAGCCTGCGGGCATTCGACGAGGATCCGGCCTACGCGCCCTCCGACGAGGTCGAGGACGCGATCGAGGCGCCGCCCGAGATCGGCGTCGACGAGCGCCGGATGCACGTACGAGCCTACAATTACTGGGTGTCGCTGCTCGACGGCCGTCCCTTCCCGTCGATCCGCGAGCTCGACCCGCGCACGATCGACGATTTCGGCCCCAACAGCGTGCTGCTCGACTTCACCGAGGGCGCCGAGGACGCCAAGGTCGCCTGGCTCGGCCGCGCGCTTCGCGAGGAATGCGACCTCCTGGGCGACATCCGCCGGATCAGCGACGTCCCCAAGCGCTCTTTGCTGTCGCGGCTCACCGACCATTATATGCAGATCATCGCCAACCAGGCGCCGATCGGCTTCGAGGCCGAGTTCGTCGGCCAGCGCGGCCAGAACACCATGTATCGCGGCATCCTGACGCCCTTCTCGTCGACCGGCGAGACGATCGACTTCATCTACGGGGTGATCAACTGGAAGGAGGTCGCGGACAGCGCGACGGCCGCCGGGATCGCCCGCGAGGCGCGCTCGGCGCTCGCCGCCGCCCCCGCCCCGGTCGAAGCCAGCCCGGTCTGGGCCGACGGCCCCAATTCCGAGCCGCCCGAGCCCCCGGCGGCGCCCCCTTCTCAGGCCGCCGAAGAGCCCCTGTGGGACGAGCCGAGCCTGCCCTTCGAGGCCGGTCTGGCCGATCGTCTGTGCGCCGCCCGCGAATGCGCCGAGGCGGCGACGGGGGCGGAGGCACGCAGCCGCGTCGCGCTCTATCGCGCGCTCGGCCATGCTTATGATTTCGCTCTCGCCGCCGAGACCGCACCGGCCGATTATGCCGAGATGCTCGAGGATGCCGGAATCAAGCCGCAGGCGCGCGCGCCGATGACCGCCGTGGCCAAGCTCGTCTTCGGCGCCCGGTGCGACAAGGCGCGGCTTACGGAATTCGCCGCGGCCCTGAGCTGGGCCAAGCGCGAGGCCCTGCCGATGGGCAGCTTCGCCGGCCGGCTCGAAACGACCGACGGCGGCCTCAAGGCGATCGTCGCGGCCGAGCGCCGGGCGCGCCGGCCGGAAGCGAAGCCCGACGGCGGCGAAGCCGCCCGTGCCGCGCTCCGCACCGTTCGCCCGCTCGGCCACGTCGCGGTCGAAGCCGGGGACGAGGAATTCGTCCTTCTCATCGGCCGCCGGGACGAGGTGGGCGGAGTCGCGGTGCTCGCCCGCGTCGCCGATCCGGCGCTGATCGAGCGCGCCATTCGCAAGGCGGCGGCCTAACCCCGAGGGTTGCCCCTCCCGCCTCGCGGGAGCATAGGGCCCGGCGACGAACAGCCGGCGGCCCTGATGCGGTCGCGCCTTCGGGAGCCAAATATGAGTTCGGATAGCGCCGTCGCGGACAAGCCCGCCGCCGACGTGCAGATCGTCGACTTCCTCGCCCATGCCCTGGTCGACGGCGCCCTCCCCGGGGAGATCGTCGGCTTCTCCGACGAGGACCGGGTCGCCGCCGCCCAGTTCCTCGCGTCCTGCGCCTCCCGCCGTCCCCCGGGGATCGCCCTGATCCGGCTCGAATCGATGAGCGGCGTGCTCGGCCATCGCCGGATGCGCATCGCGATCGTCAACGACGACATGCCCTTCCTTGTCGATTCCGTGGCCAACGCCCTCGCCGCCCGCGGCCTCATCGTCCACCGCCTGCTCCATCCGGTGGTCTGCGTCGAGCGCGACGGGGACGACTGCCTCGTCTCGATCGAGCCGCTCTGCGACGGACCCAGGCGGCGGGAATCGATGATGTATCTCGAGGTCGACCGGGCCGGCGGCCGCGACCGGCGTGAGATCGTCGCCGAGCTCCACCGGGTCCTCGCAGACGTGCGCGCCGCGGTCGCCGACTGGCGGACGATGCAGGCGCGGATGCGCGCCGATGCCGACGGGATCGACGATCCCGAGGGCGCCGCCCTGCTGCGCTGGTTCGCCGACGGGGCGATGACCCTGCTCGGCTACCATGTCGAGCGGCCGACCGGGCAGCCGACCGAGGCGCTCGGCCTGTTCCGGCTCCCCGGGGAGCCGACCGACGAAGGCGGGGCGCTCGGGGCAATGCGCTGGCTCGAGGCCCATTCGGCGCCGCTCGTCGCCAAGGCCGACCGCCGCTCGACGGTGCACCGCCGGGTGCCGCTGGATCTCGTCGTCGTGCCGATCCGCGAAGGCGGCAAGGTGACCGGGATCGGGGTGCATGCGGGCCTGTGGACCAGCGAGGCGCTGACCGCGCCGGTCGAGGACGTGCCTGTGCTCCGCCGCACCCTCGCCGCGCTCGAGGAGGAGTTCCGTTTCGATCCGCGCGGTCACAGCGGCAAGGCGCTGCGCCATGCCGTCACGGCGCTGCCGAGGGATCTGCTCGTCAACCTCGGCCGCGACGGCATACGCGAGCTGGTCGTCACCGCCATGTCGCTCGCCGACCGGCCGCGCCCGACCCTCGTGCTGGTCCGGTCGATCCTCAAGGGCCATCTCTTCGCCTTCGTCTGGCTGCCGCGCGACGAGCTCACCACCCGGCGCCGGATCGCCATCGGCCAGATGATCGAGGCAGCCGCCGACGGCCGGACGACCAGCTGGTCGGTCGATCTCGGCGACGGCGACCTCGCCCTCATCCGCTACACTTTGTCGGTGGATGCGAAGACGCCGACCCCCGACGCCGCCGAGCTCGATCGCCGGCTGGACGAGATGGTGCGCGGCTGGGAGCCCGCGGTGGAGGAGGCGCTGGGCGAGCAGGTCGGCCCGTCGCGCGCCACCCGCCTCGCTATCACCTATCTCGATGATTTCCCCGAAGCCTATCGCCTGCGCACCGGTCCCGCCGAGGCCGCGCGCGACATACTGCGGGTCTGCGAGCTGACCGTCGCCGGGTCGCGCGACGCGCGCCTGTACCGCCACGACGAGGACGGGCCGCGCCGTCTCCGCCTCAAGACCTATCGCCTGGGCGAGCTGATCCCGCTCTCGGACGCGGTGCCGGTGCTCGAGAATTTCGGCTTCCGGGTGCTCGAGGAGCAGCCGGTGGCGCTCGACGAGGGCCGGCTCGGCTACATCCACGAATTCCTGCTGGAGACCCGGTCGGGCGAGGCGGCGCCGGTGCTCGAGCGTGCGGAGCCGATCGAAAAGGCGATCGCCGAGGTGCTGGAGGGGCGCGCCGAGAACGACGTGTTCAACCAGCTGCTCGTCGCCATCGGGCTCGACCAGCGCAGCGTCGTCCTGTTCCGCGCCTGGTTCCGCTATCTGCGCCAGGGCGGCCTGTCTTACTCGATGGCGACGGTGGTCGAGGCGTTGCGCCGGGCGCCGGCGGTCACCCGCGCGATCATCGCGCTGTTCGAGGCCATGCATGCACCCGGCGCCACCGCCGCCGGCCGTAAGGAAGGCGCCGAAGCCGCGGAACGGGCGATCCGCGACGGCCTCGCCGAGGTCGCGGCGATCGACGAGGACCGAATCCTGCGCCTGATCCACGGCGTCGTCGCCGCCACTCTCAGGACCAACGCCTTCGCCCCGGCCGGTCGGGAGGCGCTCGCCTTCAAGCTCGAGAGCGCCAAGGTGCCGAACCTGCCGGCGCCGCTGCCCTGGCGCGAGATCTGGGTCTACAGCCCGCGCATCGAGGGCATCCACCTGCGCGGCGGGCCGATCGCCCGCGGCGGCCTGCGCTGGTCGGATCGGCGCGACGACTTCCGAACCGAGATACTCGGCCTGATGAAGGCGCAGCTGGTCAAGAACGCCGTCATCGTCCCGACCGGGGCCAAGGGCGGCTTCTATCCCAAGCAGCTGCCTCCCGTCTCGGACCGCGACGCCTGGCTCGCCGAAGGCACCGAGAGCTACCGCATCTTCATTCGGGCGCTGCTTTCGGTCACCGACAATATCGTCGAGGGCAAGGTCGTCCACCCGGACGGCATCGTCATTCTCGACGGCGACGATCCCTATTTCGTCGTCGCCGCCGACAAGGGGACGGCGACCTTCTCCGACGTCGCCAACGCGATCGCCCTGGAGCGCGGCTTCTGGCTCGGCGACGCCTTCGCCTCGGGCGGCAGTCAGGGCTACGACCACAAGGCGATGGGGATCACCGCCAAGGGCGCCTGGGTCTCGGTCCAGCGCCACTTCCGCGAGAGCGGGATCGACGTCCAGACCCAGCCGATCCGGGTCGCGGGGGTGGGCGACATGTCGGGCGACGTGTTCGGCAACGGCATGCTGCTCTCCAAGGCCCTGAAGCTCGTCGCGGCCTTCGACCACCGCCACATCTTCATCGATCCCGATCCGGATCCGGCGAAGAGCTGGGCGGAGCGGCAGAGGATGTTCGACCTGCCGCGCTCGAGCTGGGACGATTACGACAAGACGCTCATCTCCAAGGGCGGCGGGGTCTTCCCGCGCAGCCAGAAAGCGATTCCGGTCTCCGACGAGATGCGCGCGCTGTTCGGGCTGGAAGGGGAGACTGTCGACCCGCAGACGCTGATGAGCGCGGTCCTCACCGCGCCGGTCGACCTCTTATGGTTCGGCGGCATCGGCACCTACATCAAGGCGAAGGGCGAGAGCAACGGCGAGGTCGGTGATCCAGCCAATGACGCGGTCCGTGTCAATGGCGGCGATCTTCGCGCCAGGGCGCTGGGCGAGGGCGCCAACCTCGCCATCACCCAGGCCGGGCGGATCGAGTTCGCGCTCGCCGGGGGGCGGATCAACACCGACTTCATCGACAATTCCGCCGGCGTCGACTGCTCGGACAACGAGGTCAACATCAAGATCCCCTTGAACCGCGAGATGGCGGAAGGGCGGCTGGGCTTCGAGGAGCGCAACCACTTGCTCGCCGAGATGACCGACGAGGTCGCGGCGATCGTGCTGGAGGACAACCGCCTGCAGACTCTCGCGCTGTCGATCGCGGAGCGGGGCGGCGCGGCGGAGCTGCCGCCGCTGCTTCGGGCGATCGAGATCCTCGAGGAGAGCGGCCGCCTCAACCGCGCCGTCGAGGGCCTCGCCTCGAACGAGGAGCTGACCCGCCGCTCCCAGGACAATCGCGGCCTCACCCGGCCCGAGCTCGCGGTCGTCCTTTCCACCACCAAGATGGCGCTTCAGGCGGCGCTCGAGGCCGGCCGGATCACCGAGGATCCGACCCTGACTCCGGAGCTGCTCGCCGCCTTCCCGAAGACGATGCAGGAGCGGCACCGCGAGGCCATCCTCCAGCATCGCCTGCGCCGCGAGATCATCGCCACCAAGATCGCCAATCGCTTCGTCAACCGGCTGGGAATCACCGCCATTTTCTCGCTGACCGAGGAGGAAGGCGCCTCGCTCGGCCAGGCCGCGGCGGCCTTCGTCGTCGCCGAGCGCCTGTTCCGGATGGACGAATTCTGGGAGCGGCTCGATACCGCCGGAATCCCCGAACAGCTCCGCCTCGAATTGTTCGACCAGGCCTCGAAGGCGCTCCAGCTCCACATCGCCGACATCCTGCGCAACACGTCGGGCACAGCCAAGCTCACCGAGATGGTCGAAGACCTCGCCCCCGGCCTCGACAAGCTCAGCGCGGTGGTCGGAAGCCTGCTTCGCAAGGAAGTCGCGGCCGAGGCCGCGGCGCGGCGGCAGCGGCTGATCGATACGGGCGCTCCGGCCGAGATCGCCGACCACATCGTCCGGCTGTTCGAGCTCAACGGCGGCATCGGCATCGCCGCGCTCGGCAAGCGGCTCGACGTCGACGTCATCCAGCTCACCAACGCCTACACGCGCCTGGGCGAGGCGCTGGCGCTCGACTGGGCGCAGGGGGCGGCCAACCGGCTCCAGCCGCGCGACCCGTGGGAGCGGCTGCTGACCGCCGGCCTCGCGCGCGACTTCGAGCAGCTCCGCCTCGATTTCCTCGCCCGTCGCCGCTCCGACGACCTCCAGGAGGCGGTCGACAAATGGGCCGTGGGGCAGGGCGCCCGGATCGACCAGTTCCGCCGCGTTGTCGACCGCGCCCGCAACGCGCCGGCGACGACCGTCCCGATGCTCGCCCAGATCGCCACCCAGGCGCGGGTGCTGCTGGGGCGCTAGACTGAGAACGCAGCCGTAACAGCCTATTCCGGAAGCCTAACCTGTGTTAGCCTCCGGCCTCCGTCGGGGCTTGCGTCCTCGTTTCCCGCCGATCTCCCACCGGCCGCGCCCGCGGCCCCGAGCGGATTGGACTCCCCCCATGGCTACCCAAGCACCGAAGTTCCGCTGGCCGGTCGTCAATCCCGGTCCGAGCTGGTCCTGCCCGCGAGTCGCGATGCCGGACATTTTCTCGATCCAGTGGGACATGCCGCTCGACACCTGGTTCTATGCGGGCCACGCCCTCGACACGGACGGCAACGAATATAGCCTCAACCTCTATTTCGCGCGCGGCTACGATCCGTTCGACCCGAGCGGCCAGTTTTCGTCGCTCGGCATCGGCGTCGGTGTGGCGGCGACGGGCGATTATCATATGTGCACCGCCAACGGGCCGGGCGCCTCCGAAGATCCTTCGAGCTCCGCCGCCCTGATCGTCCCTCGCGCGACCGATTCCTCTTATTCCCTCACTTTCTCGGGGGGTGACCCGGCGGCAACCGGGACCATGGCCTATAGCGACGGCGCGGCGATGGGCATCCAGGGCGCGATCTACAAAGCCCGCGCCGAAGGGACGAGCTCGACCGGCGTGGCGATGATCCTGGAGCTTGAGCTGAACGATGCGCTCGGCACCAAGATGGAGGGCGTCTCGGGCTGGGTCGGACCCACCTATGAGATCGCGCAGCCCCGGCTCGAGATCACAGCCGGCAAGGTGACGCTCGGCGACAAGGTCGTGCAGCTCACCGGCGGCAGCCTGTGGCACGACCGCCAGACCTACAACATGACCGAGGGCGCGCAGCCCCCGGCCGACGCCAAGGCCGAGCCCAAGCCCAAGCCGCTCTACACCGGCAACTGGATCATCATGCTGTTCGACAGCGGCCTGAGCGCCGACGTCAACGTCGTCTGGCCGGTGGTGAGCGAGCCCGGCACCCAGTGGCAGATGGGCCGCAGCTTTGACCCGCCGCGTCCGCCGGTCAGCGGCAGCGGCAACCTCTACTTCGCCGACGGCGCCGACCGCTACAATGGCGGCGCCTTCCTCAACGGCATCGGCGATACCGACGAGACCTACGATTACGACGTCAACATCTTCGATCCCGCCGATACGCAACGCTCTCCGCATTGGCGGAGCCCGGTCACCGGCAACGTCTATTGCAACAAGTGGAAGGTCACCTTCTCGTCGCGCCTGGCGGGTTGGAACGTGCCGCCGGTCGTGTACGTCGCCGCCCTCGTTCCGGGCTGCGAATATGCCCCGCCCGGCGGCCGGGCCTTCTGGGAGGGCGCCACCCACCTCTTCTCCGATCCGGAATGCACCCAAAGGATCGGCACGGGCTTCGTCGAGCAGATGGGCTACAATTAGCGGGCGCGCTCGAACAGCCAGACCCGGATCGCGCTGGCGAGGTTCGCCGGGTCGACAGCTTCGATTCGCTCGGCGTCGATGCGCGCGACGAGAGCATTGAGCGGCAGCCCCTCGACCTCGGCCACCTCGCGCAGCGCGTCCCAGAACACCGGCTCGAGGCTGATCGAGGTCGCGTGCCCGGCGATCATCATCGAACGTTTGACGGGACCGGCCATCTCTTCCTCCGTCATTGCGAGCGAAGCGAAGCAATCCAGTGGCGTCGGACGCCGCATCCTGGATTGCTTCGTCGCTCCGCTCCTCGCAATGACGGTTCCACCGTCAATACATGTGCTGGCCGCCGTTGATGCTGAGCGTCGAGCCGGTGACGAACCCCGCCTCCTCGCCGCACAGGAAGAGGACTCCGCGGGCGATCTCCTCGGCCTTGCCGAGCCGGCCGACGGGGATTCGGGCGACGATCTTGGCGAGCACGTCCTCGGGCACGGCGGCCACCATCTCGGTGTCGATATAGCCCGGCGCGATGGCATTGACGGTCACTCCGGCGCGGGCGCCTTCCTGGGCGAGCGCCTTGGTGAAGCCGTGGATTCCGGATTTGGCGGCGGCGTAATTGACCTGGCCGTATTGACCCGCCTGGCCGTTGATCGAGCCGATATTGACGATCCGGCCGAACTTCCTCCCCTGCATGCCCTCGAACACCGCCTTGGCCATGTTGAAGCAGCCGCCCAGATTGACGTCGATCACCTCGTCCCAGGCCTGCCGGGTCATCCGCTTCATCGTTCCGTCGCGGGTGATCCCGGCATTGTTGACGAGGACGTCGATCGGCCCCAGCTCCGCCTCGACCTTGCGGCAGCCCTCGAGGCAGGCGTCGAAATCGCTGACGTCCCATTTGTAGGCCTTGATCCCGGTGCGCCGGGTGAAGTCAGCCGCTTTCTGATCGTTTCCGGCATAATTGGCGGCGACCGTCATGCCCGCGTCGCGAAGCGCGACGCTGATCGCCTCGCCGATGCCCCTGGTGCCTCCGGTGACGACTGCGACCCGTGCCATCTCTCTCTCCCTTGTCGTTGTGAGGCGCCCTTACGAGGGGGGCAGCCATCCTTCAAGCTCGCGGCCGACGAGGGCGCGGAGCATGGCGAGGCCTTCCGGGCTGTCGTTGAGGCAGGGGATGCGGGCGAAGTGGGTTCCGCCGAAGTTCACGAAGGTGGCGCGGCCGCGGATTTCGAGCTCCTCGAGGGTCTCCAGGCAATCCGCCGAGAAGCCCGGCGCTATCACGGCAAGGCGGGTCACGCCCCGCTTCGCAAAGGTCGCGAAGGTCGCGTCGGTGGCCGGTTCGAGCCACTTCGCGCGGCCGAAACGGGACTGGAAGGTCACGATAAGGTCACGCCCAATCGCCTCGGACAGCAAACGCGCGGTCTTTTGGCAGTGGCAGTGATAGGGGTCGCCCAAAGCCAGGGTGCGCTCCGGCATGCCGTGGAAGCTGGCGACGATCGCCTGCGGCTCGAAATCGAGCGCCCCCAGGGCGCGCTCGAGATGGGCGGCGAGCGCGGCGATGTAAGCGGGATCGTCGTAATAAGGCGGCAGGGTGCGGACCGCCGGCTGCCAGCGCAGGCGGCTGAGGTGCGCGAACGCCGCGTCATTCGCCGTCGCCGTCGTCGCCGCGCAATATTGCGGGTATAGCGGCGCGATCAGGATCCGCTCACAGCCCCGGGCCTTCAAGGCGTCGATCTTCTCGGAGATTGCGGGCCGGCCATAGCGCATCGCATGGTCGACGATCACGCTTTCGCCCCAGCTCCCGGCCAGCGCCCGCGCCTGGCGGGCGGTGATCGCGGCCAGCGGCGAGCCCTCGTCGGTCCACACCTGGCGGTAGGCATGGGCGGAGCGTTTCGGCCGGGTGGTCAGGATCAGAGCGCGCAGGATCGGCTGCCAGACCAGCTGCGGGATCTCGACCACCCGCGGATCGGAGAGGAACTCCTTGAGGTAGAGCCTGACCGAGCCCGGCTCCGGCGCGTTGGGCGTGCCGAGGTTGACCAGAAGCACGCCGATCTTGGGCGCGGGGATCGGCGGGTGGTCGGCGGGAGGCTCCATCGCCGCGCCCCATAACATGAACCGGCGGCTGCGAACCCCCCTTCCCCGCAGCGGGTCGAGGAGGAGGAGTGACTGTCACTTTCCAACCGCTGGCCTCTTCCGGCACCCTTCGTGTTCATGGGTCCCGGCTTTCGCCGGGATGACCAGGGGGCCGGGATGACCAGGGGGCCGGGATGACCAGGGGCCGGGATGACCAGGGGGTGGACGACCGGACCGGGGGTCAGTCCGTTTCGGCTGCAAATCCTTTTGACTTTCGCAAAAGCAAGGGCGCAAATTCATCACATCCGCCGAGTCGGGCGACATCACCCGCCGCTCTTCCCTAGGGGAGAATTTCGATGGCAGGACCCGCG
>JAXDPA010000145.1:0-5407 GCA_034668685.1 Sphingomonadales bacterium | reverse complement strand
TCGAGGACGACCGGTTCGTGCCGAAGGCGGGCCTGCCGGTGCCGGGCTCCGCGATCCCCGCCCACGTGCGCGAGGCGCCGGAAGGATCGATCCTCGAGGTCTCGCCGGCGGGCACGGCGGTCGTCGGCGGCCTCGCGCAGCGGCTAGCGGCCCGGGGCGGCGTCGCGCTGATCGTCGATTACGGGCACGCTTTGACCGCGGCGGGGGAGACATTGCAGGCCGTGCGCGCCCATCGTTACGCCGATCCATGGAGCGAGCCGGGGGAGAGCGACCTCACCGTGCATGTCGATTTCGAGGCGCTGGCGCGTGCCGCTCGGGACGAAGGCGCGCGGGCCCTGGGGCCGGTGGGGCAGGGCGACTGGCTCCGCGCGCTCGGCATCGAGGCGCGCACCGAGGCGCTCGCCGCCCGCGCCCCAGAGCGCCGCGACGCGCTGGAGCAGGCCCGCGACCGCCTGGTCGGCGAGGACGGGATGGGACAGCTGTTCAAGGTCCTGGCCTTGGTGGCGCCCGGCTGGCCCGATCCGGCGGGCTTCGCATGATCCGCTACCGCGACGCGGACACCGGGGACGCCGCCCTGATCGCCGGCCTGTTCGAGGCGACGTTCGTGGAGACGTTCGGTCACCTCTACCGGCCGGAGGACCTGAAGGCGTTTCTCGACCGGCTGAGCCCGGAAGGCTTCAGGGGCGAGCTCGAGGACCCGGCCTACCGGTTCCGGCTGGCCTTCCACGGAGAAGAGGCGGCGGGATTCTGCAAGCTCGGCCCGCTCACGCTCCCGGTCTCGCCGGAGCGGCCGGCGCAGGAGCTTAGGCAGCTCTATCTGCTGAAGCGCTGGCAGGGGAGCGGGATCGCCACGACGCTGATGGACTGGGCGCTGGAGGAGGCTCGGCGGCAGGGGACGGAGGAGCTCTATCTGACCGTCTACAAGGACAATCTCAGGGCCAAGGCCTTCTACCGGCGCTACGGCTTCGACTATGTGAAGCCCTATGCCTTCATGGTCGGCGAACAGGCGGACGAGGACGAGATATGGCGGGCGAGCCTGACATGAGTGTCGAGGCGCTTCGGGCGGCGGCGCTCGCGGGCGTCCGCCACGGCTTCCTCGGCCGGCGCGGCGGCGTCTCCGAGGGCATCTGCTCCGGCCTCAACGTCGGCTGGGGCTCGGGCGACGACCGGAAGGCGATCGCGGAAAACCGCCGGCGCGCGGTTGAGGCGGTCGCGCCCGGCACGGCGCTCGTGACGCTTCACCAGGTCCATTCCGGCGACGCGCTTCCCGTCACCGCGGCATGGCCGGACGAGTCCCGCCCGCACGCCGACGGTCTGGCGACCGATCGGCCCGGCCTGGCGCTCGCCATCCTCACCGCCGACTGCGCTCCGATCCTGTTCGCCGACCGGGACGCGGGCGTGATCGGCGCGGCCCATGCCGGCTGGAAGGGGGCGCTCGGCGGGGTGGTCGAAGCGACGCTCAAGGTGATGGAGAGCCTCGGCGCCGACCGCCCTCGAATCGCCGCTGCCGTCGGCCCGTGCATCGCCCGCCGTTCCTACGAGGTCGACGAGGCGTTCCTCCGGCGCTTCACCGAAAGCGCTCCGGAGAATGAGCGCTTCTTCTCCGACGGCGCCCGCCCGGACCGCCGGCAATTCGACCTCGAGGGCTACGTCCTCTCCCGCCTCGCCGCCGCCGGCCTCTCCCGGATCGAGGCGATGGGCGAGGACACCTATTCGCAACCCGACCGCTTCTTCAGCTACCGCCGCGCCACGCACCGCGGCGAGCCGGATTACGGGCGGCAAATCTCACTGATCGCGCTGTAACTCCCCTCCCTGGAAGGGAGGGGCTGGGGGTGGGTCCGCCGCAGGCGGCCGACCTCCGCGGCAGCAGGTCTCGCTACGCTCGCCCACCCACCCCTTACCCCTCCCTTGAAGGGAGGGGGAGAGTCGGGACTAGCGATCCGCCCCTCCCTTGCGCTAGGGAGCGCGCGGGCAACGGACCTCACCCCTCCGGGCGGCATGACGGAAAAGCCGCCGGTGGGCCTGTCCAGGCGGCAGGCCCGGTCTCCACGCAAAGCGATCCGCGACAGGAGACAGTTCATGGCCGAAGACGAATCCGACCTCAGCGGCGCCGCGCCCCGGCGGCGGCCCAAGCCCTCGGTGCTGGAGGTCGGCGGACGCCGCCTCAAGCCCGCCACCTTGATGATGGGCCACGGTTTCGATCCCGCGCTTTCGGAAGGCTCGCTGAAGCCGCCGATCTTCCTCACCTCGACCTTCGTCTTCGAGAATGCCGCGGCCGGCAAGCGCCACTTCGAGGGCGTCACCGGCAAAAGGCCGGGCGGCGCCGAGGGCCTCGTCTATTCGCGCTTCAACGGGCCGAACCAGGAGATACTCGAGGACCGGCTGAGCATCTGGGAGGATGCCGAGGAGGCGCTGACCTTCTCGTCGGGTATGTCGGCGATCGCGACTTTGCTGCTCACCTTCGTCCAGCCGGGCGACGTCATCGTCCATTCCGGGCCGCTCTACGCGGCGACCGAGACCCTGATCGCCCGGATCCTCGGACGGTTCGGAGTCAAATGGCTCGACTTTCCCGCCGGCGCCGAGCGGTCGGAAATCGAGGCGGTGCTGGAGCGCGCCAAGTCGATGGGCCGGGTGCCGCTCATCTATCTCGAAAGCCCGGCCAACCCGACCAACGCTTTGGTCGACGTCGAGGCGGTGGCGGCGGCGCGCGACGCTTTGTTCGGCGAGGAGAGGCCGCCGATCGCGATCGACAACACCTTCCTCGGGCCGCTCTGGTCGAAGCCGCTCGACCACGGCGCCGACCTCTCCATCTACTCGCTGACCAAATATGCCGGCGGCCATTCGGACCTGGTCGCGGGCGGCGTGGTCGGCGCCAAGGCGCTGATCGACCCGATAAGGATGATGCGCAACACGATCGGCACGATCACCGATCCGAACACCGCCTGGATGCTGCTCCGGTCGCTGGAGACGCTCGAGCTGCGCATGAGCAAGGCCGGCGAGAATGCCGCCAAGGTCTGCGAGTTCTTTCGCGGGCATCCGAAGGTCGAGAGCGTCGGCTATCTCGGCTTCCTCGAAGGCGGCGGCGACGCGCGCCAGGCGGACATCTACCGCCGCCATTGCACCGGGGCCGGCTCGACCTTCTCGCTCTACCTGAAGGGCGGCGAGCGCGAGGCCTTCGCCTTCCTCGACGCACTCAAGATCGCCCATCTCGCGGTCAGCCTCGGCGGGACGGAGACCCTGGCCAGCGCGCCGGCGGCGATGACCCACTTGTCGGTGCCCGACGAGCGCAAGCGCGCGCTCGCCATCACCGACAATCTGGTGCGGATCTCGATCGGGGTCGAGGATCCCGACGACCTGATCGCCGATTTCGACCAGGCCCTGGCGGCGATCTGAGCTGAATCAACATTCAGTCCTCCCTGTCGGTGAAGCCGATGGGGAGGGGACTGCATGAAGTGCGGTAGAGGGGCCTTGCAGAGTCAGAACGGCCCCTTCACCATGCTCCGCATGGTCCCCCTCCCCATGGAGCTGCGCTCCACAGGGAGGACGAGAGCGACCAGCACCCTGCAGCTCTGAATATCAATGCGCCCTGCGCCCCAAACGAAATGGGGGCCGACGTCGCCGTCGGCCCCCACTGTCCCGGACTGGGCATCCCGTGCCGGTGAGGGCGTGGGCGCTTCCTCCGAGGCGGGTTCCGGCCGAGGCCTTGCGGCCCCGGTCGGTCCCTATGGTTCCCCTTCGAAGAATATCGCTATTCCTCTCCGGTTCCCCTCGAAGCCCTTCCAGAAACGGCCCGAAAGCCGCTCTATCCAGGCCCCGCGGTAGGACCGCATCGGTTTGACCCTTTGCAGCCTGCCGTTCGGAACACCGATCGAAGCCGAAGCTCCTGCCGGCATTCCTTTTACGACAACCTTCCGCCCGGGGGGCGGCGTTTATCGCGGGACGACCAGGAGAAAGTGGGTTCGGCCCGAAGGCCTCGCGCTTCTTCTCCGGCTCGCCCCCGCTTCCGCTTCGCTCCGAACTTCCTTGCGGAAGAACCTCGCTCGGCTTCGGCGGCGGCTGGTCGCTTTCTCTTCCGTTTCCGGAAAAGGCCGCGTCCGGCCACGACCTGAAACTGTCATGCCTGACCGATTCGGCCAAGCGGAATCCGCCTGTGGATAACGAGGATAACGGGGATGGAATCGCTCCGATCGGCCGCCGCGGCGATGACGGCACGTTGCCCGGTCGGGGCGCGCCGCCTAAAGAAGCGGCGATGCGAGTTTTCCTGGCCTTGGCGGCGCTGCTGCCCGCCGCCTGCGCTGCGCGCTCGGCGACGATGGGCGACGGAGCGGCGACCAATATGGTGAGCTGGCGCTCGCTCGCCACTGCGGACGACCGCAAGCGGCTCAGGGATTGGCGGAGCGCGTGGGTGGAGGCCCTCGGCAAGGCCAAGGCGACGCATGCCGCGGAGGTGGCGAAGGAGGGCGATCTGCTCGATCCGGACGCCGCGGCGCTTGGCGACGTGACTCCGCCGCCCGGCGATTATCGCTGCCGGGCGGTCAAGCTGGGCGGTCAGTCGCCGCAGGTCCCCGATTACGTCTCCTACGGCCCCTTTCCTTGCCGGGTCGGCCCGGCCGCCGCCGCGGCCGGGAACGCGGCGGCTCCGGCGGGACCGGGGGACGCCGGAGCCCTGCCCTTTGCGGCCGTCGCCGGCCCGCAACGGCCGGTCGGCCGGTTCTTTCCCGATACGCCGCGGCGCATCATGTTCCTCGGCACGCTCCAGCTCGGCGACGAGAAGGGCATTCTGCGCTACGGCCACGACAAGGAGCGGGACCTCGCCGGGCTGCTGCAGCGGATCGGCGAGCGGCGCTGGCGCCTCGTCCTGCCCAAGCCCCATTTCGAATCGACGCTCGACGTCGTCGAGATCGTCCCGGTCCGCTAGAGGTGTCCATGCGCCCCATCCTGATCGCCGCCGCCCTCGCCGGCGCTTCGCTCTTCGCCGCACCGGCCGTCGCCGATCCACTCTCGGATCAGGTCCGGGCCGACCTGCCCTCGCTCATGGCCATTTATCGCGACCTCCACGCCAATCCCGAGCTGTCGATGGAGGAGACCCGCTCCGCCGGCATCCTGGCGGGGGAGGCCCGCAAGGCCGGCTTCGAGGTGACCACCGGCGTCGGCAAGACCGGCGTGGTCGCGGTGATGCGCAACGGCCCCGGGCCGGTGCTGCTGCTGAGGACCGACATGGACGCCCTGCCGGTGATCGAGAACACCGACCTGCCCTTCCGCTCCACCGTCCACACCACCTACGAGGGGCACGACGTCGGCGTCGCCCACGCCTGCGGCCACGACATCCACACCTCGGTCGAGCTCGGCGTCGCCGCCATGTTGGCGTCGGTGCGCGCGGAGCTCCCGGGAACGGTGATCTTCGTCT
>JAXDPA010000144.1:0-32781 GCA_034668685.1 Sphingomonadales bacterium | reverse complement strand
AAAGCGGCTTCGCCGCGCCGGACCCTCCGCGCCTCCGCGCCTCCGCGTGAAATCCCCTTCTCACCGCCCCGCCGTCACCGCCGCCAGCGCCTCGCGCAGGGCCTGGTGAAAGTCGGAGCGGGCGTAGATGTCGTTGTGGCCGGCGCCGGGGATATTGCGGTCGAAGACGAGGGTTCGGGCGGCGCGGCGGAGGGCGTCGGTGCGAGCCCTGGGCACCAGCGAATCGGCGGCGCCGGCGAGGATCGCGACCGGCGCCCGCGCCGCGGCGAGGTCGTCGGCGGCCTCCATCCGGTTGCGGAACATCCAGCGGACCGGGAGCCAGGGAGCGTGGCCGGCGGCGACCCTGGTCAGCGAATCGAACGGCGTGACCAGGATGGCTCCGGCAACCGGCCGCTCGCGGGCGAGATGCGCGGCGAGGCCGCTGCCGATCGAGAAGCCCACCGCGACGATCTTCCGGCCGGGAAAGCGCGCGGCGGCGAAATCGTGGACGAGGAGCGAATCGGCGAGCAAGGCCGCGGCTCCGGGCCGGCCGCCGCTCGGGGCGTAGCCGCGATAATGGAAGGTGACGATATCGGCGCCCGGGAAGGCGTCGCCGAGATATTCGGCCGCGTGGTCGGCGTTCCAGGCGTTGCCGCCGAAGCCGAGGATCAAAGGCGGGTTCGGCCCGGGCCGGCGCGGCGACAGGTGGACGCCGACCAGCTTCGTCCCGTCCGCCACGGTCAGCGCGAGCCGCTGGGCACCGGGCGGCAGCGGATCGTTGGAGCGCGCCGAGTCGACCGGGAAGAGGAAACGGTCCTGGAGGGTGAAGGCGAGCGCGCAGATGGCGGCGTAGATCAGGACGATCCCCAGCAGCAGCTTCCAGACCATCGCGACTTCCCTCCCCCGCGGCAGGCTACAGCATCCTGCAATGAGCTTGTAACCTTCGTCATGCCGGACTTGATCCGGCATCCATCTTTTCGCGGCAAAGACTTGAAGAAGGTGGACCCCGGATCAAGTCCGGGGTGACGATTACAAGTCCGGGGTGACGATTTGCCTCTGCGCCTCAGGCGCCGCGGCAGGCCTCGTCGAGGGCGGGCTCGATGGCGTCGAGGGTGAAGGGCTTGGAGAGGACGGGAGCGTCGGCGTGGGCAGCGGGCGGCGGCTCGATATGGCCGCCGGTGGCGAGGATGTAGGGGATGTTCCTGGCGGCGAGGCGGTCGGCGACCGGCCAGACCCGCTCGCCGTTCAGATTGACGTCGATGATGGCGACGTCGAAGCCGCCCTCGTCGACCCGCGCCAGGGCGTCGGCGACGGTCTCGCAGGTGCCGGCGACGCGGTGGCCGAGCGAATCGAGGAAGTCCTCGAGCATCATCGAGATGAGCGGTTCGTCTTCGACGATGAGGACGCTGCGGGGATCGGTCACGGGGCCGCGCTTAAGGCACTGCAACCGCTGGCGAAACAATTATTTTTTGGGGGGGTGGGAGGTGTTCCAGTCCTCCCTGTGCGCGAAGCGCATGGGGAGGGGGACCGCGCGAAGCGCGGTGGAGGGGCTGTCTGACGCGGCAAGGCCCCTCCACCATGCTTCGCATGGTCCCCCTCCCCATGGAGCTACGCTCCACAGGGAGGACTAGAAAGGTCCACCTCCGCAATCCCCCCGCTCTATTTCCCCGCCAGCGCGTCCCGGGTCGCTTCGGCGAGCTTCTGGACGCTGAACGGCTTGGCGAGGAAGGCGACGCGGTCGATGTCGATCGACTCGCGCAGCTGCTCCTCGGCATAGCCCGAGATGAACAGGATGTTGAGGTCGCCCTGGAGCTTCCGCGCCTCGCGGGCGGTGGTCGGGCCGTCCATGGTCGGCATGACGACGTCGGAGATCATCAGGTCGACCCGGCCCTCGCGCTCCAGTATCTCGAGCGCCGCTTCGCCATTCTCGGCGGTGAGCACGGTATAGCCGTGGCGGGTGAGCGCCCGCTCCGCGACGGCGCGCACCGTCGCCTCGTCCTCGACGAGCAGAATGGTGCCGGTGCCCCACAGCTCGCCGGCCGGCTGCTTCGGCTTGCGGCCGGGCTTAGGCGCTTCCAGGCGATGGACCGGAAAATAGAGGGTGAAGCTGGTGCCCTTGCCCGGCTCGCTCTCGGCGAAGATGAAGCCGCCCGATTGCTTGACGATTCCGTAGACGGTGGAGAGGCCGAGGCCCGTCCCCTTCCCCACTTCCTTGGTGGTGAAGAAGGGCTCGAAGATCTTCGGCAGGAGGTGCGGCGCGATCCCGGTGCCGGTGTCGGTGACCCGGAGCGCGGTGTAATCGGCGATCGGCAATATCTCGCTGCCCATGCGGCGGACGTCGTCGGCGGAGACGGCGTAGGTGTGGAGCATGAGCGTTCCGCCGCCTTTCTCGTCCTTGGCGAGCATCGCGTCACGGGCGTTGACCGCGAGGTTGACGATGACCTGCTCCAATTGGCCCGGATCGGCGCGGACGGCGCCGAGGCTGCGGCCGTGCTTGACCTCGAGAGTCACCGTGTCGCCGATCAGGCGCTTCAGGAGGGTCGAGACCTCGGCGATGACGTCGGGGAGCTGGAGGACCTGCGGTCGGAGCGTCTGCTGACGCGAGAAGGCCAGCAACTGGCGGGTCAGGCTGGCGGCGCGGTTCGAGTTGGAGCGAATCTGCTGGATATCGTCATAGTCGCTGTCGCCGGGCGCGTGCCGCATCAGCATCAGGTCGCAATGGCCGATGATGGCGGTCAGGATATTGTTGAAATCGTGGGCGACGCCGCCGGCCAATTGGCCGACCGCCTGCATCTTGGTGGCCTGGGCGACCTGGCGCTTCAGCCGGTCCTCCTCGCTATTGTCCTTCAAGGAGAGGAGGACGGCCGCCTCGCCGAGGCCGCGGGCGCCGGCGACGGTGAGCGCGATCGGCTCCTCGGGCCGCGCCTTGAGGCGGACGGCGAGGTCGCCGGACATCGAGGGGCCGCGGGCGAAGCGGCGGACCGAATCGGCGACCGCGGCCTTGTCCTCGTCGACGACGAGGTCGCTCGGCCAGGCCGGGGCGGCGCTTCGGGTGAGGCCGGCGGCGCGGCGGAAGGCGGCGTTGAGGTAGACGAAGCGGCCGTCCCGGTCGGCGAGGGCGAGGCCGAGCGGAAGGATCTCGAGCAGGCCATTGAGGTTCGCGCCGACATCCCCGCCGCCGCCGAGCTCGTCGAGCAGCAGGAAGAGCAAGGGCCCGCTTTCGCCGTCGACCGGGACCTGGAGGATTCGCAGCGCGCCGCCGGCCTTGCCTTCGCGGGCGAAGTGGAAGCGGCCGTCCTCGCCGACCCCGAACAGCTCGGCGATCGGGCCGCCGAGCGCCGAGTCCGGATCCGCGGCGGCGCGGGCGAGGAAGGCGCGGTTGGCGGTGAGCAGATTGCCGTCGGGGTCGACCAAGGCGGCCATGATCCCGGCCTGGCCGAGCCGCTCGCCGGCCTCGCCGGTGACCAGGCGCCGCGCCTCGCCTTCGACGTCGGCGGCCTGGACCGGCTGGAGACTCCATAACAGACGGTCCGAGGCGCCGCCGGCGAGGGCGACCGAGACCCGCCGGGAGGAGTCGGCCACTTGCGCGGCGCCGTCGCGCCTGGCGGCTTCGAGCAGGCCGTCCGCGGCCAGGCCGACCGGCGAGGCGGCGCCGAACGCCTGATCGTAGGCCGAATTGGCGGCGACGAGGGCGCCGCTCAAGTCGGTGACGGCGAGCGGCCCGGCGGTGCCGTCGAGCGCGGCGCGGAGCAGAGCGCGGTCGAGCACCGGCTCCGCCTCGCCCCGCTCCGCCGCCGGCTGGCCGCGGAACAGGGAGAGCGGAACGCCGAGCGCGAGCGCGCCCGCGAAGAAGCTAGCGGCGAAGGCCGGGCTCGCCAGCGCCCACAGCAGCAAGGCCGCCGAGGCTGCCGCCGCGGCGGCGACCGCGGCCAAGGCGGCGGCGCTTCGGGGAGCGGCGCTCGCCATCCCTACCAGAGACGGACGCGCTGGTCGGGCGACAGATAGAGCTTCTGGCCGGCCTGGACCCCGAAGGCGGCGTACCAGGGGTCGAGGTTGCGGACCACGGCGGCGCGCTGCTCGGACGGGCTGTGCGGATCGGTGAGCAGCCGCTGACGCAAATTGGCCTCCCGATAGTTGCGCCGCCAGACCTGCGCCCAGCCGAGATAGAAACGCTGGTCGCCGGTGAAGCCGTCGAGCACCGGCGCCGGCCGGTCGCCGATCGCCGTGTGATAGGCGTCGTAGGCCACCGTGAGGCCGGCGAGATCGGCGACATTCTCGCCCATGGTGAGCTTGCCCTGGACGTGCATGCCCGGCAGCGGCTCGTAGGAATCATATTCGGCGCCGAGCGCGTCGAGGCGGGACTGGAAGGCCTTCAGATCCTGCGGGGTCCACCAGTCGACCAGCCGCCCCTCGCGATTGTACTTGGCGCCCTGGTCGTCGAAATGGTGGCTGAGCTCGTGGCCGATGACCGCGCCGATGCCGCCGTAATTGACCGCCGGATCGGCCTTGGGATCGAAGAAAGGCGGCTGAAGGATCGCGGCCGGGAAGACGATCTCGACCATGCCGAAATTGGCGTAGGCGTTGATCTCCATCGGGGTCATGCCCCATTCCCAGCGGTAGATCGGCTTGCCCAATTTGGTGACGTTGTATTCGTACTCGAAATTGGCCGAGCGCATCGCGTTGCCGAGCGGGTCGTCGCGGCGGATGACGAGGCCGGAGAAATCGCGCCAGCGCGAGGGATAGCCGATCTTCGGGGTGAAGGCGGCGAGCTTGGCGTGGGCGGCGGCCTTGGTCTCGGGCGCCATCCATTCGAGCCGGTCGATCCGCCGGTCCATCGCCGCGATGATGTTGTGGACGAGCTGGTCGGCCGCCGCCTTGGTCTCGGGCGGGAAGTAGCGCTCGACGTAGATCTTGCTGACCTCGTCGGAGAGCGCGTTGGTGGTGAAGGTCACCGCCCGCTTCCAGCGCTCCTCCTGCTGCGGGGTGCCGGAGAGGACGGTGCCGTAGAAGGCGAAATTCTCCTCGTCGAAGGCCTTGGGGAGGTAATCGGCGTATTGGTCGAGCGAGCGAACCAGCAATTGGTCCTTGAGGACGGCGAGCGGGGTCTTCGCGATCAGGGCCGCGGTGCCCTGGATCGCGCTCGGCTGGGCGACGATGACGTCGCTGACGTTGGCGCCGAGGCCGCGGAAATAGGATCGGAAGTCGAAGCCCGGGGCGAGCCTGGCGAGCTGGGCGAGGCTCATCTTGTTGTAGGTCTTGGTCGCGTCGCGGCTCTCGATGCGGGTCCAGTGGACCTTGGCGACCTCGGTCTCGAAGGCCATGATCGCCTTGGCGCGCGCGGCGGCGTTTGCCTCGCCGGCGAGGCTCAGCATCTTCGCCAGATGCGCCTCGTAGGCGGCGCGGGTCTCGGCGAGCTTGGCGTCGGGCTTGAGGTAATAATCGCGGTCGGGAAGGCCGAGGCCGGCCTGGACCAGGGTCAGGGCATATTGGTCCGGATTCTTGTCGTCCTGGCCGACGAAGGCGACGACCGGGCCGCCGGTCGAGTTGCGGGTCGACCGGGCGACCAGAGCGGCATAGCCGGCCTTCGACCTGAGCGCCCTAATCTGGTTCAGCCAAGGGTCGAGCGGGGCGAGGCCCTTGGCCTCGATTCCGGGCTCGTCGAGGAAGGCGGCGTAGGCGTTGCCGATCCTCGAATTGGGGTCCTTGACCGCTTCGTCGAGGATTTCGCGGGTGCGCCGGCGCGACAGATCGTCGAGCATGGTGAACATGCCATAGTTCGACTTGTCGGGCGGGATGGGGGTCGTCCGCGCCCAGGTGCCGTTGGCATATTGGTAGAAATTGTCGCCCGGAGCGACCGAGCGGTCCATTCCGGCCTCGTCGAAGCCGAAAGCGCCGATCTGCGGCCGGTCGGCGGTCGGCGGGGCGACCGGGCCGGCGGCGGCGGTGGCGACGGTCGCGGTCTGCTCGCGGACTTCGGCGGGGGTGACGCCGTGGCTGGCGCAGCCGGCGAGGAAGGTGGTGGCGGCGAGGACGGGGAGCAGCGTTCGCATCGGGGTCTCCGGGACGGCGGGGGTGGCGGCCTGATAGACCCGAGGTGCGGCCGATTCAAACCCTCGCGGCGGCGCGCCGCTCGTGGCGCCGGTGCCGCCATTTCGAGCGGATCCACAGCCGCCAGCCGATCGCGCTCACGACATAGCCGGTCATCGCCGCTCCGGCGGAGAGGGTGAGGATTCCGAGCGCGATCGGCCCGGAGGCATGGTGGATGAAGTAGAGGAGGCGGTCGAACTCGCTCATGCCCTGCAGCGCGGCGAGCGGCGGGCGCCCCACCGACGGCCGGCCCAGCTCCCACAGGCCGATGTGCAGGGCGGCCACGTACATCGGCGGGATGGTGAGCGGGTTGACGACCAGGGTGAAGGCGCCGGCCAGCGCGACATTCGCCCTGGCGGGAATGGCGAGGATCGCGGCGACCACGACGTGCATGAACGGGATGATCACGCCGACGCCGAGGCCGAGCGCGACCCCGCGCGGCACCGAGCGGTGGTTGAGGTGCCAGAGGTTGGGCTGGGAGAGCGGCTTGGCGAACGGACGCAGCAGCCGATACTGGTCGATCGTCTCGCGGCGCGGCAGATGGTGCCTCAGCCAGGCGCGCAGCCGCCCTCCCCCGGCGCGCGGCTCAACCATGCTGGCGCAGCAGGCGGCCCTGCTCCCTCTTCCAGTCCTTTTCCTGCAGATATTCGCGCTTGTCGTGCGCCTTGCGGCCCTTGGCGATGGCGAGCTCGACCTTGGCCTTGCCGCGGCCGTTGAAATAGACGGAGAGCGGGACGAGCGTCATGCCCTGGCGGGCGACGGCGCCGAACATCTTGTTGATCTCGCGCGCGGTGAGCAGCAGCTTCCTCGGGCGCTTGGGCTCGTGGTTGAAGCGGTTGCCGTGGCTGAACTCGGGGATGTTGGCGTTGATCAGCCACACCTCGCCGTCCTTCACCTCGGCATAGCTCTCGGCGATCGAACCTTCGCCGAAGCGAAGCGACTTCACCTCGGTGCCGGTCAGAGCGATCCCCGCCTCATATTTCTCCTCGATCGCATAATCGTACCGCGCCCGCCGGTTCTCGGCGACCACCTTCTGCTTGTCGAACGGGATGGGACGGGGACGGGCCATGGGGAGGATCGGGCTACCGGTTAGGGGTGAGGAGCGGATTGTGAAGAACCCTAGCCGTTCGGGCTGAGCCTGTCGAAGCCCTCCTTTTGGCCTTCAAGCGGTGAAGGAAGGGAACGCCTTCGACAGGCTCAGGCCGAACGGTTTCTAGAGCAAGCCTGCATGCTCCAAGGCGATGTCGACGGCGCGGCGGCTCGCTTCCGAGGCCGGAGTCATCGGGAGGCGCAGGTCGGCGGACCATTCGGGGTGGAGCTTGTTCAGGGCGTATTTGACCGGGCCCGGCGAGGCGTCGGTGAAGAGGGCGGCGTGGAGGGGGTAGAGCTTGTCCTGGAGTCTCAAGGCCTCGCCCCAAGTGCCTGACAGGCAAGCATTCTGGAAGTCGGCGCAGAGGCGGGGGGCGACGTTGGCGGTGACCGAGACGCAGCCGCTGCCGCCCATCGCCATGAAGCCGAGAGCCATGTCGTCATTGCCGGAGAGCTGGATGAAATCGTCGCCGCACGCGTGCCGCTGGGCGGAGACGCGGGCGAGGTTGCCGGTCGCGTCCTTGACCGCGACGACGTTGGCGATCCGGGCCAGGCGCGCCATCGTCTCGACCGCGATGTCGGTCACGGTCCGCGCCGGCACGTTGTAGAGGATTATCGGAAGGTCGACCGCCTCGGCGATGGCGGCGATATGGGCGTAGATGCCCTCCTGGTTCGGGCGGTTGTAATAAGGGGGAACGTGCAGCGCCGCGTCGGCCCCCGCCTCCTTCGCGACCTTCGTGAGGGAGATCGCGTGGGCGGTGTCGTTCGAGCCGCAGCCGGCGATGACCGGGATCCGCCCCGCGGCGGCCTCGACGCAGATCTCGATCACCCGGCGATGCTCGTCGGGGCGCAAGGTCGCCGATTCGCCGGTCGTTCCGGCGGGCACAAGCCCATGACTCCCTTCGGCAATTTGCCACTCGACAAAGGCGCGGTAGGCGGCCTCGTCCAACGCTTCGTCGCGGAAAATCGTCACCAGAGCCGGGATCGACCCGCGAAACATCATTTATCTCCTTCACTCGGAAGGCCTTGGGGCACAGGATGGTAAGGAAGGCCGTTCAGTGCCTGATAAGGAGGGCTTCGCCATTCTGTCCAGCATGCAGAAGAAAGCCCTCGCCTTGGGACTGCTCGGCGTCTCGGCCGCCGCGATGGGCGCGGCCGGCGTGGCGGTGAGGCCGCTCGAGTTCGCGCGGATCCTTCCGGCCGCGGTGCAGTCGGCGGTTCTGCCGCCCTCGACCGAGCCGATCCCGTCGCCCCCGGCGCCGCCGCCGGTCTACATGCCGCCGGCGCTGGCCAGCGCGCTCGCCCAGTGGAACGGGCTGCGCCAGACCGACAACAACAATTTCTCTTCCTACGCCTCGTTCCTGATCAGCCATCGCGGCTGGCCCGGAGAGGCTGGGCTGCGCAAGTCCGCCGAGAAAGCCGCAAATGCCGATTCGGCGCCGGCGCAGGTGGTCGGCTTCTTCCGGATCTTCCCGCCGCTGACCGCGACCGGCCAGGCCCGCTTCGCCCTCGCCCTGCAGGCGACGGGTCAGGCGGACGAAGCGCGGGACGCGGCGCGCAGGGCCTGGACGACGGCGGGGGTTGGCGAGGCGGACGAGGGACGGCTGCTCACCGCTTTCTCGGGTGCGTTCACGCCCGACGACCACGACGCGCGGCTCGACGCCCTGCTCACCGCCGGCGACAGGGCGGGAGCCGTGCGGATGCTCGCCCTCGCCTCGCCCGGCAAACGGCCGCTGTTCGAGACCCGGCTCGCCCTCCAGACCAACGCCTCGGACGCCGGGACGAAGCTCGCCGCCTTGCCCGACGGCTTCCAGGGCGATCCCGGCCTGCTCCGCGACAAGGCCAATTGGCTGAGGAGCGCGGGCCAGGCCTCGGCCGCGCGGCAGCTCCTCGCGAACCGGCCGCGTCTCACCTCGCGTCCCGCCGACCCGGAGAAATGGTTCGAGACCAACCTGACCCTCGCCCGCGAGGCGGCCAACGATCGGCAGTGGCAGACCGCCTACGACATCGCCTCGAAGCTCGACGACGCCTACGCGCCGGGCACCGACGTCAGCGACCGTCCCTATGGCGAGCGCGACGATTATACGAGCCTCGCCTGGCTCGCCGGAAGCACCGCGCTCAACAAGCTCGGCCGGCCGTCGGACGCGATCCGCCTGTTCGACCTCTACGCCCACGGCGCCCTTTCGCCGCAGACCCGCTCGAAGGGATTCTACTGGGCCGGACGCGCCGCCGCCGCCGCGGGGCGGAGCGACGAAGCCGAATCCTATTACGCCCAGGCGGCGACCGCGCCCGACCAATTCTACGGCCAGCTCGCCACCGAACGGCTCGGCCGCACCATCCCCGCGCCGCCCTCGGTGCCGCCGATCACGCCGACCGAGGCGGAGCGCCAGGCCTTCGCCCAGCGAAGCCTGGTCGAGGCGGCCAAGGTGCTCGGCCAGCTCGGCCGCTATTCCGACCAGACTTTGTTCGTCCGGGCCATCGCCCAGTCCCTCGACAACGACCGCGATCGCGTGCTCGCCGCCGAGTTCGGCCGCTCGATCGGCCGGCCCGATCTCGGCGTCTGGATCGCGCGGGAGGCGCGAAGCAAGGGCGCCAGCTTCTACGCGCGATCGGGCTTCCCGGAAGTCACGGTCTCGCCGGTCTTCGCCCGCTACTGGACCATCTCGCACGCGATCACCCGGCAGGAGAGCTCGTTCGACCGCGGCGCGGTCAGCAACGCCGGCGCGCGCGGGATGATGCAGCTGATGCCGGGGACGGCTCGGGAGACGGCCGGCAAGCTCGGCCTCGGCTACGATTTCTCGCGGCTGACCACCGACCCCAGCTACAACGTCATGCTCGGCACCAGCTATTTCTCGACCCTGCTCGACCAATGGGGCGGAAGCATGCCGCTGGCGGTGGCGAGCTACAATGCGGGGGTCGGCAACGTCAGGAAATGGATCGCCCAGAACGGCGACCCGCGCCTGCCCGGAGTCGACATGGTGCAGTGGATCGAGGCGATCCCCTTCTTCGAGACCCGCAACTACGTCCAGCGCGTGCTGGAGAACGCCGTCGTCTACGACACGTTCGCGCAAGGCGCCCCGGCCGGCAACCGGCTGAGCTTCTATCTGGGGAAGACGGGGCCGGGGTAAGGCGGATCCGAAGAACCGTCGTCACCCCAGCGAAGGCTGGGGTCCATGCCGAATTCGAAGCGCGCTCCCGACCCAGCATGGATGCCAGCCTTCGCTGGCATGACGGGATTTGCTACGAGCATCCCCGTGACCGACCGCCCCAACTATATCACCCCCGAAGGCTATCGCCGGCTGCGCGAGGAATATGAGGCTTTGTTCGGGGTCGAGCGGCCGAAGCTGGTCGAGACCATCTCGTGGGCCGCGGGAAACGGCGACCGCTCCGAGAATGGCGACTATATCTACGGCCGCAAAAGGCTGCGCGAGATCGACCGGCGATTGGGCTGGCTGTCGCGGCGGATGAAGGACGCCAAGGTGATCGAGCCGGCCGCCCAGCCGGAGCGGTCCAAGGTCTATTTCGGGGCGACCGTCACGCTGGTCGACGAGGAGGACACGGAGCGAATCGTCACCCTGGTCGGCGAGGACGAGACCGACGCCGGCGCGGGACGCATCGCCTGGAGCTCTCCCATCGGCCGAGCCATCCGCGGCGCCGCCGTCGGGGACGTGCGGCGGGTGACGCTGCCGGGCGGCGAGCGGGAGGTGGAGGTGGTGGCGATCGAGTATCCGGGGTGAATGGGCACGTCATGCCGGTCCCGGATCAGGTCCGGGATGATCCGGCATCCACCTTCCCCTCCCAACATCCGAAGAAAAGGTAGACCTCGGATCAAGTCCGGGGTGACGGTCCTTGCCGCCGCCGCATGTCCGCCGGGCTCTTGCCCGTCCAGCGCTTGAAGGCGCGGGAGAAAGCGGAAGGCTCGGCGAAGCCGAGGCGCCACGCCGCCTCCTTCACGGTCAGGCCTTCGTCGCGGATGAACCGCAAGGCGAGGCGGCGGCGGACGCGCTCGACCAGCGCCTCGAAGGTCGCGCCTTCCGCCTTGAGCCGGCGGTAGAGGGTCTGGCGCGACAGGCCGAGCGCCTGGGCCACGGCGTCGATGCGCAGCCCGCCGTTCGGCAGCAGCAGCTCGATCTGGCGCTCGACCTCGCGGCCGAATGCGGTCCGGGCGGGCGCGGCGGGACGGCGCTCGAACGCCTTCGTCACTTCGCCGAGCAGCGCCATGAACGAGGCCAGGCCGTTCGGCTGCCGCATGGCGGCGGCACCGCCGCGCGGCGCCGCGCCCGGGCCGGGCCGGAGACCGAAGCGCCGCATCATCGCCGCGCACGCTTCCTCGCGCTCGCAGCCGCCGCAGCCGCTGCGCATCATCTTCTCGATGCAACCTGCGATCATGTTTTTGTCACCCCCGATCATGGCCGCGACGTGTGTTGCTGACCTAATACTCTAAAACGCAAGGAGGGGAAAGGCACGATGAATCCCGGTATGATCGCTCTTCACGTCGTTGCCGGCGGCGTCGCCATCCTGAGCGGCTATGCCGCCCTCGCCTTGCCCAAGGGCGGCTCCGGCCATGCCAAAGCCGGATCCGTCTTCTTCGCGGCGATGCTTGTGATGGCGACAATGGGCGGCATCATGGCGCTCGCCAAGGGCGATCCGGTGACGGCGCTGGCGGGTCCGGTCGTCTTGTACCTGGTCGGCACGTCGCGGCGCGCCGCTCGCCTGCGCTCGGGCGAAGCGGCGCGGCCCGAAATCTGGAGCCTTGCCGCCGCGGCCACGCTCGCGCTGCTCTTCCTCGGTTTCGGGCTCTATGCCGCAGCCCAGCCGAACGGCCGGATCGCAGGCTATCCGCCGGCCATCTGCTACGTCTGGAGCGCCATACTGACGCTCGCCGCGACGCTGGACCTGAACTTCCTCCTGAGAAAGCGGCTCGGTACGCGGCAGCGCGTTGCCAGGCACCTTTGGCGGATGTGCTTTGCTTTGTTCGTTGCCGCCGGCTCCTTCTTCATCGGACAGCAGAAGGTGATGCCGGCTGAATGGCGCGGCTGGTGGGGACTGCTCGTGCCCGCGCTGGCGCCGCTCGCCGCGATGGCTTTCTGGCTGGTTCGAGTCCGCTTTGCCATGCGCTTCCTCGGCTCCCAGCGGCCGAGCGACACTCCCCGCCCACGCCTGATCCCGGAACCGGCCCGATGATCGAGGCAAGCACCGGGGGCGAGCGGGCTCGGCAGGGGTGGGCGCGACTAGCCGGGCTGATGCTCATCCTCACCAACGGAACCGCCGCCTTCGGCTTCTGGGTACGCGATTCCTATCTCGCGCAGGGAGACGCCGCGGCGACCGCGGAGCACCTAGCGGCGTCGGCGACGTTCGTCCGGCTCGGCCTCGCGGCGGAGCTGGTCACCATCGCCGGAGTCATCCCTATCGCGGTGGGTTTCTACATTCTGCTCGAGCCGGCGGGCCGCGGGCTCGCCCTGCTCGCTTTGGCCTGGCGGCTGATCGAGAATGCCGTCTTGGTCGTGCTCGTCTTCGCCAGCCTCACCGCGCTGACGCTGGTCGGCGGCGGCGACTTCATCAAGGCTTTGACGCCGCCACAAGTCGCCGACCTCGCCTACGCGCTCGTCCGGGTGCACAGCTGGGGCTTCCAGCCGGGCTTTCTCTTCCTGGGGCTCGGTCAGGCGCTGTTCGCCTCTCTCTGGTGGAGATCGCGGTGCGTGCCGCGGTGGCTCGCGGGGCTGGGCATCGCCGCATCGCTCGTCATGGCGGCGATGGCGCTCGCGATCACGGTCTGGCCGCCGCTCTTCCTCAAGCTCGGCGTCGCTTACATGATGCCGATGGGGCTGTACGAGATCGGGCTCGGACTGTGGCTGGTCGTGCGCGGCGTTGCGCCCGCCGGGCAAGCAAGGGACGCCGGTTGATCGCAAAAGAAGGCGCGGGACGGGCTGGTTGCGCCGCTAGCGCACCCCTCGATGCAACTTGCGATCATGTTTTTGTCACTCCGGATCATGGTCCCGACGTGTGTTGCTGCCTTAATACCCTAAGTCAGCCGGCTGGAAAAGGGCCGGGTGACGATGGAGGGGAATGATGAAAGCAATTGTGGCCGGAGCCCTGGCGGCTTCGATGCTCGTCGCGGCCGCGCCGGCGCGCGCCGACACCGTGGCGGACTGGTGGGATTATGCGAACCGGATCGCCGGCCCGACCACCGGGAGCGGCACTCCGGATCAAACGCGGGCCGTCACTCGCGCCTCGATCGCCATGTTCGAAGCGGCGAACGCGATCGACCGGCGTTACGAGAGCTATCTCGGCCTGCCGGCCGGCGACCCGACGGCTTCGCAGGACTCGGCGACGGCGACGGCGGCCTATCGCGTGCTCGTCCAGGCCTTCCCGGCGATGAAGACCTCTCTCGAGGAGAGCTATCAGATCACCATGGCCGAGGTTCCCGAAGGGCCGACGAAGGAAGCCGGAAGGCTGATCGGCGAGGCCGCCGCGAAGGCGGCGATGGCGGCGGGCGGAATCGACCCGGCGATCGTGCAGGCGCCCTACCGCCCGCGCACCAGCCCGGGCGAGTGGGTCGCGACCGGCCTTCCGAGCATCGACGCCTCCTACATCGCCTTCAAGCCTTGGGTGCTCCCCAGCGTCGACGCGCTGCTCCCGCCGCCGCCGCCGGCGCTGGACAGCGCGGTCTGGGCGCGCGACGCGGAGGAGGTACGCCGGTTCGGCGGCCGGACCAGCAAGGAGCGCACGCCGCACCAGACGCTGATGGCGCGCTACCGCCAGGCGTTCGACCTGACGCCGTCGATGCGCGCGATCGCCGACCAGCCGGGGCGCACGCCGGTCCGCAACGCGCGCATGTTCGCGCTCTACCAGATGGCGTTCGACGATTCGGGCGAGGCGATGGGCTCGGCCAAGTTCCACTACAATTTCTGGCGGCCGATCACCGCGATCCGCAATGCCGACAAGGACGGCAACGACGCGACCCAGCTCGACGCCGGCTGGGTGCCCCTGCTCGCCACGCCTAACTTCCCCGAATATCCCTGCGGCCATTGCACCGTCGCCGCCGCCATCGCCGAGGTGATGGACGCGGAGACCGGTCCGCGGCCGCCGGGCGGAGTGCGGGTCGGCTCGCAGGCGGTTCCCAACTCGATCGTGCAGACCCTGCCGAGCTGGGACGAATGGGCGCGGCAGGTCTCCGACTCGCGGATGTACGGCGGGGTCCACTACCGCTTCTCGAACGAGGCCGGAGAGGCGATCGGCCGGCAGACGGCGCGGATGGTGCTGGCGAAGGTGGCGAGGCCGCTTCCGGCGGCGGCGAAGCGCAGACGCTAGGTAGCGCACCCGTCCTCCCTGTGCGCGAAGCGCATGGGGAGGGTGTTGGAGCCTTGGACTGCCCCCGGCAGTCCAAGATCGCGTCCGGGGGACGCGATCTCGCTCCAACACATGCGAAGCATGGTGGAGGGGCGAGGGGGCCGTCGGCCCCTCCACCGCATTTCGTGCGGTCCCCCTCCCCATCGCCTGCGGCGACAGGGAGGACTGCATGGCTAGTCCGCCTTCCCCCCGAACGTCTCGCGGGCGAGGGTGAGGATTGTCGGATCGGCTTCGGGCGGGGTCATGGACACCGCCGCCTCGAGCCGCTCGGCGACGGCGGTCAAAGCGGCGATCCGGGCGGCCTTCTTGTTGTTGCCGTCGATCGCCGCCCAGGGGGCCCAGCTCGTGTCCGTGTCGGCGAACATGTCCGCCATCGCTTCGAGATAGTGCGAGCGCTTGAGGCGATTGCGGAAATCGTCGGCGGTGACCTTCCAGCGCTTCCAGGGATGGTCGATCCGCGCCTTCAGCCGCTCGTCCTGCACGTCCTGGGTGACGTGGAAGAAGAGCTTGACGAGGGTCGTTCCGTCGAACGCCTGCTGGGCCTCGAACTCGTTGATCTCGTCATAGCCGCGGCGCCATTCGGCCTCGCTCGCATAGCCCTCGACGCGCTCGACGAGGACCCGGCCGTACCAGCTCCGATCGAACAGGGCGATCTCGCCCGCGGCCGGCAGCTTGGTCCAGAAGCGCCAGAGGAAGTGGCGCGCTTTCTCCTCGGGCGTCGGCGCCTTGATCGGCCAGACCTGGAAGGCGCGCGGGTCCCATTTGGCGGTGAGGCGCTGGATCGCCCCGCCCTTCCCCGCGGCGTCCCACCCCTCGCAGACGACAAGCGCGCGTCGGCCGTGGACGATGTAGGCGGCGAGGATCCGGCCGAGCCGGTCCTGCAGCGCGCACAGGTCCTTCTCGTAATCGCCGCGATATTTGGCGCCGGTCTCGTAGTCGGAGAGGTTGATCACCGCACCATCACCGTTCGGCCTGAGCTTGTCGAAGGCCTTCCCTTCTCCTCCGCCCTAAGGGACAGGAACGGGCTTCGACAAGCTCAGCCCGAACGGAAGGTGGGACACTACCGTTCCCCCTCCCCCCTTATTCCGGCGCTACCGTCTGCGCCGGGTCCTTCGTCGCGGTGCCGGCGGGCTCGACGACGCGGATGTGGAGCTCACGCAGCTGCTTCGCGCTGACCTCGCCGGGGGCGCCCATCATCAGGTCCTCGGCGCGCTGGTTCATCGGGAAGAGAACGACCTCGCGGATATTGGGCTCGCCGGCCAGCAGCATGACGATCCGGTCGATGCCGGGCGCCGAGCCGCCGTGGGGCGGGGCGCCGAACTTGAACGCGTTGATCATGCCGGAAAAGTTCCGGTCGACGTCCTCGCGGGTATAACCGGCGATTTCGAACGCCTTGTACATGATGTCGGGCCGGTGGTTGCGGATCGCGCCCGACGACAATTCCACGCCGTTGCAGACGATGTCGTACTGGAAAGCGAGGATGTCGAGCGGGTCCTTGGTCTCGAGCGCCTCCAATTCGCCCTGCGGCATCGAGAAGGGGTTGTGGGAGAAGTCGACCTTCTTCGCCTCCTCGTCATATTCGAACATCGGGAAGTCGACGATCCAGCAGAATTCGAAGCGATCCGCGTCGATCAGGCCGAGTTGCTCGCCGATCCGGGTGCGCGCCGCGCCGGCGAGCCGGGCGGCCTGCGCCTCCTTGCCGGCGGCGAAGAAGATTCCGTCGTCGGGGCCGAGGCCGAGCTCGGCGATCAGCCGGCGCATGCCCTCGTCGCCATGGTTCTTGGCGATCGGGCCGCCCAATTCGCCGCCCTTCTGGGTGACGTAGCCGAGGCCGGCATGGCCTTCGCCACGCGCCCAGTCGTTCATGTCGTCGAAGAATTTGCGGCTGAGGCCAGCGGTGCCGGGCGCCGGGATGGCTCGGACGACGCCGCCGCCCTCGACGATCCGGGCGAACAGGCCGAACCCCGAGCCGTGGAAATGCTCCGACACGTCGGAGACGAGGATCGGATTGCGAAGATCGGGCTTGTCGGAGCCGTATGTGAGCATCGCCTCCCTGTAGGGGATGCGCGGGAAGCTTCCGGCCGGGGTCACCGCCTTGCCGTCCGCGAACTCCTCGAAGACTCCGGCGAGGACGGGCTCGATCGCCTGGAAGACGTCTTCCTGGGTGACGTAGCTCATCTCGAAGTCGAGCTGGTAGAATTCGCCCGGCGAGCGGTCCGCGCGAGCGTCCTCGTCGCGGAAGCAGGGGGCGATCTGGAAATAGCGGTCGAAGCCGGCCACCATGATCAGCTGCTTGAACATCTGCGGCGCCTGCGGGAGCGCGTAGAACTTGCCCGGATGGACCCGGCTCGGCACCAGATAGTCGCGCGCGCCCTCCGGCGACGAGGCGGTGAGGATCGGGGTCTGGAACTCGGTGAAGCCGGCCTCGACCATCCGCCGGCGGATCGAGGCGATCACCTCGCTTCGAAGCACGATGTTGGCGTGGATGCGGTCGCGGCGCAGGTCGAGGAAGCGGTAGCGGAGGCGGATGTCCTCCGGATAATCGGCCTCGCCGGCGACCGGCAGCGGCAGCTCCTCGGCGGCGGACTGGACGGTCACGGTCTCGGCCGAGACCTCGATCTCGCCGGTCGCCAGGTTCGGATTGCGGGCCTCGGCGCCGCGGTCGACGACCTCGCCGGTCACGGTCACGACCGATTCAAGCCTGAGATGCTCGAGCACCCGCAGCGGCTCGCTGTTCGCCTTGCAGACGATCTGGGTCAGCCCGTAATGGTCGCGCAGGTCGACGAACAGCACCCCGCCATGGTCGCGCTTGCGGTGGATCCAGCCGGACAGGCGCACTGTCTCACCGACATTCTGCGCGCGGAGCTCGCCGCAATTGTGGGTGCGATAGCTATGCATGATCCAGGGGTCCGAATTGGAGGAGGAACCGCGCCACACAGGAAGCACCGGCCATTGTCAAGGCGGCGGGAATATGATGTCTTCGGGCAGCGCAATTTGCGCCCGCGGGAGGAGCCGACATGGCCAGGCGGATCGAAGTCACACCGAGCAGCGACGGGACGCTCAACCTCATCTGCGGAGATGAAATGCTGGAGCTGGTCATCGTCCCGGCACATCCGCCCTCTCCCGGGAAATCGGCCTGGCGCCACGTCGACACGGGAACCCGCTATGTCCTCGCCATGCCGGACATCGTCAGCGAAATGGACGTCGAATCGCTGGCCAAATCGGTGATCGACCAGCATCGCGACCCCGGGACGCCGCAATTCGAGGGACTGGTGCTGCAGGCCCCGTCCGTAAATGTGCACGGCGTGGCACGCCTGGCCCGTCGTCTCCGCGAGGCCCTCCCCGGCCTCGGCCTCGCGGTGGACCTCCGCCCGGACCTCTAGGCGGATGGCCGACGCTCAGCCCGAGGCCGCGGCCGGCTCGCTGCGAGCCGCGTCGCAATCGCTGAGGGAAACCGCCAAATGGCTGGTCGGCGGAGTGACGGCCACGGCGGCCGGCGTCTTCGCCGGCAGCTCGCTCACCAATCTGGGATCGCTCAGTCTTCCGGCCGACGTCTTGCGGTTGCTCGCGGCGCTGTTGGGCGTCTCATTCGGCCTGGCCTGTATCGGGCAGCTGGCCTGGAGGGCCATCGACGTTCTCGTCGTCGAGACGATCTCGCTCGACGAGCTGGTCGATTCACCCGATTCCGACCGAGCGAAGCTGGTGACCCGGCTGGAAGCGGTGTTCAAGGACGCATTGCCGGGACAGACAACGACGCTGGCCGACCTGCGCGACAAGATCCGCGACGAAAATAAAAAGGAGGCAGCCCAGCAGGACACAGGTTTCCTCGACTCGGCGGGGGCCTTCCTGCCGATGCTGATGGCCGAGGCGAGCTTCCGGCACGTCGCCGATCGATTCGACCGGCTCAGGCGCATCCTTCGTTTGCGGGTGGCCGGAGCGGTGATCGGGTTCGGCGTCTTCGCGTGGGCGGCCAATCCGCCGGCTCGGCCGGCGCCGGCACCCGAGCCGCCTGCGGCAATCCCCTATTGATCGCTTCGTTGTGATTTGCGGCAACCGCGCCGGGGCACTATCTGGCCCGCGATGCACATCCACCCGCTGATTACCGATTCCGATTCGCTCAAGTCCTTGTGCAAGCGCCTGGCGGAATCCCCGTTCGTCGCCGTCGACACCGAGTTCATGCGCGAGAACACCTACTGGCCCGATCTCTGCCTGATCCAGATCGGCAACGAGGAAGAAGCCGCCGCGATCGACCCCAAGGCGGAAGGGCTGGACATGGAGCCGCTGCTCGACCTGCTGGTCGACAATGAGGATGTCCTCAAGGTCTTCCACGCCGGGGGCCAGGACGTCGAGATCATCTACAACCTCACCGGCCGGACGCCGCACCCGATCTTCGACACCCAGATCGCCGCGATGGCTCTGGGGCTCGGCGAGCAGGTCGGCTATTCGAACCTGGTCGAGAGCCTGATCGGCGAGAATCTCGACAAAGGCGCCCGATTCACCGACTGGGCGCGCCGGCCGCTCGACAAGCGCCAGATCGACTATGCGATCGGCGACGTCACCCACCTCGCCACGCTCTTCCCCAAGATGCTCCAGCGCCTGCGCAAAACCGGGCGCGGCGAATGGCTCGACGAGGAGATGGAGCGGCTCGCCAACCCCTCCAATTACGAGAACGACCCGGATCTGGCCTGGAAACGGGTGCGGGTGTCGAGCCGCAAGCCCGAGGTGCTCGGCCGCCTCAAGGCGCTCGCCGGCTGGCGCGAACAGGAGGCGCGCGGCAAGAACCTGCCGCGCGGCCGGATCATGAAGGACGAGACGCTCGCCGATATCGCCGCCCACCCGCCTGCCGGCCAGGAGGGCTTGGCGCGGGTGCGCGGACTTTCGCCGGCCTGGTCGGGCAACGACATCGGCGGGCGGATGATGGCGGCGCTTGCGCAGGCGAAGCCGCTCGGGCCGGACGAACTGCCGCCGCGCGAGGACCGGCCCGGCCTCGGCAAGGAAGGGGCGCTGGTCGCCGACCTGCTGAAGCTGCTGCTCAAGATCCGCTCGCGCGAGACCAATGTCGCGGCGCGCCTCATCGCCCGCTCCGACGAGCTGGAGCTGCTCGCCGCCGGGCGCCGCGAGGGCCTGTCGATCCTCGAAGGCTGGCGCTTCAAGGAGTTCGGCCGCGATGCGCTCGACCTGGTCGAGGGCCGCCTCGCCTTCGGGGTCAAGGGCGGGAAGTTGCTGATGACCCGGACCGAGGTGGGCCAGTGAGGCTGGCCCGGGCGACGGAGCGATGTCGAAGACGGCGATGACAAGGCCGATCGCCGGCCTGGCTCTGAGCCCGCCTCTGCGCATGACGATACCGCCTGAATACCGGCGTGATTCGGCAGGCGATTGAGACGCTGTGGAAAAACAGGAAATGGCGTCGAGCTTGAATCATTATTGCAATAGATTCGCTAAGTTCCCGATATGATACTATGGACAAGCTGGGGGCACTTCATGTCCATTATCAAAGTTCGATTTTCAATTCGCCTCGCCGCTTTGGTCGCGCTGACCGTGTCGGTTTGGGTCGCGGCTCGGGAACTTCCGACTGCAACAGCGACGCCGCTGCCTTCTAACGATCCGGCGCAATGTCTGTTCGCCACCGACTTCTACCGGGTCAACCCGCCATCTTACCAGGCGCCGGTGCGACTCTATGAAGTCGATGCCGCCACGGGAAACGCGACCATGCCGCGGATGACCGGCGCACCGCCATTGATCGGGCTTGCCTGGGGCCCGGGCAACGCGCTCTACGGTGTCAGCACCTTTGACGCTGCCCCTGGCTATCAGCCCAACGCTCTCTATCGTATCGACCCGGCGACTGGGACGACCACGCTGATCGGCGCGACCGGCCTCACCCACGTTTTCGAAGGGGACATGGCCACCGATCCAGCGACCGGGATCGTTTACGGGATCAGCGATTCGCGCCTCTTCCGCTTCCCTAATCTGACCGCGAACAATTCCAATCCAACGGCGCAGCTGGTGGCCACAATCCACTATCCTCCGTTCACCACCTGGGACATAAGCGGCATTGCCTTCGATCCGAGCGGGCAACTCTACGCCGTCTTTCAGGATCATTCGACATCGCCTGCCCCTCCGGCGCGGCTCATACGCATCAATCCGGGCAACGGCAGCGTACAATTCGTGGCGCAGCTTCCACAGTCCGTGCATGAGCTCGGCGGGCTCGAGTTTCTCGGCAGCCACCTCTATTATACGGAGGGCCATCAACCCAACAGTGGATCGACCTCCAACAACCTCTATCAGCTGTATGAAATCAATGTCTCGACCGGCGCGCTGACGCCTAAGGGCTCGACCAACATTCCAGCAGGGGCAAGCTCGCTGGTGGGTTGCGCGCCGCAAGTCCGTGCGTGCGTGCCGCCGCCGCCGGATATGGATGCCTGGTACCCGCTGGACGGCACCGGCGCCGACCTGGTCCTGTCCAAGAACGCGGTGCCGAGCGGTGCGGTGAACTATTTCGCCGGCAGGGTGGGGTCCGCCGTCGATCTCAACAATCAATATCTGACGATCGCGCCGGGCCCCGTGCTGAACGAGGGGCTGGGCGATTTTTCAATCGACGCCTGGGTTTATCTTTCGCCCGGCGACACCGGGCTGCGCCCGCTGCTCGACAAGCGCACCGGCACGACGTTGAACCCTGTTCTGGGCTGGGCGCTGTTCACCCTCAACGGGCACCTCGGCCTGCAGCTCGGCGACGGAAGCTTTACGAATTACATGGACAGCCGGAGCCTGAGCGGCAGCGGCTGGCGCCACGTCGCCGTGACGGTGGATCGCGACAATCCCCAGGGCCTGCGTTTCTACATCAACGGGGTCGGCGGAGCACTCGCCAACCCGACCGCGCATCAAGGCAACCTCGATAATGTCAGCCCCACCTTTGTCGGCCGCAATGCCCTTAACGGGCAGGTCACGCCGAACTTGCGCATTGACGAAGTCGAATTCTTCGATCGAGCGCTCGCCAGCTGGGAGATCGCTTCGATCTACAATGCCGGCAGCTACGGCAAATGCAAAAGCTGACGGGCCTAAGGCAGTGATCCGCCAGTGAGGCTGGCCATGGCAACGGGAGCGATGTTGATGACGGCCATCACCGGCTGCACGACGGCGGCGGCGCAGGGCGGCGACGAACCCATCCCCGAGCGCGGCACCGGGCGAACCTGCGACGCCGCCAAGGCGCAGAGCCTGGTCGGTCGTGCGGCCGATGAAGCGCTCGGCGCCGAGGCGATGCGCCTCACCGGCGCGGGTGCGCTGCGGTGGGTGCCGATGGGCGCTATGGTGACGATGGACTATCGGCCCGACCGGCTGAACATCCACCTCGGCCCCCGCAACGAGGTGACCAGGATCGCCTGCGGCTGACGATCCTCCCCGTCATTGCGAGGAGCGAAGCGACGAAGCAATCCAGCGGCGGAAGCGCAGCACCGGATTGCTTCCCCCGGCTTTCGCCGGGGTCGCAATGACGAAGGTCAGCCCACCGCGACCTCGCTTCGGCAGCCGAGGGCGGAGGCGAGCTTCTTGAGGCGGCGGTCGACCGTCTCCCCGTAGAGGGCCTCCTCGCCCTTGGGCAAAGTGAGGCGGATGAGGTCCCCGTGGCGGCTGAGGCGGGTGCGCTCGAGAGTCGCGGCGAGGCCGCCGGAGAGACGCTGGCCGAGGCGCATGGCGAGGCCCCAGGTCGCTGCCCGCTCGAGCCGGTCCGGGTCGCACAGAGCGGCGACCGCGGCATCGGGCAGAGTCCGTCCGCCGCCGAAGTTCGAGAACAGGGCCTGGGCGATCGCCACCCGCCCGGCGGCGTCGATCCCCACCCAATTGCCGTGCAGCGCCATCTCGACCCCGCGCTCGGCGCGGAAATCGGGATGGGCGGCCCATGCGACGTCGGCAAGCAGGCAGGCGGCGAGTCGCAGCCGGGCATCGGCGGTCCCGGGGAAGATCGGCGCGATCCAGCGATCGAGCAGGTCGCCATGCTCGCCGAAGCGCGAGAGGCCGCGCCCGGCAAAGCGGGCGGCCTCGATCAGCGGGTCGCGGTCGCGCTTCCGGCGGCCCAGGCGCGAGAAGAGATAGCCTTCGCGGATTCCGAAGCTCGAGACGATCAGCTCGCTCGGTCGCAGGGCCTCAACCAGGAGGGAAAGGACCAGCTTCGCGGCCGGCAGCGTCGGTATGCGAGTCGCCGTCAGCATTCGGATGGTCGTGGGATCGGCGCGATCGAGGCCGGCGATCAGCTGCCTGAGCTCGGCCGGGCGCGACGGCGCCATGACATAATGATGGGTGATCGGCAGCGGATAGTCGCGGGAGATGATGTCGAGCCGGGCGAGCGCGCGCCACGACCCGCCGACCATGTAGAAGGGGCGGCCCCTTCCTCTCTCGACAAGCCCCGTTCGGGCCAGAGCGGCGCCGAGCTGCTTCCTGAGCCGAGCCTCGGTCTCCTTGTCCGGAGAGCCGATGCGGAGCACGCCGAACGGCAACGAGATGCTCCTGGCGACCTTGCCGCCGGAGACGTCCGCCAGCTCCAGGCTGCCGCCGCCCAGGTCCCCCGCGAGGCCGTTGGCATTGGGAATGCCGGAGATCACGCCGAGCCCGGCGAGGCGTCCCTCCTCCTCGCCGGAGATCACTTCCGGATCGAAGCCGAGCGCACGCACCTCGTCCAGGAACCCATCGCCGTTCGACGCCTCGCGCACCGCCGCCGTGGCGAGGACATGGAGGTCGTCCACCTCCATCTCGTCGACCAGCAGACGAAAGCGGCGCAAGGCGGCAAGCGCGCGCACCTGAGGCGCCGGCGCCAGCCTGCCGGTCTCCGCCAGGCCCTGGCCGAGCCCGGCCAGCACCTTCTCGTTGAAGATGACCGACGGGATCCGCGGCGCGCCGGCGTAGACGACGAGGCGGATCGAATTCGATCCGATGTCGATCATCGCCGCGGGCTTGGATGTCGGCATCGTGCCTCAGCCCCGCCGCAAGCGCAGCTTGGGCACCGAGCCGCCGCCCCTCAGCGCCGCGCCGCGACCGGAGAGGGACGGATTCGTCATGAAGTAATGATGCAGGTTGAACGGCTCTTCGCCGTCCGGCGAGACCCTCTCATAGCTGCCGTCGGATCGCAGCCGCCAGCTTTGCTCGTTGTCGAGGAGGTTGGCGACCATCACCTGGTCGAGCACCTGGGCGTGAACGGTCGGATTCTCGATCGGCAGCATATACTCGACCCGCCGGTCGAAATTGCGCGGCATCCAGTCGGCCGAGCTGATATAGACCCGCGCCTCCCGGTTGGGCAGCGCGTCGCCGTTGCCGAAGCACCAGATGCGGCTGTGCTCGAGGAAGCGGCCGACGATCGACTTGACCCGGATCGTCTCCGAGAGACCTGGAACGCCGGGCCGAAGGCAGCATATGCCGCGGACGACCAGGTCGATCTCCACTCCGGCGATGCTCGCTTCGTAGAGCTTGTCGATGACGATCGGGTCGACCAGCGCGTTCAATTTCGCCCAGATCGCGCCGGGGAGGCCGGCCCGCGCGTTGATCGTCTCGGTCGCGATCAGCGCGAGGAGGGCGTCGCGCAGCCCGTGCGGCGACATGGTCAGCAGCTCCAGGGCCCGCGGCTCGACATAGCCGGTGATGTAGTTGAACAATTGCGCCGCATCGCGGCCGACGCGCGGGTCGGCTGTGAAGAAGCTGAGATCGGTGTAGAGGCGCGCGGTTACGGGGTGATAATTGCCGGTGCCGAGGTGGCAGTAGGTCCGGTAGCCCTTCTCCTCGCGGCGGACGACCATCGAGACCTTGGCGTGGGTCTTCCAGTCGATGAAGCCGTAGACGACCTGCACGCCGGCGCGCTCGAGCGCGGAGGCCCACAGCAGGTTCTGCTCCTCGTCGAACCGCGCCTTCAATTCGACGACGGCGGTGACCGACTTGCCGGCCTCGGCGGCATCGATCAGCGCGCGCATGATCGCCGACTGCTTGCCGGCGCGGTAGAGCGTCTGCTTGATCGCGACGACGTCGGGATCGGCGGCGGCCTGCTTCAGGAACTCGACCACCACCTCGAAGCTCTCATAGGGGTGGTGGACGATGATGTCCTTGGACTGGATGGCGGCGAAGCAGTCGCCGCCATGTTCGCGGACGCGCTCGGGGAAACGCGGCGTGAACGGCGCGAACTTGAGGTCCGGCCGGTCCTCCTCGTAGAGGGCCCCAAGGTCGGCGACGCCGAGGAATCCGGTCGATTCGGTGACGATCGCCTCGGCCGCCCCGACTCCTTCCTTGACGAGGTCGACCAGTTCGTCCGGCATCCCCGCTCCGAACTTGAGGCGGATGACCCGGCCGCGGCGGCGGCGCTTGATCGCGCTTCGGAAGTAGCGGACCAGGTCTTCGGCTTCCTCCTCGACCTCGATGTCGCTGTCGCGGATGATCCGGAAGGCGCCCTCCCCGACCAGCGCCGAGCCGGGGAAGAGGGTGGCGATGTTGCGGCGGATCAGGGTCTCGACCGCGATGAAGCGGGCCTCGGCGCCGGGGATCCGGACGAAACGCGGCAGAGTCGTCGGCACCATCAGCAGCTCGCGGATCGTGCCGCCGCCCGGGCGTTCCAGGTCGAAGAGGAGCGAGAAGCCGCGATTGGGGATGAAGGGAAAGGGATGGGCCGGGTCGAGCGCCTGGGGCGTCAGCACAGGGAAGACCTGCTCCCGGAAGTGGCGTTCGAGGAAGGCTTCGGCGTCCCCATCCAGCGTTTCGCCGCCGATCACGCGGAGACCTTCGCTCGCCAGAGCGGCCTTGAGCTCCGCCCACACCGCCTGCTGGCTGGCGGTGAGCCGGTCCGCTTCGTCCGCGACGGCGGCGAGCTGCTGGGCCGGGGTAAGGCCGTCGACCGATGTCTCCTCGACCCCGAGCAGGCGGTGCGCCTTCAGTCCGGCGACCCGTACCATGAAGAATTCGTCGAGATTGTTGCCCGAGATCGACAGGAAGCGCAGCCGCTCGAGCAGCGGATGGGCCGGGTTGCAGGCTTCGTCGAGGACCCGGCGGTTGAAGGCGAGCCAGGACAGCTCGCGGTTGAAGTAGCGCTCGCGCGGCGGGAAATCGAAGGAAGGCGCGGCTTCGCTGTCGACATTCGTGGCAAAGCCGCTGTCGGTCATCCCACGGTCCTCGCCCTTCGCATGATGCCCGCCTCGCCGAGCGCCCGCTTCGCCATAGCCACCGTCATGCGACGATGATGTGACAAAGCGGCGCGATCGAGGGCGTCGATCACCTGCTGAACGGCCACGTAGGAGCGTTCGATCCTCGGGATCAGGAAGGCCGGGAGCTCGGGCGGGACGGCGACACCCCGGTCGCCCAGGCGCTTCATCACCAGGCTTCCGATCAGCGCGTCGTCCGGCTCGGCGATCTCGATATGGGGCGTCGCGGTGAGGCGCGAGCGCAGATCGGGCAGAGCGATCCGCCACATCGGCGCCGGCGCGTCGGCGACGATGAGCAGCGGCTTGCGGGTCTGCTGGGCCTGGTTCCAGGCGTGGAACAGCGCCTCCTCGTCATGCGCCTCGGCATTGTCGAACAGGCGGCCGCCGGTCTTGCGCACGAAGATGCGGCCGAGCAGGCTCCGGCCCGACTTGCGCGGTCCGGTCAGCAGCGTCGCCATCACAGGCCAGGTCGACCAGCGCTTGAGATGGTCGAACGCGGCGCGGTTGGCGTCCGAGATGAGGAAATCCTCGTCGGCATCGGCCACCGGCCAGTCGAGCGGCAGCGCGATCTGCGACACGCTCAGTCGCCTCCCCCCCGCGAAATGCGAAGGCTGGTTCCCGAGCCGCTGACCTGCCAGCCGTCCGCCTGAAGGGCCGCCGAAAGGGCGGCGGCGTCGCCGGCATAGGTGACCCGCATCACCGATGTGCCGCCGAGCGCGAGGCTGGTGGTGAGCGCCGAGGTGACTCCGCGCACCCGGCTGACCGAGAGCTCGGCGCGCTGGACCGAGTCGGCGTCCGGCGTCTCGACCTGGATGCTGAAGGTGGTGATGCCGGTCGCCGCGGCGCCGGTATCGACCGGAAGGACCGGTGTTTCCTCGGGCGGCGCCTGGGTTTCCTCGGGCGGCGGCGGCGGTGGCGGCATGGCGAGCGTCGGGTCGGGCCGCAGGGCGCCGTTCGCAAGCGCGTCCGAATAGAACGTGTCGAGCCGCTGGACGCCCGCGTCGAGCAATTTGGGGATGGCCGCGCTGGTCTCGACCCTGAGCGTGAAAGAGCCGAGCACCGCGCCGTCGGGGCCGTGGCGGGCCGTGAAGGTCCCGATCGCCGGCCCCCCCGGCCACAGCCGCTTCAGATGGACCTCGGGCACCACGACGTCGGCGGCGCCATATTGGTTGAGAACCATTCGCCACCAGGCGCGGCCCGGGCGGCGCGCCTGCATGACGTTGAGCAGCAGGGGATCGATGCCCGAGCCGGTCGGGCGGACATAATCGACCGGGCTGTTGCCGGTTCGGAACCGCGCCCAGGCCTTCTGCCATTCGTTGCGATATTCGAAGCTGGTGAACGAACCGCCGGTCAGCATCACCGGGATGACCAGCATCGGCGCCGAGCGGTGGACCACGCCGCCCACTCCGAGCAGCTGGCCGGTGCGGGCGCGGTCGAAGAGGACTCCGAGGGTGGCGATGTAGCGCTTGGGTCCGATCTGCTCCTGCTCGACGACGATTCCCGAGACCATCGCGTCGAGCGCGCTGTCGTTGAGCGCCGGAGCGTCGCCCGAGCCGCCGTGGGTCTTGGCCCACAGCGCCTTCCAGCCCTTGCGCTGCGCCTCGCGCCAGCCTTCCTGCCGCGCCTTCTCGGAATCCGCCGCGACAACATCGACGTCGATCCCACCCACCTCGAAGCTGCTGGAGCTGTCGATCGGCGGGACTCCGCGGTCGGAGCCCTCGAGCTGCGCGTCGACCGCCCCGGGGAGGACGAGCGATGCGGCAAGGGCCAAAGCGAGCGGGAGACGCGCGGGAAGCTTCACGCCCGCCTTTTGGCGAGTTGGACGTGGAAATCCAAGCGGGATGTGGCTACCCGGCGGCGATGAGCGGCGACGAAGCCTACACCTACGCCAGAGCCGGCGTGTCGATCGCCGCGGGGAACGCGCTGGTCAGGGCGATCGCGCCTCTGGCGAAGGCGACGGCGAGGCCGGGCGCCGACGCGACCCTCGGGGGATTCGGCGGCTTCTTCGACCTCAGGGCGGCCGGCTATCGCGACCCGTTGCTGGTCGCCGCCAATGACGGGGTCGGCACCAAGCTCAAGCTCGCCATCGAAAGCGGGCGCCACGACGGAGTCGGGATCGACCTCGTCGCGATGTGCGCCAACGATCTCATCGTCCAGGGCGCCGAGCCGCTCTTCTTCCTCGATTATTTCGCGACCGGGAAGCTCGATCCCGAGGTCGCCGAGCGCGTGATCGCCTCGATCGCGCGCGGCTGCGGCGAGGCGGGCTGCGCGCTGATCGGCGGCGAGACGGCCGAGATGCCCGGAATGTATGCGGAAGGCGATTACGACCTCGCGGGCTTCTGCGTCGGCGCGGTCGAGCGCGGCGAGGCGCTGACCGGCGACCGGGTCCGGGCGGGTGACGTCATCCTCGGCCTGGCCTCCTCGGGCGTGCATTCGAACGGCTTCTCGCTGGTGAGACGGCTGGCAGCGGACAAGGGCTGGAAGCTCGAACGGCCGGCCTTGTTCGACCAGGACGTGCTGCTGATCGAGGCGCTGCTCGCGCCGACGCGGATCTACGTGAAGCCGCTCCTCCCCCTGGTCCGCGCCGGCCGGATCGGGGCCATGGCGCATATCACCGGCGGCGGACTGCTCGAGAATATCCCCCGGGTCCTCTCCGAAGGGCTTCACGCCCGGATCGACGCCGGCGCCTGGCCGCAGCCGCGGCTGATCGCCTTCCTCCAGGCGCAGGGGAATATCGAGCCCGAGGAGATGGCGCGGACCTTCAACTGCGGGATCGGCATGGCCCTGATCGTCTCCGAGGGCGATGTGAAGGATGTAATGCAGACCCTTGAGGAAACGAGAGAAACTGTTTTCAGCATCGGACGGATCGAGGCGCGCGAACGGGGCTGCACGGTCGCCGGCGCGCGCGGGAGCTGGTCGGCGCGGGCCGACTGGTCGGCGACCCACCATGGCTGAGCGGGCGCGGGTCGGCGTGCTCATCTCGGGGCGTGGAACCAACCTGATCGCGCTTTCCGAGCACAAGCGCCGGGAGCCGCGCTGGTACGACATCGCGCTGGTCGCCTCGAACGTGCCCGAGGCGCGCGGGCTGGTCGCGGCGAAGCGGCTCGGCCTCCCCACCTGGGCGAAGAGCCACAAAGGCATGCCCCGCGAGGAATTCGACCGCCTGCTCGACGCCGAGCTCCGCCGCCACGGCTGCGAGATCGTCGCCTTGGCCGGCTACATGCGGCTGCTCTCGGGCGAGTTCGTCCGCGCCTGGGAGGGGCGGATCCTCAACATCCACCCATCGCTCCTCCCCCTCTACAAGGGGCTCGACACGCACGGCAGGGCGCTGGCCGCCGGCGAGACCTGGGCGGGCTGCTCGGTGCACGTCGTCACCGAGGCGCTCGACGACGGGCCGGTGATCGCGCAGGCGAAGGTGAGGATCCGTGAGCGCGACACGGCGGAGGCGCTGGCCGAGCGCGTGCTCGCCGAGGAGCACAAGCTCTATCCGGAGGCGCTGGACGCCTTCGCGGCCGAATTCGTGTTGGCGAGGGAAGGAAGGCATGGCTGAACCCCGGGAAAGCGCCGCCGAGCGCGAGGAGAAGGCCGCGATCCGGCGGCGTTGGATCACCATCGGCGAGGTGCTCGCGGTGCTCGGGGTCGTGATCTCCGCCCTCGCCTTGTGGAACAGCTGGGTCGAGCGCCGCGCCAACGAGCGCGACCGCGCCGAGCAGAAGGCCGAGCAGGGCGCCGCCTCGCACACCCTCATCCTCAAGGCGAGCGGCGGCGGCAAAAGGCTGACGCTGGCGCCGCACGATTCCGAGCAGGTCATCCAGGGCCAGACCCTCCTGTTCGCGAGTTCGCTCGGCCTCGGCGCGATCGACACCACCGACGCCCGGATCGAGGCGGACTGGGTGAAGCGCGCGGTCAAGAAGGCGCACGAGGACGATGACAAGAAGCGCCCCGGCGACGCGCGGATGCCGGTGGCGATCACCACCCGATTCACCGCCGGCGGGGGAGCGGCGCTCGAGGACACGGCCCTCTATGACATCGGCTACAAGGAGAGCGGCGGCGGCCTGCTCGGCGGCACCGACGTCGAGCTCAAGGGGCTCGTCCTGGTGCAGCGCGTGTCGGCGGCGAAGGCGCAGGCGAAGGTCGACGCCCTCTGGAAGGCGCGTGGGGGGCAGTAGAAACGTCACCCCAGCGAAGGCTTGGGTCCATGCTGAGTCTGAACCATGCACACCCTCGGCATGGATGCCAGCCTACGCTGGCATGACGACGTGCCTCAGCCGACGATCTCTTCGGGCTTGAAGAAGAAGTCGATCTCGATCCGGGCGTTCTCCGCGCTGTCGGAGCCGTGGACGCTGTTCGCCTCGATCGATTCGGCGAAGGTCTTGCGGATCGTGCCCTCGTCGGCGTTGGCCGGGTTGGTCGCGCCCATCACCTCGCGGTTGCGCAGCACCGCATTCTCGCCCTCCAGCACCTGGACGACCACCGGGCCGGAGGTCATGAAGACGACGAGGTCGTTGAAGAACGGCCGCTCGCGGTGGACGGCGTAGAAGCCCTCGGCCTGCTCCCTGGTCATGTGGATCCGGCGGGAGGCGACGACGCGCAGCCCGGCGTCCTCGAGCATCCGGGTGATCGCGCCGGTCAGGTTGCGGCGCGTCGCGTCGGGCTTGATGATCGAGAAGGTGCGTTCGGTCGCCATGGCCGAGAAAACTCCGAGTAAATGGGATGGGATTTGGCCGCGCCTCTAGAGGGGCGCCGCGCCAGTGGCAAGGCTCAGGGGCCCTGGACCCATTTGCCGCGCTCGTCCTGCTTCCAGTAGCGCGCCTCCGCCCCGGGCCGGTCCTTCAGCGACCGCCAGGCGGCGCGGGCGGCCTCGAGGTGGGCCGGGTCGAAGAAATAGAAGGCGCGTTCGAACTCCAGGGCCGCCTCGCGCCATTCGCCGTCGGCGAGCGCGACGTGGGTGGCGCCGTTGGCCGGCTCGGGCGTCTCTGCGAGCAGGATCGGCTGGTGCTCCGGATCGCTCCGGCCATGCGGCAGGAAGGACTCTCGCGCGTAGGTCCAGAGCTGTTCGTCGATCCGCGCGAGCAGCCCGGCTTCCGCCACCACCACCATCCGCCCGCCTTGCGCCAGCACCTTCTCGCAAATGCTCGGAAGCACCCGCTCGAGCGGCAAGGCGGTGAGGTAGTAGAAGTCGACGATCATCTAAGCGTCATCCCGGCGGAAGCCGGGACCCATGAACACCGTCTCGCCACATAGTCCACCGCAGAGTTCATAGGTACCGGCCTTCGCCGGTATGACTCCTAGGCCTCGAAATTGTCCGCCACGAAGCGGTCGAGCAAAGCGACTCCGAAACCGGTGGCGCCCTTGTCGTGGAGCGTCCCCGCTTTGTCGGCCCAGACCGTTCCGGCGATGTCGAGATGGGCCCATTTGACGCCGCTCTCGACGTAGCGCTGGATGAAGGCGGCCGCCGTGATCGAACCGCCCTCGCGCGGACCGACATTCTTCATGTCGGCGATCTGGGATTCGATCAATTTGTCGAACGCCTCGGTGAGCGGCATCCGCCACAGCCGGTCGCCGGTCGCCTTGCCGGCGGCATCGAGCTGGGCGGCAAGGCCGTCGTCGTTCGAGAACATGCCGCCGAACTCGTGGCCGAGCGCGATGATCATCGCACCGGTCAGGGTGGCGAGGTCGACCAGCACCTCCGGCTTGTACTCGCGCTGCGCCCAGGTGATCGCGTCGGCGAGGACGAGGCGGCCTTCCGCGTCGGTGTTGATCACCTCGACGGTCTGCCCGGAGAGGCTGGTGACGACATCCCCGGGCCGCTGGGCATTGCCGTCGGGCATGTTCTCGGCCAGCGCGCAGATGCCGACGACATTGGCCTTGGCCTTGCGCGTCGCCAGAACGGCCATCGCCCCGGTGACGGCGCCGGCGCCGCCCATGTCCCACTTCATGGCTTCCATGCCGGCGGCCGGCTTGATCGAGATTCCGCCGGTGTCGAAGGTGATGCCCTTGCCGACGAACACCACCGGCTTGGCCGCGCCGCCGCCGTTCCAGCGCATCGCGAGCAGCCGGGGCGGCCTGACCGAGCCCTGGCCGACGCCGAGCAGGGCGCCCATGCCGAGCTCCGCCATCTCCTTCTCGTCGAGCACCCGAATCTCGACCCCGAGCGGCTCGAGGGTGCGTCGCGCCCGCGCCACGAAGCTTTCCGGATAGATGATGTTGGCCGGCTCGGTGACGAGCTCGCGGGTCAGCGCGAGACCGTCGAGCAGCGCCGAGGCGCGGCGCCAGCCGCCGTCGCCGCCGTCACCGGCGCCGACCACGACGATCTCGTCGAGGGTCGGCTTCTGCTTGCGGGTCAGCTTGGTGCGGTACCTGTCGTATCGCCAGCCGCGCGCCGACGCGGCGAAAGCAAGCCGCGCCGCCGCCTCGGCGTCCGCTCCCGAGCCGGTGAGGTCGAAGACCAGACGGGTCTCGCCCGAGGTGATCAGCTTGGCGGTGAGAGCGCCGCCGGCTTTCTCCCAGGGGAGCGGCTCGTCCTTCTTGGCGCCCAGGCCGACAAGGAGGATTCGGCGGACCTGGTCGCCCTCGGGGACGAAGGCCTCGACGACGACGCCCTGTTCGCGCTCGAAGCGCTGCGCCTCGGCCGCCCGCGCGACCAGGGTCCGGGCTTCCTCGGGCAGCGACGCCAGCCGATCGTTGAGCAGATCGTCGCTCCATACCGCGAGGGCCAGCGCATAGGGGCCGGAGGGACGTTCGGAAGCGAAGCTGACTTTCATGAGGGGAAAAACTCCTGAAGGCGGGCGGGGGGCCGCCCTCGCCGCTCCTCTAGGCAATCGCGCCCACGCTTGCAAAGGCCGTCGTTCCGTCGTCGCGAGCCGGTTGCAGCCGCTGGCGCGCGGTGCGATAGCGGCGGCGACGGTCGCCTGTGCCTGTTGAGCGGCGGGGAATGTGAAGAAGCTCGATTTCATCTGCCTGACGGCCCTCCCCCTGCTGCTCTCGGCACCCGCCGCGGCGTTCGCCCTGGTCGTGGCCGCTACGCCGCCGGCGGCTCCGGGGGCGGCCGGAGCTTCGGACGAGGAGGCGCGGCAGGTCGCGTTAAGCGCCGACCTATTGGTCTACGACCAGG
>JAXDPA010000143.1:0-12176 GCA_034668685.1 Sphingomonadales bacterium | reverse complement strand
AGGCTTCGAAATTGCCTTCGAACCATTCGACGTGGCTGTCGCCCTCGAAGGCGAGGATGTGGGTGGCGAGGCGGTCGAGGAAGAAGCGGTCGTGGCTGATCACCACCGCGCAGCCGGCGAAATTCTCGAGCGCCTCCTCCAGCGCTCGAAGCGTCTCCACGTCGAGGTCGTTGGTCGGCTCATCGAGCAGCAGGACGTTGCCCCCCTCCTTCAGCATCTTGGCCATGTGCACCCGGTTGCGCTCGCCGCCGGACAATTGGCCGACCTTCTTCTGCTGGTCCGGGCCCCTGAAGTTGAACGCGCCGACATAAGCGCGGGTGCCGATCTCGTGCTTGCCGAAGCGGAAGACGTCGGCGCCGCCCGATATCTCCTCCCAGACGTTCTTGTTCGGACTGAGAGCGTCGCGGCTCTGGTCGACATAGCCGAGGTGCACGGTGTCCCCGATGCGGATCGATCCGGCGTCGGGCTGCTCGGCGCCGGTGATCAGCTTGAACAAGGTGGTCTTGCCGGCGCCGTTCGGGCCGATCACGCCGACGATCCCGCCGGGCGGCAGGGTGAAGCTCAAATCGTCGAAGAGGAGCTTGTCGCCATAGGCCTTTGAAAGGCCCTTGGCCTCGATCACCGTTCCGCCGAGACGCTCCGGCATCTGGATGAGGATCTGCGCCTTGCCGGGCGTGCGGTTCTCCTGCGCCTCGACCAGCTCGTCGAACGCCCGGATCCGGGCCTTCGACTTGGCCTGGCGCGCCTTGGGGCTTCGGCGGATCCATTCGAGCTCGTCGGCGATCGCCTTCTGCTTGCCCTGCTCCTCGCGCTCTTCCTGCTGAAGCCTCTTAGCTTTCTTCTCCAAGTATCCGGAATAATTGGATTCATAGATGTAATAGCGGCCGCGATCGAGCTCGAGCACCCAGTTGACGACATGGTCGAGGAAATAGCGGTCGTGGGTGACCAGGATGACGTTGCCGGGATAGTCGACGAGATGCTTCTCGAGCCACTGGACGCTTTCGGCGTCGAGATGGTTGGTCGGCTCGTCGAGCAGCAGGATGTCGGGCTTCTCGAGCAGCAGCCGAGTCAGCGCCACCCGCCTCTTCTCGCCACCCGAGAGGGTGTCGACCGCGGAGTCGCCCGGCGGGCAGCGCAAGGCGTCCATCGCGATCTCGAGCTGGTTGTCGAGGGTCCAGCCGTCGACCGCGTCGATCTTCTCCTGGAGTTCGCCCATCTCCGTCATCAGCGCGTCGAAGTCGCAATCCTCGGGCGGATCGCCCATCAGCGCCGAGATGGCGTTGAAGCGGTCCATCATGTCGGCGACGGGGCGGACCGCCTCGAGCACATTCTCCTTGACCGTCTTGGAAGGATCGAGCTGCGGCTCCTGCTCGAGATAGCCGACCCTGATCCCCTCGCCGGGCCAGGCCTCGCCCTGAAACTCGGTGTCGCGCCCGGCCATCACCTTCATCAGGGTCGACTTGCCCGAGCCGTTCGGCCCGATGATCGCGATCTTGGCGTCGGGGTAGAATTGCAGGTTGATGTTGCTGAGGATCGGCTTGGGCTGACCGGGGAAGGTCTTGGTCAGGTTCTTCATGACGAAGCTGTACTGTGCGGCCATGGCGGCGCTCGTTCTCCGGGAGGGTGCGAGGATCGGCGCCTAACTAGGGATGCCGAGCCCGATTGTCACCCTGCCCCAGCCGTCATGCCGGACTTGATCCGGCATCCACCTCGGGTTTGCTGCAAGTGAACACCAGGAAGGTGGACCCCGGATCAAGTCCGGGGTGACGTTGGCTGTGGCGATTGTCACCCGCCTTGCGGGCCATTAGGGCCGCCGCCATGACCAGGCCCCTCCCCCTCCTCGCCGCCCTCGCCCTTCTCACCGCCGCATCGCCGCCGCCGGAAGCCGAGCGCCTGCGCGATTCGGCGCTCAAGTCGGACGAGGTCGCCTGGGATATCGTCGAGGGCCTCACCACCGAGATCGGCCAGCGCCTGGCCGGCACCGACCGCGAGGCGGCGGCGCGCGAATGGGCGGTGCGCAAATTGAAGAGCCTCGGCTTCCGCAACGTCCATATCGAGGAGGCGCGGATGCAGGGCTGGGTGCGCGGCGCCGAGACGGCGGAGATCGTCTCGCCCTTCCCGCAGCGCCTGGTCCTCGCCGCTCTGGGCGCGAGCGGCGCCACCCCGCCCGCCGGCCTCACGGCCGAGGTGGTCGGCTTCGACAGCGTCGACGCCTTGACCGCCGCCCCCGAAGCGGACGTCAGGGGCAAGATCGTCTACGTCAGCCACGCGATGGTGCCGACGCAGGACGGCTCCGGCTACGGCTATTACGGCGCGGTGAGGCGCAGCGCCCCCGCCGTCGCCGCCCGCAAGGGCGCCGCGGCGGTGGTGATCCGCTCGCTCGGCACCGACTACCATCGCAATCCCCATACCGGCCTCACCAACTGGGGCGACACGCCGCCGATTCCCGCCGCCGCGCTCACCCTGCCCGACGCCGAGAACCTCCAGCGCATGCTGAAGCGCGGCGAGAAAGTGGTGATGCACCTCACCCTCACCCCCCGCTTCACCGGCGACGTGCCGACCGGCAACGTCGTCGCCGACGTTCCCGGTACGGATCCCTCGGCGGGCATGATCCTGATCGGCGGCCATCTCGACAGCTGGGACATGGGCACCGGCGCGATCGACGACGCGTCGGGTGTCGCCATCGTCACCGCGGCGGCGAAAAAGATCATGGACGCCGGCCGCCCCCGCCGCACCGTCCGGGTGATCTGGTTCGGCGACGAGGAGACCGGCGGCGCCGGCTCCAAGGCCTATTTTGCCGCCCACAGCCGGGACAATGTCGTCTTCGTCGGCGAATCGGATTTCGGCGCCGACCGGGTGTGGCGCTTCGTCCCCGGCTTCGCGGAAGGCAACAAGCCGCTGGCCGACCGGATCGCCCAGGCCCTGTTCCCGCTCGGCATCGTCCGGCGCGAGGGCGAGGTCGAGGCCGGCGCCGACCTCGGCGCCTGGATCAAGGCCGGCTCCCCCGGCGCCGATTTGAGCCAGGACGGCACCCGCTATTTCGACTTCCACCACACGCCCGACGACACGCTCGACAAGGTCGACCTCGGGCAATTGCGCCAGAACGTCGCCGCCTGGACGGCGATGGTCGCCCTCGTCGCCAACGCCCCCGAGACGATCGCGCACCGTCCCGCCAAGCCCTGATCTTCCTTGGTTGACGTCGCTCCTCGCGGACGCGAAAGACGTTGCGGGGTGGGAACGAAGAGGAAGGCCAGAATGCGCTTCCCCCTGCCGCTCGTCCTCGCCCCCGCGCTGGCCGCCGCAGCGCCCGCGTGGGCGGAGGACGTGCCGAAGAGCGCCGAGGATCTCAGCAATTTGTCGATCGAGGAGCTCGCCCGGATCGAGGTCCGCTCCGCTTCGAAGCAGGCGGAGCCGCTGAGCCGGGCGGCGACCGCCCTCTACGTGATCACCGACGACGACATCGCCCGCTCGCCCGCCACCTCGCTCCCCGAGGTTCTTCGGATGGCGCCGAATCTCGGGGTGCAGCGGCTCGACGGCCGGCAATATGCGATCAGCGCGCGCGGCTTCAACGGCGCCGAGAGCTCGAACAAATTGCTGGTCCTGATCGACGGGCGAAGCGTCTATTCGACTCTCCATTCGGGCGTGTTCTGGGAGCTTCATTCGCCCTTGCTCGAGGATCTCGACCAGATCGAGGTGATCAGCGGGCCGGGCGGGACGCTCTACGGCCCCAACGCCGTCAACGGCGTGGTCAGCGTCACCAGCAAGGACGCCCACGACACGCTCGGCGGCCTGGTCCGCGCCACAGCCGGCGATCGCGAGCAGAGCGCTGCGCTGCGCTACGGCTTCGGCGTCGGGACCGGCGGCGCGCTGCGCGTCTATGCCGACGCCTTCCACCGCGACGACCTTCCGGCCGGCGCCGCCCCGGGCGCCGACGACGCCTTCAAGGGCTGGCAGGCCGGCTTCCGGGGCGATTTCGGCGCCGGCCCGGACCATTTCACCCTCCAGGGCGACATCTTCCGTACCGACACCGGCGGGCTGCCGGGGGACGGCGACCACGGCCAGAACCTGCTCGGCCGCTGGAGCCACAGGACCGGCGACCAGAGCGCGCTTCAGCTGCAAGTCTATTACGACGATTACTGGCGGCGCTTCATCCTCGTAAACGACCGTCTGCAGACTTTCGACGGGGAAGCCCAGCTCAATTTCCGCGCCGGCCCCCACCATTTCGTCGCGGGCGCCGGCCTGCGCACAACCCGCGACGACTTCGTGAACAATCTCAACGGCTTTCACCTCGATCCTCAGAGCCGGCGCCTGTGGGTGGTGAACGCCTTCGCGCAGGACCGCTTCGAGCTCTCGCCGGTCTTCGACGTCACCGCCGGCCTCAAGGTCGAGCGCTCCTCCTTCTCGGGGGCCGAGTTGCTTCCGAACCTGCGCCTCGCCTGGCACCCGAACGGGAAGACCCTGTTCTGGGCGGCGGTGTCGCGGGCCGTGCGAACGCCCTCGCGGATCGACCGGGAGCTGGTCTTCCTGCCCCTGCTCGCCCAGGCCGATGATTTCCGCTCGGAGAAGCTGGTCGCCTTCGAGGCCGGCTATCGCGGCCAGCCCTCGCCCAGCACAACCCTGTCGGTGAACCTCTTCTTCAACCTCTACGACGACATCCGAACCACCGAGTTCACCGGCAACCCGTTTCCAATCCGCCTGCGCAACAGCTTGAAGGGAAATACTTATGGGGTCGAGGCGTGGGCGACCCGGCAGATCGCGCCCTGGTGGCGGGCCAGCTTCGGAATCTCGACCCTGCACAAGGATTTCCGGCTCAAGGACGGTGCCGTCGATCTGGCCGCCCGGGCCTCGCTCGGCGCCGATCCGGACTGGCAGGCGGTCGCCCGGACCAGCCTGACGCTGACCAAGCGGCTCGAGCTCGACCTTGGCCTGCGCGCCGCCGATTCCCTCGAGAACCCGCATATTCCCGGCTATGCGGAGGCGGACGCGAGGCTCGGCTGGCGTTTCCGCGACGGCCTCGAACTCTACGCGGCGGGCACCAACCTGCTCCACGCGACCCATGCGGAAAGCAACGACGTCAAGCGCGCCCAGCTGAGCCGGCGCAGCCTCTACGCCGGGATTCGGGTCCGCTTCTGATGCGCGGCGGGGGGCCCTTGGCGAAAGGCATGGCGGTCCTCGCGGCCGCAGCCCTCGCTTGTGCGCCCGCGGCCGCCCAGCCGAGCGACATGGCGGTCAAGGCGGCTTTCCTCACCAAATTCCCCGCTTATGTGAGCTGGCCGCGGCCGCCGGCGGGAGGCGCCCTCAACCTGTGCCTGATCGGTACCGATCCGTTCGGCGGCCTGATCGACGCCGCGGCGCGCGGACAGCAGGTCGACGGGCGCCCGATCGCGGTGCGGCGGCTGCCCGGCACCGACGGCGCCGACGCCTGCCACATCGCCTTCGTCCAGGGGCCGAGCGACGCCAGGACGGCTCAGATGCTGCAGGCGCTGCGCGGCAAGCCCGTGCTCACCGTGACCGATTCCCGAGGCGGCGCGGCGCGGGGCATGATCTTCTTCGTCGTCGACGGCGGGCGGGTGCGCTTCCACATCGACCAGGCGGCGGCGCAGCAGAGCGGGCTCGGCCTCAGCTCGCGGCTCCTCGCCATCGCCCTTTCGGTAAGGACGGCCCGCTGATGCGCCCGCTCACCCGCCTCGCCGGCCGCTGGCCCAACATGCCGATCGCGGGGGCGCTGCTTGCCTTGCTTCTGCTTCTCGCCGGAGTGGGGGTGATCGTCGTCAGCGCGCGCAACAACGTCGCCCTAAAGCGGCAGGAGACCCAGGTCCAGGCGCAGATCCTTGCCGCCAGCGTCACCGCCGCGCTCGACTTCGGGGACGTCGCGACAGCGCGCCAATCGGTCGAGGCGCTCGGAGTAAACCGCCAGGTCGTCGCCGCCGGAGTCTATGACAAGCAAGGCAATCTGTTCGCCGGCTACTCGCGTGGATCCGGGCTGCTGCCGCCGCGTTTCGGCGCTCCCGCACGCCGCGGAGCCAATATGCTGGAAGCCTCGGCAGCGGTCGAGCGCGGCGGCACTCGGATCGGCTCCGTCTATCTCAGGGTACAGCGCGAGCCCGTTTCGCGCCGCCTCGCCCGCTTCAGCCTGATCGGCCTGCTCGCCGTGATGGCGGCCTTGGTCGCGCTCGTGCTCGGCATCGCCCACGGCGCCCTTCGCCGCGCCAATCGCGAGCTCGAGGAACGGGCCGAGGCGCTCGGCCGCGCCTATGCCGAGCTTCAGGTCCAGGTCGAGGAGCGCGCCCGCGCCGAGGAGGAATTGCGGCAGGCTCAGAAAATGCAGGCGCTGGGCCAGCTCACCGGCGGGATTGCCCACGATTTCAACAATTTGCTGACGGTCATTCAGGGCAGCGCCGACATCCTTCGGCGCCCCGGGCTCGACGAGGCGAAGCGGCTGCGCTTCGCGGAGGCGATCGTCAAGACCGCCGGTCGCGCGGCGGCGCTCACCGGTCAGCTGCTGACCTTCGCCCGCCGCCAGCCGCTCAAGCCCCGCTCGATCGACCTCAACGCCCAGATCGAGGGCATGGCCGACCTGCTCGACCGGACGATCGGCGAGCGGGTCGCGGTGCGCACCGATCTGGCTCCCGGCCTCTGCCGGATCGAGGTAGACCCGGCCCAGCTCGAGGCGGCGATCCTCAACATCTGCGTCAACGCCCGCGACGCCATGCCGGACGGCGGCACCCTCACCATCGCGACCAGCGACGCCGAGCTGGCCGACGGGCGGCGAGCGGTCGCGCTCGCCGTCACCGACAGCGGCAGCGGCATCGAGCCCGAGGTCCTCGCCCGAGTCTTCGAGCCCTTCTTCACCACCAAGTCGGTCGGCAAGGGCACCGGCCTCGGCCTCAGCCAGGTCTACGGCTTCGCTGCGCAATCGGGCGGCGAGACGAAAGTGGCGAGCGAGCCCGGCGCCGGGACCACCGTCACCCTGCTCCTCCCGTGCAATGCGAACTCCGCGCCCGACGAGCCGGCGGCGACGCCGGAGGCGACGAGAGACGGACGCAGCGGCCATATCCTGGTCGTCGACGACAATGACGAGGTCGGCGTGCTGGCCGAAGCGCTCTGCGCCGAGCTCGGCTACCGGGTCTCGCGGGTCCGCTCGGGGCCCGAGGCGCTGGCCGCGGCCGGCTCGACCCGCTTCGACGCCGTCTTCACCGACGTTGTCATGCCCGGCATGACCGGCCTCGAGCTCGCCGACGCGCTGCGCGAGCTGACGCCCGGCCTCCCGATCATCCTCGCCACCGGCTTCTCCGACGAGATCGCCCGCCAAGGCACAGGCGGCCTGCCCGTCGTCTACAAACCCTACCGACTCGAAACCCTCGCCGAAGCCTTGGATGCGGCGATGGGTACGACCGAAACAGGCAAGGCAGCCCCGTCACCCGGGACTTGATCCGGGGTCCACCTTCTTGGGGCGCAACGGAAAGAATAGGTGGATGCCGGGTCGAGCCCGGCATGATGTGGCGGGGCGCGGCCTTTTGCCTATTGCCCTCTACCAGGCCGGGGCAACCCGGCGAAGGTTTCCGGCCGCGGCATCCACTTCGAATTGCCAGTCGCGCCAGCCCTCGATCTCGCGCTCGCCGCGGCAGACCAGGACTGCGCCGGGACCGGCGAAATGGGAAAAGGCGAAGCCTGGCGGAGGGGCGATGTCGCGGACCGGCTCGCCGCGCGGGGAGCGGACGTGGAGGTTCCCCTCCCCCTCCAATACCAGGATCAGCCCGGTCACCGGATCGACCCGCTTCATCGGATTTCCCGGACCTCGACCACCTTGAGGTGCGTGAAGCGCTCGGCCGCCGGGACCTGCATCTCGAGCTGCGAGCCGCCGCCCGGGAGATATTCGCGTGATCCCTCGTCGATTTGCGGACCGACCGTGCCGACATCGGCCGGAAGCGGGGCGGCAACCTCGTAGGTGACGACCCGGTCGATCGCCGGCTTCCAGGCCACCTTGACCGCCAGCACCCGCCGCACCCAGGCGACGTTGGGAATCCGGTCGAACGTCCCGAACGCGCCCGGCCGCTCGACCGGCTGCCCGGGCGACAGGGCCATCTGGAAGCGAAGCCCGACAGGCAGCGTGACGATGTCCTTCTGGTGCCATTCGGGCCAGGCGGACTGACGGTCGAGGAGCGCGCGGTAGCCCTCTTCGGCCACCGCGTCCGAGGCGTAGCGCCACCTCTGCTCGGCCCACCACCGGGCATGGACGTCCTCGACGGCCGCCGGACCCATGCCCGGGCGCGGCGCCGCCGGCGCCGCCGCGCAGGCCGCGACCAGCAAAAGCAGCAGCGCCGCGCCCCTCTTCAGAATCGTCATGGCCCTCCCCTCCGTGCGAGACTCGGCGGTTGAGCCGGCCTGTCCAGCCGGCCCTGTCATGATAGTGTCACACAAAGATCGTCTGAGGAACGCACGTATGGCGACGCACGCGCTCAAGCCCTTCGACCGGGATCTCGACCAACTCCGCGCGTTGATCAGCGAGATGGGCGGCCTCGCCGAGCATGCGCTGCGCGAATCGCTGCGCTGCCTGATGCAGGGCGATCTCGAGGGCGGCCGCCAGGTCGTGGAAGACGACCGCAAGCTCGACGCGCTCCAGGAGCAGGCGGAGGAGCGCGCCTTGCGGCTGATCGCGCTTCGCGCGCCGCACGCCGGAGACGTACGCGACGTCGCCGCTGCCCTGAAGATCGTCGGAGTCGTCGAACGGATCGGCGATTATGCGAAGAACATCGCCAGGCGCGCGCCCGAGCTGGCCGGCGCCGAAAGGATCGACGCGCTGTCGCTGCTGGCCGAGATGGCCCGGATCGCCGCCGAAATGGTCCACGATGCGCTCAACGCCTATGTCGAGCGCGATCCCGGCAAGGCGCGCGCGGTGTGCGAGCGCGACCGCATCGTCGACGATTTCTACAATTCGATCTTCCGAGCGCTGCTGACCTTCATGATGGAGGATCCGCAGAACATCACCCGCTCCGCCCATCTGCTGTTCGTCGCCAAGAATATCGAGCGGATCGGGGATCACGCCACCAACATCGCCGAGATGGTCTATTTCGCCGCGACCGGCGAGCGGCTTGCGGAGCGGCCGCGCGGCGGCGATTCCGGCGGTTCGGGGTGAGCAAGGCCCGGCTGCTGCTGGTCGAGGACGACAAGATCCTCGCCGACCTCCTGCTATGGCATTTCGAGCGGGAGGGTTTCGAGGTGCACTGGACCGTCGACGGCGAGGAGGCGATGCTGATCGCCCGGGAGCATGTGCCCGACATCGTCATCCTCGACTGGATGATCGAGGGGATATCCGGGATCGAAGTCTGTCGGCGTCTGCGAAGGTCGGTGAGTACGGCCAATGTCCCCATCATCATGCTGACCGCGAGGGCGGAGGAGACGGACCGGGTGCGCGGCCTGGAAATGGGTGCCGACGATTACCTGACCAAGCCTTTCAGCCCGCGAGAGCTGCTCGCCCGCGTCGCCGCGGTCCTCCGCCGCGTCAGGCCGGCTCTGGCCGGCGAAGTGCTGCGCTACGCGGATATCGAGATGGACGTGGTCGCGCACAAGGTGCGCCGGGAGGGAAAATCGGTGCGGATGGGGCCTACCGAATTCCGTCTGCTTCGCCATTTCCTCGAGCATCCCGGCCGCGTCTTCTCGCGCGAGCAATTGCTCGACGCGGTCTGGGCGCACGACCACGACATCGAGCAGAGGACCGTCGACGTCCACGTCCGACGGCTCCGCAAGGTACTCAACGAATGCGGGGGGCAGGACCTGATTCGAACCGTCCGCTCGGCCGGCTACTCGCTCGATCTCGAGGAAGTCTAGGCAGAGAGCAGCGCTGGCTCATGAAGGCGGCGTCCGGCGCCGCCCGCGCTCGCGAGGCGTGATGGGCCAGGGTCTCCTTGTTTCCCCTTCGCTTCCACCTTGCCCCCAATCAGAAATGCACCGTCCCTTCGAGGCCGAAGGTGCGCGCCGGGTTGAAGTTCGCATAATCGCCCAGGGTGGCGGCATTGGCCGCCGACCGGCGATAGATGTGCGCTTCGTTGAACAGGTTGCGGCTCCAGACCGCGAGGGTCAGCGCCGTGTCTCCGGTGCCGAGCGGAATGTCGGCGAGAGAAATGCGGCCGTTGACGATGAAACTCGAGTCGGTCCTCACCGGCTCGGCCTGAAAGCTGTACTGGCGGCTGGCATAATTGGCATCGAGATGGAGGCGAAGCTTGGCGGGGCCGAACGCCCGCGCCTCGAAGTCGACGAAGCCCGATGCGGCATGCCTCGGCGTGTAGACCACGAACACCTGGAACAGGGGATTGCCCGCGAGGAACGGATTCGGCGTCGGCGGCACCTTCGTGTAGGTGTAGGCATAGGAGCCGCCGAAGGTGAAGCCCTCCGCCGGCTTCACCGTAAGGTCCGCCTCGAATCCGCGGATTTTCGAGGTTCCCGGCGCGTTGCGTGTTTCCTCGGTGTGGAGATTGAAGGTCGGACTGGCCGGATTGGTATCGACATTGTCGAAGTCCGTCTGGGTGCCCTTGCGGTTCATCAGATAGCCCGCAAGGTTCAGCCGGGCGAGGTGCCGGAACAAGTCCATCTTCGCACCGACCTCGTACGACTTGACCGATTCCGGGCCGAAGGCGGTGAAGGTCTGCGACCGATCGTTTGCGCCGCCCGCGCGGAAACCCGTGGCATATTTGGCGTAGAGATGGATCGTCGGCGTTGCGTCGAGCGCGGCGGTTACCATCGGATCCACCCTCCCCTTCGAATAATGGAAGGTGAAAGCGGTGGGCTTGCCGACCACGGTGGTCAGCACGCCGTCGCGCTTATCGTGGGTGTAGCGGGCGCCGGCGGTCAGATGGAAGATGTCGAGGCCGGCGGGAGTCCATGTGGCCTGGCCGAATGCCGCATAGCTGGTGGCCTTGGCGTGGCTGTCGCGCTGGACGAACCATGAGCTTCGGTCCCAGCCCTGGTTTCCCGAGGTGATCGTGCCGATCGCATTCTCGCTGTTGATCGTGTAGCCGGTGCCGGTCGCATTCCAGCGGTTGCTGCTCGGCGTTGCCGCCGTCTCGCGGACGTGCTCGTCGAAATAATAGGCTCCGATGACGTAATCGACCTGAGAGAGGCTGCCGACCGCCTGGAATTCCTGGCTGAACTGGTGTTGGAACAGTTCGGAAAGGCTGTAGCGGCTGAAATTGGCATTCGGGGCGAAGATGGTGCGGTGCGCGCCGCCCGAATTATCCCATTGATGGGTGTCGACCTTTCGCCAGCCGGTGATCGAGCGCAGCTCCAGGCCGGGCGCAACCTTGTACTTGAGGATGGAGCTGAATCCCTGCGTCTCGTCGACACTCGGCTGCTGCGGCACGCCGATATCGGCGACCTTCATCCGGTTGTCGCCGCTGACCACCACGAGCGGAGAAAGCGGCGCGATGCAGGTCGTGCAGGTCGGGGCACCCGCCGGGGTGCCCGGAGCGACGAGCCGGTTGGTCGTGGGGTCGTAGACCCCAACCGTGCGGCCAAGCGGGTTGTAATTGACCAGCTGGCTGTAGAAGGGCGTGTTCTCGTCCTTCGCGCGGTCGTAGGAGAAGTCCGCGGTGAGGCCCTGGAACGGAGTCCAGCGCGCCGAGACCCGTCCGCCGACGCGATTGTAATAATTCCAGCCGGTCTGGCCCGAGAGCGGGTTCTTGATGGTGGCGTCCTGGTGCTGGATCAGCGCGTCCACCTTGACGGCGATGTTGGCCACCGCCGGCAAATCGAGATGGATCTCGCCATTGTAGCTGCCGTAATTGCCGACGCCTGCGGTGACTCGGCCGCCGAACTCCCCGCTCGGCGCGCGAGTCACGATGCTTACCGCGCCGCCTTCGGTATTGCGGCCGAACAAGGTACCCTGAGGCCCGCGCAGCACCTCGATTCGTTCGACGTCGAAGAGGGCGGTGTTAAGGCCCTGCTGGCGGCCAAGGTAGATGCCGTCCACGTAGACGCCGACGCCCTGGTCGCGGGCGGTCTGGTTGGCGTCGAACGGGACGATGCCGCGAATGCCGATGGTGAGCGCCGATTGGCGCGCCTCGAACGTGGCGATCCGCAGCGACGGCACGCCCCCGTCGGCAAGATCGTAAAGGCTTTGGACGTGGCGGTCGCGCATCTGCTGTGGATCGACCACGGAGATGGCGATGGCTGTCCTCTGA
>JAXDPA010000142.1:0-3915 GCA_034668685.1 Sphingomonadales bacterium | reverse complement strand
GGATCGTGCCCTGCATCCGCAGATCCTTCAGGATCGCGGTCCGTTCGAACCAGAGATGGTTGACGTTGGCGGAGAGGCGCAGGCGCGGGGTGAGATCGAAATCGGCGCCGACCCCAAGCAGGATCGTGCCCGGATTGGCGAAGTTCGACTGGCCCTGCTCCTTGGACGAGCGCAGCGAATTCAATATGCCGTTGCGGCCGTTGATCGAAACCGCGCGGCCGCCGCCGGCGAAGGGGATGGTCTGGCGGATCCAGTAGCTGGTGTCGGCGCCGGCGAAGATCGGATTCTCGAAGATCGCGTCGAAGCCGTGCTCGACATTGTCGTAAGGATTGCCGTCGCCGCTCGCAAAGAGGGCAGCCCCGCGGACGCGGATCCAGTTGAAGTCGATCGAGGGCTCTGCGGCGAGGAAGAAGCTTTGGACGCGGGCGTTGCGGCCGGTGAACACGTTGCGGCGATCGGAGCCGATCAGGCCGTAGGCGGTGGCGTCGAGGTTGATCCGCCCGATCCGCCCGTCGACGCTGTAGCCGAGATAGACAAGGTCGTAATCGCGCGCGCGCAGATTGCCGAACAGGGCCGGCCGCACCGGGAAGCCGTTATCGTCGACCTCGATCCGGCCGCGCTCGCGATTCATATTGTAGGTGAGGCTGACCAGGCTGGTCATGCCGACGAACGGGAAATCCTGGCGGAACAGGTTCGCGTGCAGGATCCAGTCGCGGCGCGGCGTCTGGAGGATGTTGTTGAGGCCGGAATTGGTGTCCTTCTCCAGCCGCCAGATCGCAGCGATATTATATTGGACGCGATTGTCGTCGCGATTGCCGAACAGGCGGATGCCGAGCTGCTGGTCCTGGAACAGGAAGCCGCGGAAATCGAACTGGAAGGGCTGGATGCCGACGCGGACGTCGTCGAAGTCGAAGCGGTCCGAAACGTTGCGGAGATGATAGTCGATAAAGGCTTCCTGCACGCCGACCGCGACGTCGGTGCGGTGGGTGCCGCGCGAGGGCTGGACGAACAGGATGCGGCGCTCGTTGACGTCGACGAAATTGGTGTTGAAGGCGAGCGTCAGCCGATACTCGATATGGGGCGGCAGGAAGGCGGTGCTGCCCTTGATCAGCGCCAGGCTGGCGATGAAGGTCTGCGACAAGACGAGGCTGCGATTGTCGCCGAACACGTCGAGGCTGCCGGGGCGCTGCGTGGTCTGCACGCCGACCGGGATCGGGAAGGTGCGCGGCTCGATCACCGTGTCGGAAATCGCATTGGCGACGAAGAACCAGTCGCTGCCGTGGAGGCCGAGCGCCCGGTGGAGGCGGCAGCCGAGCGAATGGCGGCGCGCCTCGCTGTCGTCCGCGGGCTCGCAGATCGGCCGGTCGCCCTTGAGCGTGTTCTGATTATAGGGGTCCCACCAGCGCTCGCGGACGAGACCCAAGGTCTCGGCGAGCCGCCAGCGGTCCGGGATCGCGATATGATCGGCGGGGAAGGCTTCCGGCGGCGGCTGGCGGATCGCGCCCGGATTGACCTGGTTGATCGCGTCGGGAAGGTCGTGCTGCGGCACGCCGGGACGGCGGCGGCCGTTGATAAGGGATTGTTCGGAGGGGGTTGGCTCGGGGCGGGTCAAGTCCTCCTGGGGTGGAGGAGGGGGTGCCTGTGCTGATGGCACCGCTGGAGCATCCTGCAGTGCGAGAAATATTCCGCCAGCCTCTAAAGCCCTCCCCCTCGAGGGGGAGGGTTGGGAGGGGGTGTCGGGCGTTGGAGATCGTTCTCCGCCCGTCGAACACCCTCCCCCAACCCCTCCCCGCTGGGGAGGGGGGGTAGTGTGCTGCGCAGATTGGCCAACCCCGGTGTTCATGGATCCTGGATCAAGTCCGGGATGACTCGCAGGAGCAGGCGTCGAGCCCGCGGTCGCCATCAGGGAGAGGAGGGCGGCGGCGATGGTCATTTCCCGTCGCAGACATTCTGCTCGGTGGTGGCGAGGAACGGGTTGAACGGGCAGTTGACGTAGCGCAGCCGCACGCCGCCGCCGGCCGCGCCGGCCACGGGAACGACGATCTGGTCGGCGCGGATCGCGGCCGGCGCCTCGTTGATCGCGGGCAGGCGCTGGGCGGCGTTGTAGAGGCCGAGGAAGCTGATCATGTCGTCCTGGTCGATGCCGTCGCCGGAGACGCCGATACCGCCGACCAGGACATTGCCGCGATAGATCGGCACCGAGCCGGGGAAGATCTGGATGCCGTTGGCGATCCGGCCGGGATTGGGGTTTGCGGTGCAGGTCGCCGGCGTGTCCGGACTGGCGGTCAGGATGAAGAAGACGTGGTCGAGTATGTTCCGGGCGATCAGCGCCGACTGCAGCCCGGTCGAGAACGGGTTGAACTCGGCGATCGGCTGCGAGAAGGGCCCCGGCGGGCGGCCGAGCTCGCCGTCGGGAAAATAGGGCCGCGAGATATTGCCGTTGGCGCGGTCGGTGAAGGCGTTTTGGCCGGTGAGCGCGGCGGGATTGGCGAAGAAGGCGCGCGCCGCCGCGACCCGGCTCGAAACGTCGGGGTTGGAATTGCCGAGCAGCTCGGCGGCGGCGAAGGGAGCCGAGAAGAACATCGCCGTGCGCGCCTTCTGCAGCGAGACGTCGGTGCCGAAAATCGGCGCGTCGGGGGAGCGGACGATGCCCAGCGCCCGCCCGTTGGTGTCGACCACCGAGATCGTCACCTGGGCGCGGCTGTCGAGCGGGCGGCGGATCTGGGCGCGCGCGGCGCTCATGATCTTGAACGCCTCCTCGAGCAGGGCGCGCACCTCGGCGGCGCTCAGCGCATTGCCGCCGTCGGTGCCGGCGACGATCGGATAGCGGTTGGCGCCCGAGCCGTCGGAAAGGATGAAGGCGTCGGGATTGCCGAACTCGGCGGCGGTGGCGGCGCGGATGCCCGAAGCCTCGGTGCCATAGGCATGGCCCGCGAGGATGCCGCCGGTCGCGTCATAATAGCCGCGCACCGTCGTCAGCGCGCCCATGGTGAGCACGGTCGCGAAGCTCGGCGGGGCCGCCGGATTGCTGCGCAGGCCGGCCGTGGTGACGTCGCTGAAGCGCAGGGTGGTGCCGTCGACGCTGATCCGGTCGGCGGTGATCGTGTCCGGCGCGGCGAAGCCCTGGGTGGCGGCAAGCGCGATCGCTTCCTCGCCGTCCTGGTCGATATCCTGGATTTCGGGATCGAAGCCATAGACGCCGTCGGCCATCACCCCGACTCCGCCGACCACCACGCCGTTCTTGTAGAGCGGGAAGCCGCCCGGATCGGCGGAGAGGCCGAGCGGCGAGCGCTTCGGCCCGATGAAGCTGTTCGGCAGCGAGGTGCCGTTGAAGCGCGCGGCGAGGTCGGAGCAGGGGAGCTGGCTGAACTGGACGCCGAACAGAGGCCCGCTCTCCAGGCCCGCCGCGGCCGCGGAAGGCGGGAAATGCTGCTGGACGATCTGGCTCGCGGTGCGGGTCGAGAAAGCGTTGCCGGAGGAGGAGAGATAGGCGCCGGTCACCGCCTTGGCGATCGCGCCGGCGACCGCGCCGGGCACGTTGACGCCCTGGAGGTCGTGCATGCTGCCATTGGGCCCGGTCGGCACCCGCAATTGCTGGTTGGCGCCGGTCATCGAGAAGATTGCGAGCACGTTGCCGACCCGGTCGACCACCGCGAAATTGCCGGGGAGGCTCCGGGCCTGCGCCTCGGCGACGCCCTGGGCGATGATCCGCTGGACGTCGGCCTGGGTCAACGCCTCCTGCGCCGGAACCGTGTAGAGCGCGGTCTGGCCCGGCGTCGGCGGTCCGGGCGTCGGCCCGGCGCTGCTGGTGCCGCCGCCGCCACCGCCGCACGAGGCGAGGAGGAGGGCGGCAATGGCGACACAGGACGTCTTGCGCTTCATCGGAGCCTTCTGATCGCCGCCGCCGCCCGGCCG
>JAXDPA010000141.1:0-6846 GCA_034668685.1 Sphingomonadales bacterium | reverse complement strand
GATCGGCCGGAGCCACGGAATCCACGCCGAGCCGGTGACCTTCGGCCTCAAGCTTGCTTTCGCGCATGCCGAGTTCGCCCGCGCCCGTGCCCGGCTGGTCGCGGCGCGCGCCGAGGTGGCGACGGCGGCGATCTCCGGGGCGGTCGGCACCTTCGCCAACATCGATCCCCGCGTCGAAGCCCATGTCGCGGCGAAGATGGGCCTCGCTATCGAGCCGGTCTCGACACAGGTAATCCCGCGCGACCGCCACGCCATGTTCTTCGCGACTTTGGGCGTCGTCGCCTCGTCGGTCGAACGGCTCGCCACCGAGATCCGCCACCTCCAGCGCACCGAGGTGCTCGAGGCGGAGGAATATTTCGCGCCCGGCCAGAAGGGCAGCTCGGCGATGCCGCACAAGCGCAACCCGGTGCTCACCGAGAACCTCACCGGCCTCGCCCGGATGGTGCGGGGCTACGTCACGCCTGCGCTGGAGAATGTCGCCCTCTGGCACGAGCGCGACATCAGCCACTCCTCGGTCGAGCGCTACATCGCCCCCGACGCGACGATCACGCTCGACTTCGCCCTCGCCCGCCTGACCGGCGTGGTCGACAAATTGCTCGTCTACCCCGAGCGGATGCAGCGCAACCTCGACCGGATGGGCGGCCTCGTCCACTCCCAGCGGGTCCTGCTCGCTTTGACCCAGGCCGGCGCCAGCCGCGAGGACGCGTACCGCCTCGTCCAGCGAAGCGCGATGAAGGTCTGGGAGAGCGACGGCGCTTTGTCGCTGCTCGACCTCCTCAAGGCCGACCCCGAAGTCACCGCCCTCCTCCCGCCCGACAAGATCGAGGAGAGCTTCGACCTCGCCTACCATTTGAAGCACGTCGACACGATCTTCGAGCGGGTGTTCGGGTCCTGACGGCGCGGGCGCCGCTCAGGTCGCGCCGACGACCATTCGCCCACGAAGATCGGGCACGGCGAAGGTCGTGACTCCGTCTCCGCCGAAGAGGTTGCCGATCACGGAATGGAGATCCGGAAAATCCGCGATCTGAAGGACGCTGCCGTCGGCCATGAGCGTAATCCCCTCCAGGAATTGATTAGGCTGCGCGGCCGAAGCCACCACTTCGCCCAGGAACAGCGCGGACGCGGCCAAGGCGCCACTGGGCTGATCGCGCGTCGGATATGGGCCCTCGGCGCAAATCAGGTAGTAAACACCGGTCCCGATGTCGCCGACCAGCCTCCCGGTAGCGGACGTACCGAACGCCGTCGGGATGCCCACCGGCGCCCGGCCGCGCAGATCGGGCAGCGCGAAATCGGTCTTGCCGTCGCCGCCGTAGCAAGTGCCGAGTAGGCCGAAGAGGTAGACATAATCGGTGATCGGCAGCAGCCGGCCGTCGGCCGGCAGCCAGCCGGGCGGCGCCTCGTTGCCGATATAGGGGGCTATCATTCCGATGAAAGGCGCTGCGCCACTCCCTGGAGAGTTCGCGACGGCGGCGATCAGGTAGGTCATCGGCAGGGTCGGCCCCAGGTCCGCCGCCGCCGCGCCCGGAGCAGCACCGACCGCGGCCCGGCCGCGAAGGTCCGGCAGGGCGATCGAGGCGGCATCGCCGACGGCACCGCACGCCGGCAGCGCGGGATAGTCCGACGCCGCCAGCTCCCGGCCATCCGCGAGCGCGGCGCCCCACGGCTCGTAAGCCGCCGCGAACAGCCGGACCGTGCCCGGCGTCGCCTCGTCGGCCGTCCTGCTTTCCGACGCGGGAGCGCCGTACAGCTGGACCAGAGGGGTGAGCGCCAGCGAAGGCGGGGAGGCCCTGACGATTCCGACCGCGAGCGGAGAAGGTGAATCGGCCATGACACCTCCGTGGGCGGGCAAGCGATGCCGCTGCCGCCGCCCGTGACATCCCCTCTTTCCTTGCGGTCGTAAACCCCTATTTCAGGCGCTCCGCGAGGCTGACATGACCGACCTTTCCCGATTCCCGATCACCCGCCGCTGGCCGGCCGAGCATCCCGACCGGCTTCAGCTTTATTCGCTGAACACGCCGAATGGGGTGAAGGCCTCGATCATGCTCGAGGAGACGGGGCTGCCGTACGAGCCGCACCTCGTCGACATCACGAAGAACGAGACCTGGACGCCCGAATTCCTGTCGCTCAATCCGAACGGCAAGATCCCCGCCATCCTCGATCCCGACGGCCCGGGGGGCGAGCCGCTCGGCCTGTTCGAATCGGGCGCGATCCTGCTCTACCTCGCCGACAAGACCGGGCAGCTCATCTCCGCCGATCCGGCGCGGCGGTGGGAGACGATCCAGTGGGTCTTCTTCCAGATGGCAGCGATCGGCCCGATGTTCGGGCAGGTCGGCTATTTCAACCGCTTCGCCGGCAAGGCGATCGAAGACAAGAGGCCGCTCGAGCGCTACGTCGCCGAATCGAAGCGGCTGCTCGGCGTGCTCGAGACGAGGCTCGAGGGCCGCGACTGGATCGTGGACGATTATTCGATCGCCGACGTGGCGACATTGGGCTGGGTGCGCAATCTCGTCACCTTCTACGAGGCGCGCGACCTGGTCGAATTCGACTCGCTCTCCCGCGTGCCCGACTGGCTGGAGCGCGGCCTTGCCCGTCCGGCCGTTCAGCGCGGCCTGAACATCCCGGCGCGTGGGGGATAAAAAGGGCGGCAGCGCAAGCACTTGTGCAATCGTATCGGGTCGTGCACTGTTCCCGAACGGGGATTGGGAAGCCAGAAATGATCCGCAGGCATTTTCTGCAGTTCGCCGCTTCGGCGGCGGCGTTTCCGGCATTTGCCGCGCGGGCCCAGGGGCCGGCCGCCGTCGCGCCCGTCCATCCCGCGGGAGCCCGGACGGTCGAGGATTTCGCCGCGCTGCCCTTCATGGAAAGGCCTTCGCTGTCGCCCGACGGCACCCGGCTCGCGGCGAAGCTGGCGGTCAAGGGCGTGCAATATTTCGCCATCCTCTCCTTCCTGGGCGACGCCAAGCCGGCGCTGGTCGCGGCGGGCAAGAACGACATCAACTGGTGGCGCTGGGTCAACAACGACTGGCTGATCCTCGGAGTCGCCGCCGTCGACACCTTGGACGGCGTCGATTTCTACGTCCGTCGGACGATCGGCGTCTCCGCCGACGGCAAGACGTTGAACCAGATCGCCCGTGACGCCGGCGAGAGCGCCGACGACGTGCTGTGGATCGCCACCGACGGAACGCCGCGCATCCGCCTCGGCGTGCAGCGCTCGGTCTATTACAACGAAGAGGGCTTCTGGCCGGAAGTGGTCGAGGCCGACGTCTCCAACGGCCAAACCCGGACCGTGCAGCGCGCGCTGCAGGACGTCACCGACTGGTATGCCGACGGCACCGGAACGATCCGCGCCGGAGTCGGCTACACGGCCGACGGGCGCAACCAGCAGCTTCTCTACCGGGACCGCGACGGCGCCAATTTCCACATCGCCGACCGCGCCAACACCCGCAAGAGCGAGCATCTCGTCGTCCCGGTCCTGTTCCTGCCCGAGCCCGGCCAGGCGCTGGCGATCGAGGACCCGGACGGCTTCGACGCGATCTACAAGCTCGACCTAAAGACCATGGCCCTGGGCGAGAAGGTGTTCGGTGCGCCCGGCTACGACGTCTCCGGGATCGTCACGGACCCCGCGGGCACGAAGCTGCTCGGCGTGCGCGTCGACGAGGAGGCGCCGAAGACGCACTGGCTCGACCCGACACTCGCCGAGATCCAGGCGGCGATCGACCAATCTGTGCCCGACCGCCGCGCGCACATTCTCTCCATCTCGCGCGACATGAAGCGCTTCCTCGTCCATGTCGCGGCGAGCGACAGGCCGGGCGCTTATTATTTCTTCGACATCGACGACGGGCGGCTGCTGCGCCTCGCCTCGGTCAACGAGCATGTGGTGCGCGGCAACCCGGTGCGGACGATCCGCTACAAGGCGCGCGACGGCCTCGAGATTCCCGCCGTGCTCACCCTTCCGGCCGGCAAGGAGGCCAAGGCGCTTCCGGTCGTGGTGATGCCCCACGGCGGGCCGTTCGCGCGCGACGACGAGCAATGGGATTTCTGGGCCCAGTTCCTCGCCGAGCGCGGCTACGCCGTCGTCCAGCCCAATTTCCGCGGCTCCTCGGGCTTCGGAAGCGCGTTCGCCCTGAAGGGCCGCGGCCAGTGGGGCCTTGCCATGCAGGACGATCTCAACGACGCACTCGCCGAGCTGGTCCGCCAGGGCATCGCCGATCCCAAGAGGGCGGCGATCTTCGGCGGCTCCTACGGCGGCTATGCGGCGCTGAGGGCGGCGCAGCGCGACGGCGCGCTCTACCGCTGCGCGATCTCGTTCGCGGGCGTCTCGGACCTCGGCGCCCTGATCCGCTACGATTCGAGCTTCCTCAACAGCGGCGCGGGCAGCGACTGGCTGCGCAACCAGGCGCCCGACCTGAAGAGCGTGTCGCCGATCAATTTCCCGGAGCAATTCTCGACTCCGGTGCTCCTCGTCCACGGCAAGGCGGACAAGCGCGTGCCGGTCAAGCAGTCGCGCGAGATGGCGGACGCGCTCAAGAAGGCCGGCAAGGACGTGCGCTATGTCGAGCAGCCGCTCGGCGACCATTTCATGTCGCGCGAGGAGGACCGGGTCGCCCTGCTGCGCGAGGTCGAGGCGTTCCTCAAGCAGTACAACCCGGCCTAGGGAAGTGGCTGCGGATGTTCGCTGGGACCGAGGACCTGCGGCCAGCCGTTCCGCCAGACGATCCGGTCGATCAGCATCACCCGGCGGGTATTGACCGGTTCGCCCGGCCGCTGCGTGTCGATCGCATGGTAGACGATCCAGTCGCGCCCGGCGCGGTCGATGGCAAGGCTGTTGTGGCCCGGCGCCAGCCAGCGGCCGCGGGCGGCGAGGATCGGCCGCGGCGCCTTCTCGAACGGGCCTGTGGCGCTGCGCGAGCGGGCGACCATGACCGCGTAATGCGCCTCCTTCCCGCAGCAATTGTCACCCGAATAGAAGAGGTAATAGTAGCCGCCGCGGCGAAGCACCCACGCTCCCTCAACGAGCGCCTCATAGCCACCGCCCTTGACCGGCGGCACGAGGTTGACGGCCGCGCTTCCCGGCGCGAACGAAATGCGGTCCGCCGCCAGCTCCCGCACCTTGATCGGCTGGAACCCCGAGCCCCAGTAGAGCAGCCGCTTGCCGGTTACGGGATCGTCGAACGCCATCGGATCGATGTTGACGAACCCCTCGCCGCACTGGAGCGGCCGGCCGCTGTCGGTGAACGGCCCCTCCGGCCGGGTAGCGGTGGCCACGCCGAGGCACAGGCCGGTCTTCGGTCCGGTCGCCGGCGGATCGGGCTCGGCCGAATAATAAAGGAAATAGCGCCCGTCGTGCCGGACGACGTGCGGCGCCCAGAAATTCCAGGTTCGACTCGCCCAGGCCGGCCTGGCCGGCAGCGCGTCCCCGAGCCACTGCCAGCGCACCAGGTCCCGCGACCGGGCGACCTGCAGGTTCACCTTCCGCCCGTCCCGCTCGCCCTGCGTCGCGTAGGCGTAATAGAAACCGTCCGGCGCCCTAAGCACCGCCGGATCGGGGAAATCGGCGTCCACCACCGGGTTGGTGAAGGTCGCCGTACGGGGCGAGGCGGCGGTGAGCAGCAGGGCGAGAAGCGGAAGAAGAGCGCGCATGGCGCGACCATAGCGGGCGGTGCGGCGGTTAGAACCCCCCTTGCGTCAGGCGTCGAACAGGCCCTTGAGCTTGGAGAGGAAGCTCTTGCTCTCCGGGCATTCGTCGCCGGTCTCGGTGCAGCGGAATTCCTCGAGCAGCTCGCGCTGCCGCGCGGTCAGCTTGGTCGGGGTCTCGACCTCGACCTGGATGACCATGTCGCCGTGGCCGCGGCCGTTCAGGACCGGCATTCCGGCGCCGCGGATTCGAAGCTGCTTGCCCGACTGGATGCCGGGCGGGATCCGCACCTCATGCTTGGCGCGGTCGAGCCCGGGGACCTCGAGGCTTCCACCGAGCGCGGCCAAGGTGATGCTCACCGGGCAGCGGGTGAAGAGCGTCGTACCCTCGCGCTGGAAGATCGAATGCCGGGCGAGATGGACGAAGATGTAGAGGTCGCCCGAGGGCCCGCCGCGCACGCCGCTCTCCCCTTCGCCGGAGAGGCGGATGCGCGTCCCCTCGTCGACACCGGCGGGAATGCGGACGGTCAGCGAGCGCTGCTTCTCGACCCGGCCGTCGCCGCGGCAGCGCTCGCACGGATCGGCGATCGTCTCGCCGACTCCGCGGCACGTGGGGCAGGTCCGCTCGACGACGAAGAAGCCTTGCTGGGCGCGGACCTGGCCGCGTCCGTGGCAGGTCGTGCAGCCGCGCGCCTGGGTTCCGGGCTTGGCGCCGCTGCCGTGGCAGGGCTCGCACTGGACGCTGGTATCGAGCCGGAGCTCGACCTCCTTGCCCTGATAGGCCTCCTCCAGTCCGATCTCGAGGTCGTAGCGAAGGTCGGAGCCGCGCATCACGTTCGAGCGGCGGTCGGCCTGGGCGCCGTTCATGAACTCGCCGAAGATGTTCTCGAAGATGTCGCTGAACGAGCCGAAATCCTGCGCCCCGCCATTGCCGCCGAAGCCGCCGTTCCTGAAGGCCGCATGGCCGAAGCGATCGTAGGCGGCGCGCTTCTGCGGATCCTTCAGGCAATCATAGGCCTCGCTGATCGCCTTGAACTTCTTCTCGGCTTCCGGGCAGCCGCCGTTGCGGTCCGGATGGCATTCCATCGCCAGCCGGCGATAGGCGGATTTCAGGGTCCGCTCGTCGGCCGAGCGGTCCACCTGAAGCAGCTCGTAATAATCCGTCTCAACCATAAGAAAGCCCTCTCCCCTTCAGGGGAGAGGGTTGGGAGA
>JAXDPA010000140.1:0-13339 GCA_034668685.1 Sphingomonadales bacterium | reverse complement strand
TGATGCTCTGGGCGGTGCGCGAGAGCTCCTGGCGCTGCGCCGCCGAGACGACGATCGCGACATTACCCGCAGCGCCGGCGAGCATGTCCATGATCCGGTCGCGGCGCGGCGCGTCGAAAGTCGGGTCGCCGGCCATTTCGAGAAGGCCGCTCGCCTGACCCCAGGCACCCCCGCGAATCTGCGCGACCGATGCCGCCTTCGTCTTGAGATCCTCGTCGCTGACCGTCTTGTCGATGAACGGCAGATGTGCCGCCGTGCAATGGGCGGAGAACAGCAGAGGCGTGAACATCTGGTCCATGTAGCGCTGAAAGTTGGCGCTCATCGTCTGAGCATCGACGGTCCCGGTCACCGTTCCGCCGTTGGCATAGGCCTGGATGATCTTCGTACCCTTGCCGCAGATCCGATCGAACGAATCGAACCCGGTGGCCGGCAGGTCGTCGGTGCCGACCGCCGCCATCGCGCGCGACGCGGCGTCGTCGTAATTCCTGACCGCCGGATCGTCCTTCCCGGGAAGCTGGCCCTTGGCGGCGGCCATCTTGGCGAGCAGGGCATCGGCGGCCTTGTCGAAGTCCGCGGCCAGGGCGCTTCCCTTCGCGCTCATACCGGATCCGCTGCAGCCCGTGACGAGCAAAGCGGCCGCCGCGGCGCCGGCGAGAAGAGTCAGTTTCATTCGTGTCTCCGCATGTTTCGAGCGGGTTGGCTAGCGAGAGGGCGCCGCGGCGTCCAGCCGGATCGGAGGGGTCGGTTCGAGGGCTCAATCGCCGGGGAAATCGCCGGCACGGATTCCCGCCGCGGCGGCGAGGGCGAACAGGTCGGTCGCCTTGCGGACCCCGAGCCGGCGCATCATCTTCAGACGGTGCATCTCTACGGTGCGGTGGCTGAGATCGAGCCGGAGCGCCATTTCCTTGTTGGCGAGGCCGGCGAGGATGCCTCGGAAAATCTGGCGCTCGCGTTTGCTGAGCCCGGCCACGCTTTCAGCCGCCGCGGCGCTTAGACGCGGGTCAGGCTCGCGCTCGAGAAGGTCGAACGCGTGATCGAGCGCGGTCATCAGCGCGGTATAAGAGAAAGGCTTCTCGAGGAAATCGAGCGCGCCGAGCTTCATCGCCGCGACCGCCGTCGGGACTTCAGCATGGCCGGTGACGACGATCGCGGGCCAGCTGACGCCGCGCGCCGCCGCTTCCGAGAGCAGGGCGATGCCGTCGATGTCCGGCATGCGTATGTCGACGATAAGGCAACCGGGCCGCAGATGCGCGAGCTCGTCGAGAAAATCGGCAGCGGAAGCGAAGGGTCGCGCTTCATAGCCGTTCGCGCCGAGAAGTACGCCGAGCGACACGCGCACATCCCGATCGTCGTCGATTACATAAACTGTTCGGGCTTGCGCGGACTCGCTCCCCACGAGCGGGTCCGCCTCCCCCGCTGGCGCACGCGACATGGTTGAGCCTGCTAGTCGCGCGGCCGCCCCGGGGCCAGCCCAAAAATCGAGCATACGGTATTCTTACGGGGCCGTAGCGATCTCCTGCGCGGTGAATTCGCGCATCAGCCGCACCAGTTTCTCGGCGAGGCGATCGGTCGCCCCGGGCTCCGGGCCCGGTGCGAGCAGCGGCTTTATGTGCCGGTCGACATAGAGCGAGCCGCCGGAATAGGCCATGCTCCAGTGCGGGAACAGCCGTCCTTCGCGCGCGCCGGCCGACACCAGCGTCACGGTGTCGTGGCGGGAGTCGCTCCGGATTCGCGCCATCAGGCTCTCGACCGCGCCCTGGTCTCCTTCAAGGACCTGCGCAAAATGGGCGCGGGTGAAGACGAGTGCGCCGGTCACCCCGAGCCGCGCATTCTCCCGCCGCGCCACGGCAACGATCCGGTCGACTTCCCCGGCCTCGTCGGGAAGCCGAAGCAAGCTCCGGCTGACATAAAGCAGGAAGTAGACGGACATCGGCCACGCGGTTCCTTTCGGCGGCGGAATAGCCAGCAAATCCGTGCTTTGGCAAGGGGTTAATCGGTTAACCTGAAGCAGCGCGAACCGGTGAAGCGACGCTCAGTCCGGCGCCAGCGCGGCGTCCCTCAGGCCGCGCCATACCCGCAGCGCCTGCACCGTCTCCGGCACGTCGTGGACGCGCAGCAACTGCACCCCCTGCTCGGCGCCCTTCAGCGCCAGCGCCAGCGAGCCGGCCAGCCGGGCGTCGGGCGGCGCTTCGCCCGACAGCGCGCCGATCGTGCGCTTGCGGCTCGCGCCCAGCATCACCGCGCAGCCGAGGCCGTGCAGCAGGGCGAGGGCGTTGAGCAGCTGGAGGTTGTGGCGGACCGTCTTGCCGAAGCCGATGCCCGGATCGACGACGATCCGCTCGCGCGCGATCCCGGCCGCCAGCGCCGCGTCGATCCTGGCCTGGAGCCAGTCGTAGACCGCGAAAGCGACCGGCCGCTCGTAATGCGGCGCCTCCTGCATCGTCTCGGGAGCTCCTTGATGGTGCATCAGCACGACCGGCGCTCCGGCGACGGCGACTGCCTCTGCCGCCCGCTCGTCGAAGGTGAGGGCCGAGACGTCGTTGACCATGGCCGCGCCGGCGGCCAGCGCCGCCTCCATCACCGCCGCCTTGCGCGTGTCGACCGAGACCGCAATGCCCGCGCGGGCGAGCTGCTCGACCACGGGCACCACCCGCTCGATCTCGTCGCCCTCCCAGACCGCCTTGGCCCCCGGCCGGGTCGATTCGCCGCCGACATCGACGATCGCCGCGCCGGCCGTGGCCATGGCGAATCCGGCGTCCACCGCCTCCCCCGGGCCGAGAAACCGGCCGCCGTCCGAGAAGCTGTCGGGAGTCACGTTGAGAATGCCCACGACCTGCGGCTGGTCGAGCCGGACGACTCGCTCGCCGAGCGTCAGCGCCGGGCGCGGCGCGGTGAGGTTGTGCCAGGCGCGCTCCGCCCCGGGCCCATGCTTCGCCGCCGTCTCCGCCGCGCGCTCGACCGGTACCATCTCGACGCGCCGGACCGTATCGCCGGCCATCGTCGTCACCTCCAGCGCGGAAAACCAGCCGAGCCCGCCGGCCAGCCGAGCGACCTTCCCGTCGAACCCGAACGGTGCGTCGACGAAGCCCATCGGCCGGAGATAATGGCGCTCGCTCACGGCTTTCGCGCCTACCCGAAAAACCGGGCCGGTGAACCCCCTTCAGGGGCGGCTGCGGTGCATCATCAAGAAACTGCGACAGGAATCGCGCGGAGCGTGGACTAAGGCCGGGGGGAAAGAGGTGGCGACCGCCTCTTGCTCAAAGGTCAGCAGGGTAACTGAGGCTTTGAAGACCCGCACCGCCATGTGGGGCATGGCATTGGTGCGAATCCGCCCGCGCCCAAAGGGGCTCCCGCAAGCCTCCCGTGGTCAAAGGCAAGCAGGCGTTGGACGAGACGGGACGGTCGCCGTCGCCATTACTGCCTTTGTTTCGCCGCCATGTCGAGTGGCGACTTGCAACCTAAGTCAATCGATCCCCAAAATATAACGCTGCCGGAGCGAATCGAGCGGGACCAGCCGGCCTTCCTCCTCGCAATGCCAGAAGGTCCAGCCGTTGCACGCCGGCGCCCCCTGTACGGCGGCGCCGATCCGGTGGATCGAGCCCTGCTCGCCGCCCCATTCGAGCGACGCGTCGGCGCAGACCCGGGCGGTCCAGCGCCGCTTCGAATCGGTGAGCAGTGTCCCGGGTTGGAGCATTCCGGTCTCGATCAGCGCGCCGAACGGCACCCGCGGCTGCGCGCGTTTCGAGGCGACCGTCTTCATCGCCCGCTCGTCGAGCGGGAGCGTCGAATCGATCCGCTCGCGGGCGACCCGGACGTAGCGTTGCTCCCGTTCGATGCCGATCCACTCGCGGCCGAGGCGACGGGCGACCGCGCCGGTCGTGCCAGTGCCGAAGAAGGGGTCGAGGACGACGTCGCCGGGGTTGGTGCAGGCGAGCAGCACCCGGTAGAGCAGGGCTTCGGGCTTCTGCGTGGGGTGCGCCTTGGCGCCGCGTTCCTTGACCCGTTCTCCACCCGAACAGATCGGCAGCAGCCAGTCCGAGCGCATCTGCAACTCGTCGTTCAACGCCTTCATCGAGCGGTAATTGAACGTGTAGCGGCTGTCCTCGCTGCGGCTCGCCCAGATCAGCGTCTCGTGGGCGTTGGTGAAGCGGGTGCCGCGGAAGTTGGGCATCGGGTTGGCCTTGCGCCAGACGATGTCGTTCAGGATCCAGAAGCCCTCGTCCTGGAGCGCCGCACCGACCCGGAAGATGTTGTGGTAGGAGCCGATCACCCACAAGGTGCCGTTCGGCTTCAGCACTCGGCGGGCCTCGTGGAGCCAGGCCTTGGTGAAGGCGTCGTAGGTGGCGAAGGTCTCGAACTTGTCCCAATCGTCGTTCACCGCGTCGACGAGGCCGCCTTCGGGGCGGAACAGGTCGCCGCCGAGCTGGAGGTTGTAGGGCGGGTCGGCGAAGATCATGTCGATCGAGCCGGCCGGCAGGCGGCGCATCGCCGCGACGCAATCGTCCTCGATGATCGTCCCGAGCGGCAGCTTCGGCGGCGCCTCCTTCGGCCTAGCCCCGGCCGTTCCCACGCGCGTCAGCAAGGTCATTCGTCACCGCCCCCGGTTACACACAAGACGGCCAGCCTGAGTCCAAGGGACTCCGCGGTCAAGACAGGGGTTTAGCGGCCGACCCTCACAATACGGTTAACGATGCGGGAACGTAATGAGTCCGCCGCTAGGGGTTGCGGCCCATCCGCCGGAATGGACTCAACATGCTGTGCTGTGGCCGAAAGGACTCAGCCCCTCCGCATATTCTCAAAGGTCGATGAGGGCCTGGACCGGTACCGGCGGCAGCTCGCCCCGCGCCTCGAGGCAGGCCCTGACCGGAGCGAAGCTGCGGCGGTGCAGCGGCGTCGGCCCGAGCCGGTCCAGCCCCTCGTAATGCTCGGGCGTGCCATAGCCCTTGTTGCGCTCCCATCCGTAGCCCGGATGTTGCCGCGCATGGTCGGCCATGATTCGGTCGCGCGTGACTTTCGCGACGATCGAGGCCGCGGCGATCGACCGGCATTTGGCGTCGCCGGCGACGATCGCCACCGACGGCCGCTGCCATTTGGGGCAGCGATTGCCGTCGACCAGGATCATCGCCGGGTCGAAGCCCAAAGCGTCGACCGCCCGGCTCATCGCCAGCATCCGCGCCCAGTAGATGTTCAGCCGGTCGATCTCCTCGACGCTGGCGATTCCGACTCCGATCCTCGCGACCTTGTAGAGGCGCGCGCAGATCGCCTCCCGGTCCTTCGCGGGAACGACCTTGGAATCGTCGATCCCGCGCGGAAAGCGGCTGCGGTCAAGCACCACCGCGGCGGCAACCACCGGCCCGGCGAGCGGCGCGCACCCCGCCTCGTCGACTCCGGCGAGCGGCTCCGGGTGGATCTTCTCGAGCTTGAAGCAGGGACGGGCCATGAGCGGCGAGGGTAGAAGCGCCCGTGCGCCGCCGCCAGCCCCCCAACGCCAAGAAATTGTGGATTAATCCGGCAGCCGCCACGGCGGGAAGCGCCGGTTCTCGCCCGCGCGGTAGAGCACCAGCTGGTTCCCGGCCGGGTCCCGCAGCCAGGCTTCGCGCCACAGCCACCGCCGATCCTCCGGCAGCTCGTCGAAATCGACGCCTGCCGCAATCAGCCGCTCCACCCAGGCGTCGAGATCGGCGCTTTCGAAGCAGATGGCGGCGTCGCCCGGCCCTTTTCCGGCTTCGACATGAATGGAAAGCGTTGCGCCGCCGGGGCATTCGAAGCGGGCGTAGCGGCCCGGCGAATCGACGATCTGGGTCAGCCCGAGCGTGCGGTAGAAATCGACCGACGCCGCATAATCGGTCGCCGGCAGGGTCACCTGGTTGAGGTTCATCTCGTCGGTGCCGGCTTCGGCATGGCCCATCGGCCCGTGCCCAGCGCCGAACTCCGGCGCTGCCAGCATCGCCCGCCGGACGAAATCCCGCCCCCGCTCCACGGCCATTTCGAGCGGCAGCCCGCGTCCGAGATGCGTCGCGATGGCGCTGGCGAGCGTGCAGCCGGTGCCGTGGGTGTGGCGCGTCTCTATGCGCCGGCCGGAGAAAAAGGGACCCCCGATGCCCTTTCCGTCCAGGATCAGGACGTCGGTCACCTCGTCGCCCGGCAGGTGCCCCCCCTTGGCCAGGACCGCCGTTCCCACCCGCTTGGCCAGCTTGGCCGCCGCCCTGAAGAGGCTCTCGACATCGCGGATCTCGCAACCGGTGAGACGGGTCAGCTCCGGGATGTTGGGTGTGACCAAAGCCGCCCTCGACATCAGCATCTCGAAGGCCTCGACGGTGTCGCCGTCGGCGAGCGCCGCGCCAGACGAGGCGACCATCACCGGATCGAAGACAATTGGCATGGCCGGCGCCCGCTCGTGTCCCGGCCTCCGCGGGTCCAGCCGGTCCGCCAGCGCTCGCGCCGTCTCCGCGGAACCGATCATACCGATCTTCACCGCATCGACGCCGATGTCGGAAACCACGGCTTCGATCTGCGCCAACACCATGGCGGTCGGGACCGGCATCACGTCGGTCACGCCGAGCGTGTTCTGCGCCGTGATCGCCGTGACGGCCGTCGCCGCGAAGCCGCCGAGCATCGTCACCGTCTTGATGTCGGCCTGGATTCCGGCGCCGCCGCCGCTGTCGGAGCCGGCGACGATCAGCACCCTCGGGGGCCGCCGGCCGGTCATCGCGGCCCCTTGCGCACCGTCGAGGGAGGATATCGTTCGAGCTTCTCCGCCGGCCGGACCGGCCGACGTTCGAAATTGCCGCCGCAATTGGGGCAGACGCCACCGAGCGGCCCATCGACGCAGGCCGCGCAGAAGGTGCATTCGAAGGTGCAGATGCGCGCCTCCGCGCTGTCCGGCGGCAGGTCGCGCCCGCACCGCTCGCAGTCGGGCCTCAGCTCCAGCATCAGGCGGCCTTCACCGCCGAGGCCCGTCACCCCGGACAGGGCTCCCATCAAAGTAGTACTTTGATGGGGACCCGTGATCCGGGGTCCACCTTTTTTCCTGCCCGAAGGTGGCAGAAGGAAAGGTGGATGCCGGATCAAGTCCGGCAAGACAAGCTGCAGCGATCTTCACGCGGCCTTCACTGCCTCGCAAATGCTGTCGACCACTTCGACGACCAAGGCCTCGTCCTCGCCTTCCGCCATGACCCGGATCAGGGGCTCGGTGCCGGACTTGCGGATGACGAGGCGGCCGGTCCCCTCGAGACGCGCCTCGGCGGCCTCGATCGCCCGTTTGACCCCGTCCGCCTCAAGCGGCGCGCCGCCGCCGAAGCGGACATTCTTGAGGAGCTGCGGCAGCGGCTCGAACTGGTGGAGCACCTCGCTGGCGGCACGGCCGTCCTCGACCAGCGCGGCGAGGATCTGCAGCGCCGCCACCAGGCCGTCGCCGGTGGTCGAATAATCGGTGAGGATGATATGGCCCGATTGCTCGCCGCCGATATTGTAGCCGCCCTCGCGCATCGCCTCGAGGACGTAGCGGTCGCCGACCTTGGTGCGGAGGAGGTCGAGGCCGTTGGTCGCGAGAAAGCGCTCGAGGCCGAGGTTGGACATGACGGTCGCGACGACCCCGTTCCCCTCCAGCAGCCCGCGCCGGGCCCAGTTGAGGGCGATCGTCGCCATCAGCTGGTCGCCGTCGACGATCGTGCCCTTCTCGTCGACGATGATCAGCCGGTCGGCGTCGCCGTCGAGGGCGATGCCGATATGCGCCTGCTCCTCGACCACCCGCGCCTGGAGCGCGGCGGGCGCGGTCGAGCCGCAGCCGTCGTTGATGTTGGTGCCGTCCGGCGAGACGCCGATCGAAACCACGTCGGCGCCCAGCTCCCAAAGCGCCTCGGGCGCGACCTGGTAGGCGGCCCCGTTGGCGCAGTCGATGACGACCTTGAGGCCGTCGAGACGGAGCTCCTCCGGGAAGGTCGACTTGGCGAAGTGGATGTAGCGGCCGCGCGCATCCTCGATCCGCCTGGAGCGGCCGATCAAAGTCGCGTCGACGAGCTTGGGCGGCGCCTCGATCAGCTTCTCGATCGCCATCTCGTCAGCGTCGGAGAGCTTGTAGCCGTCCGGGCCGAACAATTTGATGCCGTTGTCGACATAGGGGTTGTGGCTGGCCGAGATCATCACCCCGAGGTCGGCGCGCATCGACCTGGCGAGCAGCGCGACCGCCGGCGTCGGCACCGGCCCGACCATCACCACGTCCATGCCGACGCTGGTGAAGCCGGAGATGAGCGCCGTCTCCATCATGTAGCCGGAAAGCCGCGTGTCCTTGCCGATGACGACGCGGTGGCGATGGTCGCCGCGCAGGAAATGGGCGCCCGCCGCCTGTCCGACCCGCTGCGCCATCTCGGCCGTCATCGGCGCCGCGTTGGTCCGCCCGCGAATGCCGTCGGTGCCGAAATATTTGCGTGTCATGGGCGGCTTCATAGCCGTTCCTCCCACTCCCTTCCACTGCGACGGACCGCCCGCTACACCCCGTGCATGAACCAGGCCGCCCGCATTCTCGCCGCCCTCGCCGCAGGGCTGATCCTCGGCATCCTCAGCGCGGGTTACCAGTGGGCGCCCAGCGTCGCCGAGCGGGTCGAGCCGATCGGCCAGCTCTGGATCGCCGGCCTGAAGATGACGGTCGTTCCGCTGGTGGTCGCTTTGCTCGTCACCGCCATCGCCGAGGGAGCCGAAGCCGCTCGGGGAAGCCGGATCGCCGGCCGCTCCTTCGCCCTCATGGTCGCGATCCTGTGGTTCTCCGCAATCCTCGGCGCCCTGATGGTGCCGGTCTTGCTCCATCTCTTCCCGATGCCGGGCGACTCCGCCACCGCGCTCCGTTCGGCGCTCACCACGGCGAAGCCGGTCGACGCCGTGCCGGGCTTCGGCGACTTCCTGAGCTCGATCGTCCCGAGCAATCCGATCGCCGCGGCGGCCTCGGACCAGATCCTGCCGCTGGTCGTGTTCGCGACCGTCTTCGCCTTCGCCCTGACCCGCATCCAGGCCGATGGCCGCGAGCGGGTGGTCGGCCTCTTCCGCGCCATCGCCGAGGCGATGATCGTCGTCGTCAACTGGGTGCTGTGGCTCGGACCGATCGGGGTCGCCGCGCTCGCCTACGTCGTCGGCGTCCGCGCCGGCGGCGGCGCCTTCGCGGCCTTGGTCCATTATATCGCCATCGTCTCCTCCGTCGGGATCGTCGTCTGGGCTCTGGCCTATCCGCTTGCCGCCCTGGGCGCCCGCCTGCCGCTCGGCCGCTTCGCCCGAGCCGTCGCGCCGGCCCAGGCGGTGGCGTTCAGCACCCAGTCCTCGCTCGCCACCCTGCCGCAGATGCTGCGCTCGTCCGAGCGCCTCGCAGTCCCGGTCGCCGCCTCGGGCATCACCCTCCCACTCGCGGTCGCCTTGTTCCGGGCCACCGGCCCCGGCATGAACATGGGCGTCATCCTCTATATCGCCCATTGGTACGGGATGACCCTCAGCCCGGCCACCATCGCGATGGGCGTGGTCGTCGCGGCGGTGACCACCTTCAGCGCGATCAGCCTGCCCGGCCAGGTCAGCTTCGTCACCAACACCGCGCCGATCGCGCTGGCCATGCACGTTCCGCTCGAGCCGCTCGCCTTGCTGATCGCGGTCGAGAACATCCCCGATTTGTTTCGGACCGTGGGCAACGTCACCATGGACGTCGCCGTCGCCGCCACGGTCGCAAGCCGTAGCGGCCTGCAGGAAGCGAAAGCGGAGGAAGACCGCCTGCTCGCCGACTTGGCCTAGCCGAAGCTCCGCCAGGCCCAGACGAGCGGCGAGACGGTGGGCGCGTGGAAGCTCGTCACCGCCAGCCACAAAGCGAGGCCGCCGAGGCCCGCGATCCATCCCGGCGCGGCATCCCGCCAGTGGGCGCGGCCGCGGATCAAGGCGGCGAGCGGCACGAGCGACGTGCGCGCCTCCCATTCCCGCCACCTCTGGCCGACCGCCGCCCGCTTCTTGCGGTCCTGCCCGAGCGAGCCGCCGATGGCGAGGACGAGGATTCCGCCCGCCACGATCAGGTTGCGCGGCGTGCCCCACAGCGAGAGGTGGACCAGCGCCCACAAGGCGAAGCTCATGTTCATCGGGTGGCGGGTGATCGCGAACACCCCCGTGGCCGCCCGCACCTTGCGCCCTCCGGCGCCCGGATGGGGCAAGGCCGGGTTGCGGTCGAAGGCGCCGACGAGCAGCACGCAGGCGACGAGCATCAAGGCCGCCGCGACGATCCACCACCAGCGCGGCGCGATCCACCAGGGCACCGCGCCGTCGAGCGGCAGGAAAGCGAGAACGACCCATCCCAAGGTCGTGAACGCGACGACCGAATAGAGGATCGCGAATCGCACCTCGCCGAGATGGCCGATCACCGACAGCCGGAGCGGGTGCGACAGTGCCAGGTGGGTGCCGACGAAGGCCAGCATCGCGAGCGCGAGGCCGGCCGTGGCGATCATGCGCGCGATGCCCCCCGGGCATCGCTACGAACGGCCGGAGGCCGTTCGTGCATGAGGCCACCGATCACCTCTGATAGGCCTTGGGCAGATCGCCTTCGGTGGGCGTGCGGTAGCGGTCGCGAAGCTTGGTCTGGTGGTTGTCGAGCTGCTGCTGGACTCCGTCGATCATCACCAGCACGGCGGCGCTGCTATTCTCCAGCGGATCGCCGTCCCAGACCACGACGTCGGCGCGCCGGCCGGGCTTCAGCGAGCCGATCTCGCCGCCCAGCCCGACCGCTTCGGCGGGCGCCGAGGTGATCGCCTCGAGAGCCTGCCCCCAGCTGAGGCCGGTCCCTCCCGGGACCCGCCCAACGGCGACGAGGTTGCCGGCATATTGCCGCTCGAGCCTGACCTGCCGAGCCTCCTCGTCGTCGATCATTCCGATCGAGACGCGGACGCCCGCCGCCCGCATCCGGCCGATATTGGATTCGGTCGAGGCGAGCTGTTCGAACGTGTTGGGAAGGTCGGTGAGCGCCGAGGCGATCACCGGAACCCCGGCGGCGGCGATGTCGTGCGCCACCGTCCAGCCCTCGGCCGCGCCGACCAGCACCAGCCTCAGGTTGGGGAATTCCTTCCTCAGCGCCAGCGTCTGGAGGATGTCGGCGGCCCGCTCGACATGGACGAGAAGCAGCTGCCGGCCCTGCAGCACGGGGACCAGAGCCGCCGCGTCGAAGCGGGTCAGCAGAACGTCCTGCGGGCGGTTCACGTTCGAGCCGAGCAATCCCTGGTTGTTCGGCACCTCCTCGAGCGGGAGGTCGCGCTGGTCGTTGGCCCGCGCCTGGCGCGGCGCGCCACCGCCCGACGGGATCCCGGCATAACGGCTGATGTCGCGCGCTTCGCGGAGCGCGTTGCGGAACAGGACGTGCATCGAGGCCCGGCTTCCGCCGGCGTCGCGCGCGCCGGTCTCGCCGAACTCGACGAACTGGAAGGCGCGCGCCCGGGTGATCGGGTTCATGTCGGCGCCGAGGTCGATGACCGCGCCCTGTCCTGCGAAGATGCTCCTCGCGCTCCCCGGAGCGACGATCGCCCTGGTCACGCCGCCGGCGCGGTTGACCGCGATCGGCATCGCCTTGGGGTTGACCGCCGGAGAGACGTCGATCGCCGCGCTGAACGGCGAATTGTTGGCCTGGACGTCGTTGGTCGCGTCGACCGCGTCCACCTCGACCAGCCCGATCCGCGAGAAGCCGGCGACGATGCCGGGGGTCACCCACTTGCCGGTCGCGTCGACGACCTGAGCGCCCGCGGGGACGGCGACGCCGCGGCCAGCCGCGACGATCCGGCCGTCGCGAACGACGACGGTGCCGCCTGGGATCGGCTCCGACCCGTCGCCGAGCGCAACGGTCCCTCCGGTGATCGCCACCGTCTGGGCCGCAGCGGGGGCGGCGAGGAGGGCAAGAGCGGAGACAAGCCCGCCCCAGAACCGCCGTTCGCCCTGAGCTTGTCGAAGGGCCTTCTTGCCTTTCACGACCTCATGAAAGGAGTGGGCTTCGACAAGCTCAGCCCGAACGGCTTCTCGTCTCATCGAACCAGCCTTCCTCACTTCACATCCCCTTCGCCCGGCTGGCCGAGCTCGAAATCGCTGACCGGGCGGCGGTTCGGGTCGTTGGAATCGTAGAGCAGGGCGCCGTCGATCCAGATCCGCTCGGGCCTTGTGTAGACGCTCAAGGGATTGCCGTTCCACATCACCACGTCGGCCATCTTGCCGGGCCTCAGGCTCCCGGTCCTGTCGTCGATGTGGAGGGCCTTGGCCGGGTTCCAGCTCAGCCATTCCCAGACCACTTCGTCGGGTATGTCTATGCCGATCCGCCGTCCCGCCGCCTGCGCCTTGGCGGCCTCCTGGTAGAGACGCTGGATGCCGTTGGGGTCGTCGGAATGGACGATCGCGCAGGCGCCCGCGTGGTGGACGAGGGCGATATTCTCCTGGATGCCGTCATAGGCCTCCATCTTGAAGCCGTACCAGTCGGCCCACATCGCCGCGCAGATGTGATTGTCGCGCAAGAGGTCGGCGATCTTGTAGGCCTCTACCGCGTGGTGGAAGGCGGCGACGTGGTAGCCGAACTCTTTGGCCATATCGATCACAATGGCCATTTCGTCGGCGCGGTAGCAATGGTTCTGGACGAGGATCTCGCCGGCCAGCACGCCGCGCAAAGTGTCCATGCCGATGTCGCGCCCGGGCATCTCGCCGCCGTCGCGCTCATATTTGTCCCACTTGCGCTTATACTCGGCGGCGCGCGCCCAGGTGGCGCGGTCGACCGCGATATTGCCCATCCGGGTCGCCGGCGACTGGTTGCGGCTGCCGTAGACGCGCTTGGGATTCTCGCCGCAGGCCATCTTGAGGCCGTAGGGCGCGCCCGGGAACTTCATGCCCTGCACGGTCCGCGCCGGCACGTTCTTGAGCACGACCGAGCGCCCCCCGAACAGGTTCGCCGACCCGGGCAGGATCTCGAGCGTCGTCACGCCGCCGTTCATCAGCGCCCGGGTGAACCCGGGATCCTGCGGCCAGACGCTGTGCTCGGCCCAGACGTCGGGCTTGACCGGTCCGGTCGCCTCGTTGCCGTCGGAATGGGCCTCGACCGCGGGCGAGGGATAGTCGCCGAGGTGCGAGTGGACGTCGATCACGCCGGGAGTGACCCACTTGCCGCGCGCGTCGACCCGGGTCGCTCCGGCCGGGACCGGGGTGTCCGGCCCGCCCACCGCCTGCACCTTGCCGTCGGCGAGGACGACCACGCCGTTGTCGAACCTCTGCCCCTCCCCGTCGAACACGGTGCCGCCGGTGATCGCGGTCAGGACGCCCGGATAGGGATGGTAGGTCGAGGGATAGGGGTCGTGGGAGTAGG
>JAXDPA010000139.1:0-19281 GCA_034668685.1 Sphingomonadales bacterium | reverse complement strand
AAGCTCAACGACCGCGATGCGCTGATCGCGGCCGGGCAGGACTGTAACGCCCTCGCCGCGATCATGGTCCGCGCCTTCCTTCGCCAGGCGGTGATCGACGGCTTCTTCCACGCCGATCTTCACCAGGGCAATCTCTTCGCCCTCCCCGACGGCCGGCTGGCGGCGATCGACTTCGGGATCATGGGCCGGATCGACCGGCAGGCGCGCTTCTGGCTCGCCGAGATCCTCTACGGCCTCCTCACCGGCAATTACCTGCGCGTCGCCGAGATCCATTTCGAGGCGCAATACGTCCCCGCCCACCACAATGTGGAGGAGTTCGCCACGGCGCTCCGGGCAGTCGGCGAACCGATCCGCGGCCTTCCGGTCAAGGATATCTCGATCGGCCAGATGCTCGACGGGCTGTTCAACATCACCCGCGACTTCGACATGCCGACCCAGCCTCACCTCCTCCTTCTCCAGAAGACGATGGTGATGGAGGAAGGAGTCGCCCACAATCTCGATCCCGACATCAACATGTGGGAGACGGCCGAGCCCTTCCTCAGGGAATGGGTGCGCGGCGAGCTGGGCCCCGAGGCGGCGCTCGCCGACCGGATCGTCCGCGACGTCCGAACCTTCCTGAAGCTGCCGGACCTGATCCGCCGGATCGACCAATATTACCCGCCGCTCGGCGCCGCCCCGCCCGACCCGCCGCTCGCCGACATGGTCGTCGTCCAGCGCCGTCATTATTGGCGCTACGTCCTGCTCGCGATCGTTTCGGCCGCGGCTGGCGCGGCGGCGATGTGGCTCCTATTTTAGCGACATGACTCGCGAAGACGTTCTCGAAAGGGGGAAGCCGATTTCGCTGGAACTGAGGAGTCTTGGCCTCGGCAAGCTCTACCTATTCGGGTCGGTCGCCCGAAACGAACCGGACACGAACGACGTCGATTTTCTCTTCGAGGCGGAAAGTGACGACGCCCTCGATTTCTTCAAGCTCGTCGATGCCACGGAGCGCCTCGAGACGCTGCTCGGTCAACCGGTAGACCTGGTCAACCGCAAGCTCCTCCATCGCCGCATCCGCCCGAGGGTCGAATCCGAGCTGATCGAGATTTACTGATGAAGCCCGGACCCGACGGCGACGCCTTCCACCTTGATCGCATCGTGGAGACGATCGAACTGATCCGTAACAGCCTCGATGGCGTGGATCGCGCAGACCCTCTCGATGCGCTTGAGACGGCGTGCCGCGCCGAGCTTCAGAGGATCGACGGTTGAACGGAAAGCGCATCCTCCTCATCGTCGGCGGCGGGATCGCGGCCTACAAGGCGTGCGAGCTGGTGCGCCTGATCCGCAAGGCGGGCGGGAGCGTCCGCTGCGTGCTGACCGCCGGCGGAGCGCAGTTCGTCACGCCGATGACCCTCGCGGCGCTGTCCGAGCAGCCGGTCCACACCAGCCTCTGGGATTTGAAGGACGAGGCCGAGATGGGCCATATCCAGCTCAGCCGCGAGGCCGATCTGGTGGTGGTCTGCCCGGCGACGGCGGATCTTCTCGCGAAGATGGCGGCGGGGATCGCCGACGACCTCGCCACCACTTTGCTGCTCGCCACCGACAAGCCGGTGCTCGCCGCGCCGGCGATGAACGTGCGCATGTGGCGGCACGCGGCGACCCGGCGCAACGTCGCCCAGCTGAAGCGCGACGGAATTACGGTGCTGGAGCCCGATGAAGGCGAGATGGCCTGCGGCGAATATGGGCCGGGGCGGCTGCCTGAGCCGGAGGCGATCCTCGCCGCCATCTCGGCCGCGCTCGGCAAGGGCGGCGGAAAGCTGGCCGGAAAGCATGTGATCGTCACCGCCGGGCCGACCCACGAGCCGATCGATCCGGTGCGGGTGATCGCCAACCGCTCCTCGGGCAAGCAGGGTTTCGCGGTGGCCGAAGCCCTCGCGGGCCTCGGCGCCGACGTAACCCTGGTCGCCGGCCCGGTTTCGCTGAAGACCCCGCGCGGCGTCACGCGGCTCGACGTGGAGACGGCCGCTCAGATGCAGACGGCGGTCGAAGGCGCCCTTCCCGCCGACGCCGCGATCCTCGTCGCCGCGGTCGCCGACTGGGGCGTCGGCGCGGCGCGTTCCAAGCTCAAGAAGGCGGACGGTCCGCCGAGGCTCGACTGGTCGGAAAACCCCGACATCCTCGCCGGCCTCGCCCGCCACGCCAAGCGCCCGCGCCTGCTCGTCGGTTTCGCCGCCGAGACCGACCAGGTGGTCAGCGCCGCGGAGGCGAAGCGCGACCGCAAGGATTGCGATTGGATCGTCGCCAACGACGTGTCGGGCGGAATGGGCGGCGAGGACAACCAGGTCCATCTGATCACCGCCGACGGCACCGAAGACTGGCCGCGCGCCTCGAAGACCGACATCGCCCGCCGACTCGCCGAACGGATCGCCGATGCCCTTGCCTGAGATCGACATCGCGCTTCGCCGCCTGCGGCACGGCGAGGGCCTCCCCCTGCCCTCCTATGCGACCGCGCATGCCGCCGGGCTCGACGTGGTCGCCGCCGAGAGCCTGACCCTGGCCCCGGGCGAACGGCACGCCGTCGCGACCGGCTTCGCCCTCGCCATTCCGGAAGGCTACGAGGTGCAGGTCCGCCCGCGCTCCGGCCTGGCGCTCAAATACGGCATCACCTGCCTCAACACGCCCGGCACGATCGACAGCGACTATCGCGGGGAGGTGAAGGTCATTCTCGCCAACCTCGGCGAGGTGCCGTTCGACATCGTGCGCGGCGAACGGATCGCCCAGCTCGTGCCGGCGCCGGTCCAGCGTGCGGCCTTCCGCGAGGTGGAAGACCTCGACGAGACCGCGCGCGGGGCGGGCGGCTTCGGCTCGACCGGTCGCTGAGGCGATTCGATTCCCTATTGAATTCAAGCCGTGGCAGGCGGAAACTCCGCCGCGCATTGTGGGAAGGAGCTCGACGATGAGAAAGGCAGTCCTGGCGCTTGCCGCGCTCGGCCTCTCGGCCCCCGCCTGGGCCCAACAAGTGGTCAGCGCCCATGGCGATTGGAGCGCCATCCCGGCCGCGAAGACCCGGCACAGCTACGCCGAATATGTCGATTCCAACCGGCTGACCTTGTGGATGGAGCAGGCGCTTCGCGACGGCACCTGCAAGGTCCCGGGAATGAGCCCGAAGAAGTTCGACGTCGACGTGCCCTACGCGGTGCTGGTCGAGCCGGACGGGTCGGTTTCGCAGGTCATGATCCCGGAAATGGGCTGCCCGGCGCTCAACACGATCGTCGGCAGCACGGTCGTCGAGCTCAGCCACAAGGGCATGTTCAAGCCGACCGGCCTCGCCCAGGCGGCCTGGTTCCGCGACCGAATCGCCTTCGCCCGCGAGTGACGCGCCTACGCGACGATCAGCTCGACCGCTACGCACGGCACATCGTCCTCAAAGAGATAGGCGGCGAGGGACAGGGCAAGCTGCTCGCCGCGCATGTCGTGCTGGTCGGCGCCGGCGGCATCGGCTCCCCCGCGATCCAGTATCTCGCCGCGGCGGGCGTCGGCCGTCTGACCGTGATCGACGACGACCGGGTCAGCCTCGACAATCTCCAGCGCCAGACCCTGTTCGGGACCCCCGACGTCGGCCGCCTCAAGGTGGAAGCCGCGGCGGAGGCGGCGGCCCGGCTCAATCCGGACATGCGGTTCGCCGGGATCGCGGCGCGGCTGGACGCGGGGAACGCCGCCGGCCTGCTGACGGAGGCCGACCTGGTGCTCGACGGCAGCGACAATTTCGCGACCCGGCTCATCGTCTCCGACCGTTGCACCGCCGCCCGGGTCCCGCTGGTCTCCGCGGCCGTGGGGCAATTCCAGGCGCAGGTCGGCACCTTCACCGGCTGGCTGGCGCAAAGCCCTTGCTACCGCTGCTACGTCGGCGACGCTTTCGACGCCGAGGATTGCGACACCTGCTCGGAGCTTGGCGTGCTCGGAGCGATGGTCGGCCTCGCCGGCAGCTTCGCGGCGCTCGAGGCGATACGGCGGATCGCCGGCTTCGGCGAGCCCGCGACGGGCAAGCTCCACGTCTTCGACGGGCTGGCACCGGGCATGCGGACCTTTCGCATCGTCAAGGACCCCGGCTGCCGCGCCTGCGGCTCAGGGATAGAGCCAGGCCGAGAGCCAGCCGAGCTGGAGCAAAGCGAAGCCGAGCAGGGCCGCGCCTGACAGGATGTCGAACACCCGGATCGGGTTCACCTCCTGCCCCCGGCGCGGGCGGAGCAGGAGATCGAGGCCGGTCAGCAGCAGGATGGCGAGGCCGCACAGAGCGGTGAGCCCTAGCAGGAAGAGATAGGGCCAGGCAAGCTTGTCCCAGCGCGCCGCGAACGGCCACAAGGCCAAAGCGAGGAGCGCCGCCGCCGCGCCGATGCCGGTGAAGCGGCTGATGACCGAGCCGCGCGGCTTCATTTCTTGGCCGGCGCCCTCTTCTTCGTGGTCTTGCGGCCCCTTCCCTTGACGGGCGGGCCCTTGGCGGCGCGCTCGTCGATCAGCTGGGCGGCTTCCTCGAGCGTCAGCTGGTCGGGGGCGAGCGACTTGGGCAAAGTGGCGTTGGTCGTGCCGTCGGTCACGTAGGGGCCGAACCGGCCTTCCATCAGCTTTATTTCGGCCTCGGTGCGGGGATGCTGCCCCAGCGTCTTCAACGGCTCGCGCGAGCCGCGGCCGCGGCCCGCCTTCGCGCCGGCGGCGTCGGCCAGCTTCGCCACCGCGGCGTTCATGCCGGTCTCGAACACCTCGGCGGTCGAGGCGAGCCGCGCATATTTGCCGTCATGGGCGAGATAGGGGCCGTAGCGCCCGATCGAGGCGGTGATCGGCAGGCCGGTCTCCGGATGCGGGCCGATCGTCCGGGGCAGCGAGAGCAGCCGGACGGCAAGGTCCAGATCCAGCTCGCCGGCGTCCTTGGGGATCGAGGCGCGCTTTGCCTCCTTCCCCTCGCCGGTCTCGACATAGGGGCCGAAGCGGCCGGACTTGCGCAGCACCGGCTGCCCCGTCTCGGGATGGGCGCCGAGCACTTCCGGCCCGTCGCCGGCCGCCGCTTCCTCGCCGCCCTGTCCGAAGCGCCGGGTGAACTTGCAATCCGGATAGTTGGAGCAGGCGACGAACGCGCCGAACCGCCCGCCCCTCAGCGCCAGCCGTCCCTCGCCGCAGGCCGGGCAAAGCCGGGGATCGGAGCCGTCGGCCTTGTCGGGGAACAGCCAGGGCGCGAGGAAATCGTCGATCTCGGCGGTGATCTCGGAGGGCTGCCGCTCCATGATCTCGACGGTCTTCGGCTTGAAGTCGCGCCAGAATTCGTCGAGCACCGACTGCCAGTCCATCCGCCCGCCCGAGATGTCGTCGAGCTCGTCTTCGAGATGGGCGGTGAAATCGTAGGAGACGTAGCGCTCGAAGAAGCGCTCCAGGAAGGCGGTCAGCAGGCGCCCGCTCTCCTCCGGCACGAAGCGCGCTTTCTCGAGGAGAACGTAGCCGCGGTCCTTCAGCGTCTGGAGGGTCGCCGCGTAGGTGGACGGGCGGCCGATGCCCAGTTCCTCCATCTTCTTGACCAGGCTGGCTTCGGAGTAACGCGGCGGCGGCTGGGTGAAATGCTGCTCGGCGATCACCTTCTTCTTCGCCGGAACATCGCCCTCCCGGAGACGCGGCAGGCGGCGCGATTCCTCGTCGTCGGAATCGTCGCGGCCCTCCTCGTAAAGGGCCAGGAAGCCGGGGAAGAGCACGACCTGGCCGGTCGCCCGAAGCGCCGTCTGCCCGGTCGCGTCGGTCAGCTCGGCGGTCGTCCGCTCGAGCCGGGCCGAGGCCATCTGGCTGGCCAGCGCCCGCTTCCAGACGAGGTCGTAGAGCCGCCCATGGTCGCCCGAGCCGGCCCGGTCGCGGGAGAAATCGGTCGGCCGGATCGCCTCGTGCGCTTCCTGGGCGTTCTTGGCCTTGGTCTCGTAGTGGCGCGGCTTCTCCGGCACGTAGCCCGAATCGTAGCGCGCCACGACCGCCTTGCGGGCGGCGGAGACGGCCTCCGGCGCCATCTGGACTCCGTCGGTGCGCATGTAGGTAATCGCGCCGTCCTCGTAGAGGGCCTGGGCGACCCGCATCGTGTGGCTGGCCGAGAAGCCGAGCTTGCGCGCCGCCTCCTGCTGCAGGGTCGAGGTGGTGAAGGGCGGCGGCGGGTTGCGGACGAACGGCTTGGTCTCGACCGACGCGACGGTGAACCGTCCCTCCTCGACCGCGGCCCTGGCGGAGTCGGCGGCGCCGCGGTCGCCGAGGGTGAGGCGGTCGACCTTGTCGCCGCGCAGCCGGACCAGCCGGGCGAGGAACTCCTGCCCGTCGGCTTCCATGAGGGCGTGGACCGACCAATATTCCTGGGCGCGGAAAATCTCGATCTCGCGTTCGCGGTCGACGACGAGGCGGAGCGCCACCGACTGGACGCGCCCGGCCGACTTGGCGCCTGGGAGCTTGCGCCAGAGCACCGGCGAGAGGGTGAAGCCGACGAGGTAATCGAGCGCCCGGCGGGCCCGGTAGGCGTCGATCAAATCCTCGTCGAGCGCCCGGGGCCGCTGCATCGCCTCGGTCACCGCCGCCTTCGTGATCGCGTTGAAAGTCACCCTCTCAACGTCGGCCGGAAGCGCCCGCCGCTTCCTCAGCACCTCCTGGACGTGCCAGCTGATCGCCTCCCCTTCCCGGTCCGGGTCGGTGGCGAGGATCAGCGAATCCGCCTTCTTCGCCTCGTCGGTGATCGCTTTCAGCTGCCGCGCCTTGTCCGGATAGGTCTCCCACTCCATCGCGAAGCCCGCCTCGGGATCGACCGAGCCGTCCTTGGCCGGCAGGTCGCGGACATGGCCGTAGGAGGCCAGGACCCGATAGCCGGGGCCCAGATATTTCTCGATGGTCTTCGCCTTGGCCGGCGATTCGACGACGACTAGCTTCATCGGTCCCACGATCCTTCACGCGTACGCGTACAGGGTGGGGAGGTGCCGCGAGCGTCGTCAAGCGCCCTCGAACCGCGATCCGGAAGAAGTGGCTGGAAGGTCGTCTGCAGGGCTGGCAAGGACGGGCCATGGACCCGCGCCCCGCCGCCCTCGCCGACGCGCTTCGCCTCGCCGGCACGGCGCGGAGCCGGGAGACGCTGCCGGTCATCGCCCAGTTCGCCTCCGCCGGGCAGCCCGACGCGCTCTATGCTTTGGCCGGCTTCTTCTGGCGCGGCGACCCGGTCCCGCAGGACCTGCCGCGCGGCCGCGAGCTGATCCGGCGGGCGGCGGCGGCGGGCCACAAGGTCGCGGCAATCGCCTTGACCAACCTGCTCGGCAACGGCGTCGCCGGCCCGCGCGACTGGCCGGCGGCGCTCGCGCGGATGCGCCGCGAAGCCGCGGCGGACCCGGAGCGCGCCCGATCGCTGGCGCTGCTCGGATCGATGGACCTGACGGAAGAGGGCGACCCGAAGGTGCTTCCGGCCGCACGAACGCTCAGCGAGTCTCCCGCGGTCTCGCTCTATTCGGGAGCCTTCACGGACGAGGAATGCCGGTTCCTCGTCGACATCGCGACGCCGGCGCTCAGTCCGTCGCTGGTCGGCGACGGGGCGGGCCAGGAGGTGCGCCGGGAAGTCCGCACCTCCGACGACATGACCATCGCGTGGATGATGGAGGATCCGGCAGTTCACGCGCTCAACCGGCGGCTCGCGGCGCTCAGCGCCACCCGGCCGGAGCAGGCGGAAGCACTGCTCGTGCTGCGCTACCGGCCGGGGCAGGAATATCGGCCCCACGTCGATTGGGACGGCGGCGAGAACGGCCGGGTCGCCACCGCGCTCATCTATCTCAACGACGATTACGAAGGCGGCGAGACTTTGTTCGTGAAGACCGGCCTCAAGGTGAAGGGGAACAAGGGCGACGTGCTGGTCTTCCGAAGCGCTACCGACGACGGTGCCTTCGACCCCCTGTCGGAGCATGCCGGCCTGCCGGTCCTCGCCGGCACCAAGTTCCTCGCCAGCCGCTGGATCCACGCCCACCGCTATGCACCGTGAAGCGGATCACCCGGCCAGGCTGACCCGCCCGCCGGCATGGCGCTCGAGCCGTCCCGCCAGCTCGAGCTCGAGCAGCACCGTCTGGACGAGTGCGGGCGGGGCGCCGGCCTGCCGGACGAGCTCGTCGACCGGGACCGGCGTGCCGTTGAGCAGGCCGGCGACGCGGCCGCGCAACGCGTCGTCGACGTCGCCCGCCGGCCCCGGCGCGGCATAATCGAGTTCCTTCTGGCGGAAGGGACGGATCCGCATCGGGCTGATCGCCTCCATGATATCGTCCGCGCTCTGCACGAGGGTCGCGCCTTCGCGGATCAGCTGGTTGCAGCCCTGGGTGCGCGGGTCGAGCGGCGAGCCGGGCACCGCCATCACCTCGCGTCCCGCCTCGGCGGCGAGCCGGGCGCTGATCAGCGAGCCGGACCGCGGCGCCGCCTCGATCACCACCGTTCCCTGGGCCAGGCCGGCGATGATCCGGTTGCGGGACGGGAAATGGCGGGCGTGCGGCTCGACGCCCGGCGGCTGCTCGGCGACGATCAGGCCGCGCTCGGCGATGGTCTGCTGCCGGGCCTCGTTCTCCGGCGGGTAGAAGACGTCGACGCCGCCGGCGACCACCGCGATCGTGCCGGTCTCGAGCGCCCCGTCATGCGCCGCGGTGTCGATGCCGCGGGCGAGGCCGGAAACCACCACCGCCCCCGCCTCGCCGAGCTTCCGGGCAAGGCCGCGCGCGAAGCGGCAGGCCGCCGCGGACGCGTTGCGGGCGCCGACCAGCGCGACCGCGGGCCGGTCGAGCAGGGTCAGGTGGCCCTTGACGATCAGCGCGGGGGGCGCCGTCTCGAGCTCCGCCAGAAGGGGCGGGTACAGACCCTGGCCGAGGAAGAGATAGCGGGCGCCGAGCTTCGCCACGGTCTCTATCTCGCGCTCGACCGCGGCGCGGGTGGCGATGCGCGGTGCGCGGCCGCCGCCGCGCGCGGCGAGATCGGGGATCGCGGCCAGCGCGGCGCTCGCCGAGCCGAAGCGGGCGAGCAGCTGGAAGTAGGTGATCGGGCCGATATTCTCCGAGCGGATCAGCCGCAGGCGCGCGACCTGGTCCTCGCTCGGCTCAGGCACGCGACCCGACCCGCGGCTCGGTGCCGGCCAGCAGCCGGCCGAGATTGGCGCGGTGCTTCCAGAAGACGAGCAGGCTGAGGCCGAGGAACAGGATGGCGAGGTCGAAGCGGCCCGTCACTCCGGCCGCGACCGGGACCGCCGCCGCGGCCGCGAGCCCGCCCGCCGACGAATAACGGGTCAGCGCCAGCACGGTGAGCCAGATGGCCGCGAAGGCGGCCGGCACCGCCCAGCTCGCCTCGCCGGCCAGGGCAAGGCCGAGGACGATCCCGAAATAGGTGGCGATGCCCTTCCCTCCGGCGAAGCGCAGCCAGACCGGCCAGAGGTGGCCGAGCAAGGCGCCGATCGCGGCGATCGCGACGACGGGCGGCCACAGCCCGGCGGCGAGCAGGATGGCCGCCGTGCCTTTCGCCATGTCGAGCAGGACGGTGGCGGCGGCCAGATCCTTGCGGCCGGTGCGAAGCACGTTGGTCGCGCCGATATTGCCCGAGCCGATCGCCCTCAGATCGCCGGCGCCGGCGAGGCGGGTGAGGATCAGGCCGAACGGGATCGAGCCCAGGCCGTAGCCGAGCAGGAAAGCGAGCAGCGGCGGCCCGAGAATTTCAGAGTCCACTTCCAGCCCCCCTTGTCGCCGATAATCTACCAAATCGAAAAACCGACGCAACGCTTTACCGCAAAGTCGATGAATGCGGCGCTTGCCCGATGCGGCGCCCCCGCTACAGCGGGGCGATGCGCGACGACAGGCCCCTTCTCGTCTTCGATTCCGGCGTCGGCGGCCTTTCGGTCGCGAACGCGATCCAGGCGCTGCTCCCCCGCGCGCCTTTGGTCTACGTCGCCGACCGCGCCGGCTATCCCTATGGCACCAAGCGGCCCGAGGAGATCGAGGCACGGGTCCCGGCGATCCTCGGCCGCCTCGCCGAGCGGTTCGATCCGGAGCTGATCGTCATCGCCTGCAACACCGCCTCGACCATCGCCCTCGACGCCGTCCGCTCGGCCCTGGACCTGCCGATCGTCGGGACGGTGCCGGCGATCAAGCCCGCGGCCGCCCTGTCGCGGACCCGGGCGATCGGCGTGCTCGGCACCGACGCGACGGTGCGCCAGCCCTATGTCGGCCGGCTCGCCGCGGAGTTCGCCCCTGACTGCCTGGTCGTCCGGCACGGCTCGGCCGAGCTGGTCGATCTCGCCGAAGCCAAGCTGCGGGGCGAATCGGCCGAACCTGGCGCCTATCGCTCGATCGTCGACTCGCTTTTCGCCCAGCCGGGCGGCGACAAAGTCGACACGATCGTGCTCGCCTGCACCCACTTTCCTTTGGTCGAGGAAGAGCTAGCCGCCGCTTCCTCGCAGCCCGTCCGGTTCGTCGACGGCAAGGAGGGCATCGCCCGCCGGGTCGCGGCCCTCACCGCCCACCGCGAGTGGCCCGCCGAGACGCCGGAGCACCGCGCCCTCTTCACCGGCGCCGGCGCCGACCTTGACGCCTATCGTCCCGCCTTCGCCGCCTTCGGCTTCGCCGAACTGCGCACAGTCTAGCAAATTAAGGCCAATTCCAGCCGGGCCTCTAGCCATATCCCCCGCAAATCCGCTATTGGAGCGGCTGGCGAATACCGGGGAGCGACGTGGACTATCAGCGTATCTTCGCGCAGGCGATCGACCGGCTCCACGCCGAGGGCCGCTACCGCGTGTTCATCGATATCCTCAGGAACAAGGGCAGCTTCCCAAACGCCCGCTGCTTCGCCGGCCATAACGGCCCCAAGCCGATCATTGTCTGGTGCTCGAACGACTATCTCGCCATGGCCCAGCATCCGGACGTGATCGCGGCGATGGAGGAAGCGCTTCACGATGTCGGCGCCGGCTCCGGCGGCACCCGCAACATCGGCGGCAACACCCATTTCCATGTCGAGCTGGAGGCCGAGCTGGCCGACCTCCACGGCAAGGATTCCGCTCTCATCTTCACCTCGGGCTACATCTCGAACGAGGCGACTTTGTCGACGCTCGGCCGGCTGCTGCCCGGCTGCGTCATCTTCTCCGACGAGCTGAACCACGCCTCGATGATCGCCGGAATCCGCAATTCCGGCTGCGAGAAAAGGGTGTTCCGGCACAACGACCTGGCGCACCTCGAGGAACTGCTCGCCGCCGAGGATCCGGAAGCCCCGAAGCTGATCGCCTTCGAGAGCGTCTATTCGATGGACGGCGACGTCGCCCCGATCGCCGCGATCTGCGACCTCGCGGACCGGTACAACGCGCTGACCTATCTCGACGAGGTGCACGCGGTGGGCATGTACGGCCCGCGCGGCGGCGGCATCTCCGACCGCGACGGCCTCGCCGGCCGGGTGACGGTGATCGAGGGCACGCTCGGCAAGGCGTTCGGGATCATGGGCGGCTACATCGCCGCCGAGCGCAACATCGTCGACGTGGTGCGGAGCTACGCGCCGGGCTTCATCTTCACGACCTCGCTGTCGCCGGTGCTGGTCGCCGGCGCGCTGGCCAGCGTCCGCCATTTGAAACGCTCGTCGGCCGAGCGCGAGGCGCAGCAGGCGAGCGCGGCGGCGCTGAAGGCGATGTTCGCCGAGGCGCACCTGCCGGTGATGCCGTCCACCACCCACATCGTGCCGCTGATGGTCGGCTGCCCGGTCAGGGCCAAGAAGATCAGCGACATCCTGCTCGCCGAATACGGCATGTACGTTCAGCCGATAAACTATCCGACGGTGCCGCGCGGCACCGAGCGACTGCGCTTCACCCCCGGCCCCGCCCATGACGAGGCGATGATGCGCGAGCTCACCGCCGCCCTGGTCGAAATCTGGAGCCGGCTGGAGATGCGGCTGGCGGCGTGATGCGCGGCCGGGCGACCGCGCTGGCCGGCTCGCTCCTCTTCCTGTTCGCCGCGCCCGGCACGGTCGCCGGCTACCTGCCCTGGCTGATCGGCCGCTGGCGCCTTGCCGACGATTTCGGAAGCTCACCCCTGGTCAGGGCCGCCGGGGGAGCCCTCTTCCTGTTCGGCGGAGCGGTGCTCCTCGAATGCTTCTGGCGGTTCGCCTGGCGCGGCCTCGGCACGCCGGCGCCCGTCCTGCCGCCACGCCGGCTCGTCGTCTCCGGCTTCTACCGCCACGTCCGCAACCCGATGTACGTCGCCGTCGCCAGCCTCGTCCTCGGCCAGGCTCTGGGGTTCGGACAGGCGGCGCTCCTCGCCTATGCCGCCGCAATCTGCCTCGCCTTCCATTTCTTCGTCCTGTTCTATGAGGAACCGACGCTCGCCCGGCAATTTCCGGACGATTATCCGCGCTACCGCGCGGCGGTGCCGAGGTGGCTGCCGAAGCCCTGGCCGTGGCGCGGCCGAACCCAATTCTTGTGGCAAAGAACGGCTGCGTCCCCTAGGAATGGGGTCCGAGCCCAGCAGCGGAGTTTCCAGGCGTGGCCGAGCGCATCGCCATTGTTTCCGATCACGCCGCCTTCGAGATGAAGGCGATGCTGGCCGAGCATCTCAGCGAGCGCGGGTTCGAGGTGCTCGACCTCGGCACCAGCTCCACGGACAGCGTCGACTATCCCGATTACGGCTACCGCCTCGCCCAGGCGATCGCCGACGGCCGCGCCGCCCGCGGACTCTCGCTCTGCGGCTCGGGGATCGGCATCTCGATCGCGGTCAACCGCCATCCCGCCTGCCGCTGCGCATTGGTCTGGGACGGGCTCTCCGCCCGCTTGGCGCGCGAGCATAACGACGCCAACGTCATCGCGATGGGCGCTCGGCTGATCGGCATCGACACGGCGAAGGACTGCCTCGACCAGTTCCTCTCGACGCCCTTCGCCGGCGGCCGCCACCAGCGCCGCGTCGACAAGCTGACGAACCCCGTTTTCGCCAAGGAGCCCGCATGAGCAGCCGGCCTATTTTCGATTTTCCTGAAGTTCGTTCGCCGGGCTTCTTCACGGACGATCTCAAGAAATCGGATCCCGAGATCGCCGACGCCATCGAACTCGAGCTTGGCCGCCAGCGCGACAAGATCGAGCTGATCGCGTCCGAGAACATCGTCTCGCGCGCCGTGCTCGAGGCGCAGGGCTCGATCCTCACCAACAAATATGCCGAAGGCTATCCGGGCCGCCGCTATTATGGCGGCTGCGAATATGTCGACATCGTCGAGACGCTCGCGATCGAGCGGGCGAAGCGGCTGTTCGGCGCCGACTTCGCCAACGTCCAGCCCAACAGCGGCAGCCAGATGAACCAGGCCGTGTTCCTGGCCCTGCTCGAGCCGGGCGACACCTTCATGGGCCTCGATCTCAACGCCGGCGGCCACCTCACCCACGGCTCCCCGGTCAACATGTCGGGCAAATGGTTCCGGCCGGTCGCCTACGGGGTGCGCCGCGACGACTGTCTGATCGACATGGACGAGGTCGCCGCCATCGCCCGCGAGCACAAGCCCAGGCTGATCATCGCCGGCGGCACGGCCTATTCGCGGATCTGGGACTTCGAGGGCTTCCGCCGGATCGCCGACGAGGTCGGCGCCTACCTGATGGTCGACATGGCCCATTTCGCCGGGCTGGTGGCGGGCGGGGTCCACCCCAATCCGGTGCCGCACGCCCATGTCGTCACCTCGACCACCCACAAGTCGCTGCGCGGCCCGCGCGGCGGCCTCATCCTTTCCAACGACGAGGCGATCGCCAAGAAGATGAACAGCGCCGTCTTCCCCGGCCTCCAGGGCGGGCCGCTGATGCACGTCATCGCCGCCAAGGCGGTCGCCTTCGCCGAGGCGCTCCGGCCCGAGTTCAAGGATTACGCCCGAGGCGTCATCGACAATGCCCGGGCGCTCGCCGATTCGCTTCAGGACGCCGGGCTCGACATCGTCTCGGGCGGCACCGACAACCATCTCCTGCTCGTCGATTTGAGGCCCAAGCAGGCCAAGGGCAAGCATGCCGAGAAGGCGCTCGATCGCGCCTCGATCACCTGCAACAAGAACGGCATCCCGTTCGACCCCGAAAAGCCGTTCGTCACTTCGGGCATCCGCCTCGGCACCCCGGCCGGCACCACCCGCGGCTTCGGCGAGGGCGAGTTCCGCGAGATCGGCGGGCTGATCGCCGAGGTCGTCGAAGGCCTGCGCAGGAACGGCGAGGCCGGCGACGGCCAGGTCGAAGCCTCCGTCCGCACCCGAGTCGAGGCGCTCTGCGCGCGCTTCCCGATCTACCAGGACCTGTGACCAGACCCGCTCATCCTGAGTAGCCGGTGAGCCTGTCGAACCGGCGTATCGAAGGACCATGGCGTGCTTCGATACGGGTCTTCGCCAGGCTCAGCCCCTACTCAGCATGAGCGGTTGAGGAACCTTGACAGCCATGAGATGCCCCTTCTGCTCCCACGAAAACAGCCAGGTGAAGGACAGCCGCCCGACCGAGGACGGCGCCTCGATCCGCCGCCGCCGCCAGTGCGAGGATTGCGGCGCGCGCTTCACCACCTTCGAGCGGGTGCAATTGAGGGACCTCAACGTCCTCAAGTCCGGAAGCCGCCGCGAGCCGTTCGACCGGGCCAAGCTCGAGCGCTCGATCGCCATCGCCTGCCGCAAGCGCGACGTCGCGCCGGAGCGGGTCGAGCGGCTCGTCTCCTCGATCCAGCGCCAGGTGGAGACCCTCGGCGACAGCGAGATTCCCTCGGCGCGTATCGGCGAGATGGTGATGGACGGCCTGAAGGCGCTCGACCCTGTCGCCTACATTCGCTTCGCCAGCGTCTACAAGGACTTCCGGGAAGCGAAGGATTTCGAGGAATTCGCCGGCAGCGTCAGCGGCGGAGACGGGTGACGAAGGCCCCCGCCATCGTCCTCGTCCGTCCGCAGCTCGGCGAGAATATCGGGAAGGCGGCGCGGGCGATGCTGAACTTCGGGCTGACCGACCTGCGGCTGGTGGCCCCGCGGGACGGCTGGCCCAATCCCTCGGCCGGTCCCGCCGCGTCCGGGGCCGACGAGGTGCTGGAGAAGGCCCAGGTCTTCGATACCGTGGCGGACGCCGTGGCCGATTGTCCGCACGTCTATGCGACGACGGTGCGCAAGCGCGGGCTGGTCATTCCCGTCGTGACCCCGGAGGAAGCGGCGCGCGAGATCCACGCGGCGCCCGAGCCTTCGGCGATCCTGTTCGGCGCCGAGCGCGCCGGGCTGGAGACCGAAGAGGTTGCGATCGCCGGGAAGATCCTGACCGTGCCGATCAACCCGGCCTTCCGCTCGCTGAACCTCGCCCAGGCGGTGATCCTGGTCGCCTATGAATGGTCGAAGCATGAAGAGCTGCTCGTGCCGACGCTCGGAGACCCGGCGGAGTCGCGCGCGACCCAGGCGCAGCTCGAGGGGCTGATCGGCCAGCTCGACGACGCGCTGGAGCGTGCCGGCTATTATTTCCCTCCCGACCGGGTGCCGGCGACCAGGGCCACGATGCGCACCATCCTCACCAAGGCGGGCTGGTCGAACCGCGAAGTGCAGGCCTTGCGGGGGATGATCCGGGCGCTGACCGATCCCAAGGAGGCTCAGCGGCGCAGGGCGTCGAAGCGGTCGAACTCGTAGGCGATCGAGGCTTCGATGAGGCGCTCGTAGAGGGCGACGACGGCGGCCTCGGGCACGCCCTGCACGGCGGCGAGATCGCGTATGTGGGCGAGCACCTCGGACTTGCGCCCCTCGTCCCGCACCGCGCCCCGTTCCGGCTTGATCCGCGCCGCCGCGTCCATGTAGCGGAACCGCTCGCCGATCAGCGCCACGATCGCCTCGTCGAGCCGGTCGACTCCGAAGCGCACTTCCTTCATGGTCGCGCATTCGGCCGGCGGGGTCCGTTCATCGAGCATAAACGCGCTTTAGCCGATGGAGGGCGGGTGTCGAGCTTGACTTTGCGGCGAGGCTCGGGAACCTTCACAGCGATCTCAAAAGGACTTGTCCATGCGCGCGACTTTGATGGCCTTTTTGGCGCTGACCTCCACCGCGGCCCTGGCCGAACAGCCCAAGCAGGACGATGCGTCCAAGGCCGACAAGGTGATCTGCCGGACCGAGCCCGATACCGGCAGCCGCCTCAGCGGCACCCGCGTCTGCCTGACTCGCGAGCAATGGGCCGAGCGGCGTCGCCAGACCCGCGAGGCGACCGAGCATGCGCAGATGGGCCACGCCGACCGCCCCGGCGGCTGAGCCCGCGCCGTTCTCGGACGGCGCCAAATCCTTGACTTGAAGCGGGTGAGCGGCCATGTGCCGCGCTCGCAATTGGCCCCGCACCCCGGTGAAGCGGCGGCCGCGTCCGGACTTGCTCCGGGCGGTGCGGTTCCGGGCTTTGAAAAATTGAGCAGATTGGACCCGACATGAGCAAGCGCAGCAGCGCCAAGTACAAACTCGACCGCCGAATGGGCGAGAACGTCTTCGGACGGCCCAAGAGCCCCGTCAACAAGCGCGAATACGGCCCCGGCCAGCACGGCCAGCGCCGCAAGGGCAAGATGTCGGACTTCGGCATCCAGCTGCGCGCCAAGCAGAAATTGAAGGGCTATTACGGCGACGTCACCGAGAAGCAGTTCAAGAAGACCTTCATCGAGGCCGACCGGATGAAGGGCGACACGTCGCAGAATTTGATCGGCCTGCTCGAGCGCCGCCTCGACATGATCGTCTATCGCGCGAAGTTCGCGCCGACCATCTGGGCGGCGCGCCAGATGGTGAGCCACGGCCACATCCGCGTGAACGGCGTCAAGTGCAACATCGCCTCGCGCCGGGTGAACGTCGGCGACGAGATCACGCTCGGCAGCAAGGCCCAGGAAATGGCGCTGGTGATGGAGGCGCAGGGCCTCGCCGAGCGCGAGATTCCGGACTATGTCGCGCCGGACGGCACCGCCAAGGTCACCTTCACCCGCATTCCCACGCTGGACGAGGTGCCCTACCCCGTCCGCATGGAGCCGAACCTGGTCGTCGAGTTCTACTCGCGCTAAGCGACGGCGCCGGAATGTAGAAAGGGCGGTTCCCCTCGCGGGGAGCCGCCCTTTCTCATGGAATCCTGAGCGTCTGGCGAAGGAAGGCGTCGACCTTGCGCAGCATGTCGGCCCGGCTCTCCGAATCGTTGAGCTGGTGGTCGAGCTTGGGGTAGACGACCAGATCGACCTTCTTGCCCGCATCGCGCAGCCGGTCGGCCATTAGCTGCGACTGGCGGATCGAAACGTTGCGGTCCATGTCGCCGTGGAAGATCAACACCGGGGCGACGAACTTGTCGGCATGCAGGGCCGGTGAACCTTCGCGAACCTCCGGCCCCGAGCCTACCAGATCCAGCTCGAGCTGATGGTTGGTGAAGCCTTCCCAATCCCGGGCGAGCGTGGTGAGATCGGTGACCGGCGCGATGGCGACGGCCGCCTTGAACAGCTGCGGGTCGAGCACGTTCGACTGCAGCGCCGCATAGCCGCCGTAGGACCAGCCGACGATGGCGAGCTTCGACGGATCGGCGATCCCCTGTGCGACCAGCCAGCGGCCGGCATCGTCGACGTCGCCGATGGCTGTGCGCCAGGAGCGGAAGCCGTTGCCGTTGAACCAGGCGTCGCCGTAACCCGTCGACCCGCGGAATTCCGGCTGAAGCACGGCGTAGCCGCGGTTGGCGAAATATTGCGTCAGCCAGTCGAAGCCCCATTCGTCGCGCGACCCCGGTCCGCCATGAGGCATGACGATGGCGGGCAGCTTCTTGCCGTCGCTGCCGACCGGGAGGGTCAGGTAGGCCGGCACTTCCGTGCCGTCAGCGGCCTTGTAGGTGACCTGCCGGACCGGCGCGAGCTTCACTCCCTCCATGTCGGGACGGCTGAGCATCAGCTCCGCGAGCTGCTTCTTCGCCTTGTCGAACAGATAATAACGACCCGGATCGGTATCGCTGCCCGCCCGGAGCAGCAGCTTGCTCTCGTCCGTGCTCGCGCCGACGAAGTCGACCAGCGGCAGGTTGGGAAGGGCCTTGGAGAGGCTCGCGGCGAGCGCCTGGAGCGCGGGATCGAAATAGACGACGCGCCTTTTGTCGGTGACGTAACTGACGCCGACGACGCGCCGGCTCCGGCCGAGCTGGACGAAGCCGTCGACGTCGACCTGGGGATGGGCGAACAGGAGGGTCTCGGTGCCGCTCCCGTCGAGCGCCATCGTGTAGGCGGCCGAGCGGCCGTCCTTCTTCTCGAGCCCGTAGGCCACGTCCTTGTCGGGATCGACGGCGTAGGGGGTGAAGCCGCTTCCGTCGCTGCCGAGCTTCTTCCAGTCCCGCGAGCCCTTCTGGCGATAGAAATACTGGACGACGCCGGTATCCTGCTGGGTGGCTCCGGCCGTCCGGGTGAGGGCCATGATCCGGACCGTGCCGCGCCCGTCGCTGATATATTCGGCGACACCGGCGCGCGGCCCTTCCACCGGCTTCGCGCTCAGCGAACGCGTGTCGATGCGGTCGACTCCGAATCCCTCGCGCTTGTCCAGCAGGTGGGTGCCGATCGCTTCCTCGGGCACATAGGTCCGGCCCAGCAGGACGGCGCCGTCTTCGCCGGGCAGCCAGTCGATCACCTCGCCGGCCGACAGCACGATCCCGACGTCGTTGTAGCGGGCGCGGTTGCTGAGCATCTTGAGGTTGCCGCCGCCGGCGTCGACGGCGATCGTGCGGGTGAAGGGAAGCAGGACCCCGCTGATCTGCTGGAGCATGTAGATATCGCAGACCAGTCGGGCGTCCGAAACCCAGCCGCAATCGGTGATCCGCTCGGGGTCGCCGCCCGCCGTCAGCGTCGCCACCGGCGCGGACCCCCCGGCCGCGTCGGCGACGAACAGGACGTTGCCCTGTCCGCGCGCCGGGGCGATGAAGGCGATCTTGGTGCCGCTCGGCGACAGGCTGATGTCCTCGACTCCCTCGCGGGCGCCGAACAAGGTGGCCGGATCGCCCGGGGGTGCCGCGGCCGACGGCGCTTGTGCCGCGGTCGGTCCGGCCGCGACGGCGAGCAGCACGGCAGCGGATGCGGCCGTGTAAAAGCGATTAATCATGCAATCCCCTCAATGACTTGAGCCCCGTCAAGCATGCTCAGGATGGCAGGACGAGACCGCCGACGCAAGGTTGCATGGCGAATTTGTTGCTGTCATGAGCGCCGCGCGGGTGGGCACCGCTCGAACCAGGAGATGCAGGCTTGTCGTTCCGCACCCTTCTCGCCCCGGCCGTAGGGTTCGCCCTGCTCGCCGGCTGCGCCGCCGCCGACTCCGGCCGCG
>JAXDPA010000138.1:0-25844 GCA_034668685.1 Sphingomonadales bacterium | reverse complement strand
TGCCGCGCGGCGCCGCGGGGACGGTCCGCGGCGAGGTCGCGCCGTTGCCTGAAGGCCCGGGCCGTTGGGAGGCGAAGCGCGACCGCGACATCGAATCCATGTGGGTGGCCGGGGGCAGCGTCTGGCTCGGCTTCGAACGCCGCAACGCGATCTGGCGCTTCGACCGGGCGACCTGGCGGGCGGCCGCTCACGCCGAGCCGCCGTCGATGCGCCTCTGGCCCCGCAACCGCGGGCCCGAGGCGATGCTCCGGCTACCGGACGGCCGTTTCCTGGTCTTCGAGGAAGGCAGCGGCGAGGGCGGCGACCTCTTGGTGTTTGCCGGCGATCCGGCGGTGGCCGGGACGCCGGTCGCGAAGCTGCGCTACCGTCCGCCGCCGAACTACCGGGCGACCGACGCCGCTCTCCTTCCGGACGGCCGCGCGCTGCTGCTCAATCGCCGCTGGACGGTGCTCCAGGGCTTCACCGCCAAGCTGACCGTCCTGCCGCTCGACCGGCTCATCCCAGGCACGGAGCTGGCCGGCCGCGAAATCGCCGATTTCCGCCCGCCGCTGGTGGTCGACAATCTGGAGGGCCTCGGCGTGACGCGCGAAGGCGGGCGGACGATCGTCTGGATCACGTCCGACGACAATTACCTGCCGCTGCAGAAGACGCTGCTCTTGAAGTTCGCGCTCGAGCGATGAGCGCCGGGGCTTACGCCTCCGCCGTCTCGCCCTGCTTCTTGGCGATCTCGCGCTTGAGGCGGCGGGCCTTGAGGCTCAATTGGACGTCGGCCGTCTTGGCCAGCCAATTGTCGAGGCCGCCGACATGCTCGACCGAGCGCAGGCCGTTCATGGAGACGCGCAGCTTGACTCCCCGGCCCAGCGCGTCGCTGATCAGCGTCACGTTCTGCAGATTGGGCAGGAAGGTGCGCTTGGTCTTGTTGTTGGCGTGCGAAACGTTGTGGCCAACCTGCCGGCCCTTGCCGGTCAGCTCGCAGATGCGCGACATGATCTCTCGTCCTGTAAAATGAAGCGGGGGCGCTGATCGCCCCCGAAATTCGGGGCGGCGGATAGCCGCTGGAGGCCGCCGCGTCAACCGCCGGCGCGGTCGTTGCGGAGGTGCAACCGCTTGTGTCCCGCTTCGTTTACTGACTAAGGTTAGGAATCACGGCAAGGACATTTTCGATGCGCGCCCTACTCATCCTCATCGCCCTCATCCTCCTTGTCGGAATCGCGCTCGTCTATACCGGCACGATCTCGCTGACGCAGACCCGGCAGGCCCAGGCGCCGGCGTACGACCTCAAGGTCAAGAAGGTCGAGGTCGGAACGACGACGACAAATGTCACCGTGCCGACGGTGACGACGACCACCAAGCAGGTCGAGACTCCGACGGTCCATCTCTCCGACGGCAACACGCAATAAGGCTTCGCGAGCCCGCGGCGCTGGGGTAGCGGGGCGGCGATGATCCGTCCCTTTTCCGATCCCATGCGCCTCGCGCTCGAAGAGGCCCGGGCCGCCGCCGCAACCGGCGAGGTGCCGGTCGGCGCCGTCGTCACCCGGGCCGGCGCGCTGGTCGCCTCGGCGCGGAACCGAATGCTGGGCGACGCCGATCCGACCGCCCATGCCGAGATGGTGGCGCTGAGGGCCGCCGCCGCCGCGCTCGGCACGCCGCGGCTTGACGACTGCGACCTCTGGGTGACCCTCGAGCCCTGCGCGATGTGCGCCGGAGCGATCGCTCTGGCGCGGATCCGCCGGCTCCATTTCGGAGCGCCCGATCCCAAGGGCGGCGCGGTGATCCACGGCCCGCGCCTGTTCTCGCAGCCGACCTGCCATCACGCCCCCGAAATCTATCCCGGCCTCGGCGAGGCGGAGTCGGCCGCGCTGCTCAAGGCCTTCTTCCGCGATCGGCGCGGTCCGGCGCGGAACCCTTAGCCTTGTCTCGCCGAAAGCTCAGGCGCTAAAGGGGATGGGCGCCATGCCGCACAGCCCTCCCCCATTCCCCTGGTACGACGTCGTCGTCATCTTCCTGCTGATCTGCGTCAACGGGGCGTTCGCGATGGCGGAGCTCGCCATCGTCTCGTCGCGCAAGCCGCGATTGAAGGCGATGGCCAAGAAGGGCCGCAAGGGCGCCCAGACCGCGCTCGACCTCGCCGCCGATCCGGGCCGTTTCCTCTCGACGGTTCAGATCGGGATCACCGGCATCGCCGTCCTCGCCGGCGCCTTCTCCGGGTCCGCGCTCGGCGGACCGGTCGGCGAGCGGCTCGCCGGCCTCGGCCTCAGCCCGGGCACCGCCCAGACGGTCGGCTTCACGATCGTCATCGTCCTCACCACCTACGGCTCGCTGGTGATCGGCGAGCTCGTACCCAAGCAGGTCGCGCTCCGCTCGCCCGAGCCGATCGCCGTCTTCGCCGCCCTCCCGATGCTGTGGATCGCCCGGGCCACGGCGCCTTTGGTCTGGCTGCTCGACAAGAGTTCGGGCCTCGTCCTCCGGCTTCTGCGCCTGACCCGCGACGCCTCTAACAAGGTGACGGCGGAGGAACTCCACCTCGTCGTCGCCGAGGCGCACAGCGCCGGCGTGCTCGAGGAATATGAGCGCGCGATCATCTCCGGAGTCGTCCGCCTCGCCGACCGGCCGACGCGCGAAGTGATGACTCCGCGCACCGACATCGAATGGATCGACGCCGACGCTCCGGCCGACGAGATCCGCCGCGTGCTTCGCGAGAGCCCGCACAGCCGCTACCCGGTGGCGGAAGGCTCGGTCGACAACCTGCTCGGCGTCGTCCAGGCCCGCGACATCGTCGTCGCCGCGCTCGAGGGCCGTCCGCTGCTCCTGCGCGAGCTGCTGCGCAGCCCGGCCGTGGTGCCCGACACGATGGATGCCATGGACACCTTGAACACGCTGCGCGGCGCCGAGGTGCCGATGGCCTTCGTCCATGACGAATACGGCCATTTCGAGGGCGTGGTGACTCCTTCCGACCTGCTTTCCGCCCTCGCCGGCGCCTTCGCGTCGGACTTCGACGGCGGCGGGGAGATGCCGCTGGTCGAGCGCGAGGACGGCAGCTGGTGGGTGTCGGGCTCGCTGCCCGCCGACGCGCTCGCCGACCGGCTCGGCCTCAGCCTGCCCGAGGGTCGCGACTACGCCACCACCGCCGGCTTCGCGCTCTCGGTGCTGAAGCACATCCCGGAAGTCGGCGAACGCTTCCGCGTGGGCGGCTGGCAGTTCGAGATCGTCGACATGGACGGCTTCAAGATCGACAAACTGCTCGCCAGCGAAGTGGTGAGAAAGCGGCGGGGTTAGGCGCCCCCCAACCTTCCGAACGCCGCCTCGAAGCCGTCCGTGTCGCCGCGCGCGAGGTAGGCGGCCTGCTCGACCAGCCGATCCTTGGCGATTCGCCCGGCGAAAGGCCCCATCTGACCGTCGAGGGAGGCGGCCTGGTCGGGCGAAAGCGCGGCGAGCTGGTCGAAGCGGGTGATCCCGGCCGCGTTGAGCTGAGCGGCGAGCTTCGGTCCAACGCCCTTCATCGTCTGGAGCGTGTCCGGCGGTCCGCTCGCGCTCGGGATGGCGACAGCCTCGGCTTCGGTTGCGGGAGCGGGCCCAGCCTCGCCGTCCTCGACGCCGCGGCGCGGCACGGGGTCGGCGACGGGCCGGGCGCCCGTCCTCGATCGCGAGCCGCGGAAAATCCAGTAGGCGACGATGATGCCCACCAGCACCGCCACCGCGATCGGAATCAGGTTATATTGGGCGAGATCGGTCATCTTTCGTCCCTGTCAGTCGAGGAAGGATGTGCGCTTGGGCCGAGCGAAGAAGATCGCGCCGATGCCGAAGCCGATCGCATAGGCGAGCAGCAATTGCAGCAGGGTCTCCGCGAGGATCGGGAGCGGCCACCCGCCGCGGCGCGGCTCGTCGTTCCATTTGACCCCGCCGATGCCGCTGACCTCCGCGACCCGGCCGATGAGCCCGGGTTCGTCGGCCATTCCGTGACGCTGGAAATCGTCGGCCGGCCCGCTGAGGATCGCGTTGCGCGAAAGCGGGTGGCGCTCGAGCCTGACGGCGATTCCGGGCAGTTCGGCCTGCGCGACGACGGCGCGGGCGCGCGCTTCCACCAGGTCGACGAACATCGCCCCCCGCCCCGCCGGGCCGTGCCAGATCCAGCCCATGAGCAGCACGGCGGCGAGACCGATCAGGATCCTCAACAGCCTTGCCATGTCCGCTCCGCCTCCTCCTCGGCCACCCTGACGCCTTGCCGCCGCCGGCCGGCGCTGTCCAGCCTCACCGGCCCCGTTCCGCCTCCCTCCGGCCGATGTCGCGGCGGCAGAAGCCGCCCGGGAAGTCGATCGCGTCCACCGCCCTATAGGCAAGCTCCCGCGCCTCGGCGACGCTCGGGCCCAGAGCCGTGACGTTCAGCACCCTCCCGCCGCTCGCGACCAGGCCGCCGTCGCCGAGCGACGTGCCGGCATGGAAGACCTTCGCCTCCCCGACCTCGCCGATACGGATCCGCCCGCCCGTTTCGGGGGCGCCCGGATAGCCCTTGGCGGCGATCACTACCGTCAGAGCGGCATCGCTCGAGAAGCGGGGCGGCTCCGCTTGCGCCAGCTCTGCCTGTGCGGTCGCCTTCATCAGCGCGAGAAGGTCGCCTTCCAGCCGCATCATCAGCACCTGGCATTCCGGGTCGCCGAAGCGGACGTTGTACTCGATCAGCTTCGGCCCCTCGGCGGTCAGCATCAGCCCGGCGTAGAGGATGCCCGAATAAGGCGTGCCCCGGTCCGCCATGTCGCGCACGGTCGGCTCCACGATCTCCGCCATCACCCGCCGTTCGATCTCCGCGGTGACGATTCCGGCCGGGCTGTAGGCACCCATGCCGCCGGTATTGGGTCCGGTATCGCCCTCGCCGACCCTCTTGTGGTCCTGCGCCGTCCCGAAGGGGAGGATGGTCTCGCCGTCGGTGAGGACGAAGAGGCTGGCTTCTTCTCCCTCCAGAAATTCCTCGATCACGACCGAGCCGCCGGCGGCGCCGAAGCCGCCGTCGAACATGATGTCGAGCGCCGCCTGCGCTTCCTCCTCGGTCGCCGCGACGATGACGCCCTTGCCCGCCGCCAGCCCGTCCGCCTTGATCACCACCGGCACTCCGAACTCGCCGAGCGCCGCCTCGGCGGCAAGCCGGTCGCTCGCCCGGGCGTAGCGGGCGGTCGGGATTGCGAGCCTTGCGCACAGGTCCTTGGTGAAGCCCTTGGAGCCTTCGAGCGCCGCGGGGATCCTGTTCGGGCCGAACACCGCGATTCCGATCGTCCTCAGATTGTCGGCGAGGCCGTCGACCAGCGGCCCCTCCGGCCCGATCACGACCAGGTCGATCGCCTGCCGCCGGCAGAAATCGATCACCGCCCTATGGTCGGCGGCGTCGAGGCTCACCAGATCGGCATGCTCGGCGATCCCGGGATTGCCGGGGGCGGCCCACAGCTTGCCCAGAAGTGGCGATTGCGCGAGCTTCCAGGCAAGGGCATGCTCGCGTCCGCCCGAGCCAAGCAGCAGGACATTCATGATCGACGACATCCTTCCAGGCGAGAGCGGGCTGTTAGCAAGCGAGGCCCCCGGCGACAATTCGGCGGCCGTCTCGGTCTCCGAGCTCGCCCAGCGCCTCAAGCGCACCGTCGAGGACGCGTTCGGCCTTGTGCGGGTGCGCGGCGAGATATCGGGCTGGAAGCGCGCCGCCTCGGGCCATTGCTATCTCTGCCTCAAGGACGACAAGGCGCTGCTCGACGGCGTGCTGTGGAAGGCGACCGCGGCCGGGCTCGCCTTCCGCCCGGAGGACGGCATCGAGGTCGTCGCCACCGGCAAGCTCACCACTTACCCGGGCCGCTCGCGCTACCAGATCGTCATCGACCGGCTCGAGCTGGCCGGCCAGGGCGCCCTGATGGCCCTGCTCGACAAGCGCCGCCACGCGCTCGCCGCCGAGGGCCTGTTCGACGAAAGCCGCAAGAAGAAGCTGCCCTTCCATCCCCGGGTGATCGGAGTGGTCACCTCGCCGACCGGCGCCGTCATCCGCGACATCCTCCACCGCCTCGCCGACCGCTGCCCCTGCCACGTCCTCGTCTGGCCGGTGCCGGTGCAGGGCGAGGGCGCAGCGCCGCAGATCGCCGCCGCCGTGCGCGGGTTCGACGCGCTCGCGCCGGGCGGGCCGGTACCCCGGCCGGAGCTGGTCATCGTCGCCCGCGGCGGCGGCTCGATCGAGGATCTCTGGGCGTTCAACGAGGAGGAGGTGGTGCGCGCCATCGCCGACTGCGCGATTCCGATCATCTCCGCCGTCGGCCACGAGACCGACACTTCCTTGAGCGACTTCGCCGCCGACGTCCGGGCGCCGACCCCGACCGCGGCGGCGGAGATCGCGGTGCCGGTGCGCGGCGACCTGCTCGGCCAGTTGCGCGAGCTCGGCTTCCGGATCGAGCGCTGCGCCCGCCGCGCCGCCGAGCGCGCCGCCGAGCAGCTCGAGGCCAGCCTGCGCCGCTGGCCCGAGCGCGAGGCCCTGCTCGCGCCTCAGCAGCAGCGGCTGGACGAGCTCTCGGACCGGCTGCCGCGCGCGCTGCGCGGCGAATTGGGTCATGCCCGCGCCAGGCTGGCGGAGACCGCGGGCGGATTGCGGCCGGGCCTGCTCGACGGGGCCTGGCGCCGGTCGAAGGAGCGGCTGGAGGCGCTTTGGCGCGTCGCCGAGCTCGCCCATCCCGGCCGGCCGCTCGAGCGCGGCTATGCCCGAGTCGAGGACCGGGAGGGCCGGACCCTCGTCTCCGCCGCCGCGGCCAAAGCGGCGGCGCGGCTTCGCCTCGTCTTCGGCGACGGCGACGTCGAGGCGGCGGTCGGCGGCTCGGCGGTTGAGCGGCCGCGGCGCCCGTCTTATGGCAAGCCGGTGCCCCACCAGCCGAAACTGCTCTAGGCCAGGACTGTTTTAGGAACGTGCCCATGCTGATGCACAACAACCCGGATCGCGAGGCGCGGCTTCACTATATGGCCGGCACATTCCGGATCCTCACCTCGGGCGACTATGTGACCTGCGCCGTCACCGGCCGCCGGATCCCGCTCGACCAGCTGCGCTACTGGAGCGTGGAACGGCAGGAAGCCTACGCCACCCCCGAGGCCTCGGTCGAAGCCGCCCGCCGCGGGCGGTAGGGGGCGTTCCTCAGGCTACAGCTGCCGGCGCGCCTTTACGCCCGGCTGGCCGTTGATGTTCATGATGTAGCTGCCGATCGCGCCGCGATGGATCCTGACCTTCTGCCCGGCTTTGGGGCGAAAGGCGATCGGCGAGTTGTCGATCTGCGCCCAGGTGGCGCCGTCGGCCAGGGTCACCACCCAGCGGCCGTTGCCGTCCTGGAAGGCGGTCTGGACGACGCCCTCGACTTCCTTGACCTCGTCCGCGGCGTCGTCGTTGCCGCCGCCGAAGATGCTGAGCCTCGGCAGCTCGAGCCCGAACAGGGTGCGCTTGGTCTCGCGCACCTGCTTGCGGTCGATGACGACCAGATCGTGGCGGTCGGCGGCCTGCTCGAGCGCGGCGGCGGCGCCGTCGTAGCAGGCCAGCCTCTGCTTCTCGTCGGCGATCGAGCGGCAGCGCACAAGCGCCTCGAACGTCTCCGGACGCTGCCGGGTGGTGTCCGGACGCGACGGCTTGGCGAGAACGCCCGCCCCGCCGGCCACCATAATTGCCGCCGCCGCCACGACCCACAGCCGGTTCATCGCCCTCTCCCAGTCAAACATGCCTCTTTCCGCCTTATTGCGGGATGCGCGAGACCTTCGCAACGGCTCTCGCTGTTCGCTGTGGCAAAATTGTCACGTAATCCAAAATAGGGGCGGGCCGCCAAGTGCAGGCGATTGCTTCGGATTCATTACATCAAGTAAACGGTGATCGGCTCGCCGGCTTTCTTGCCGGTGCACAGGGACGAAAAAAATCCGCGGCCGAAGCCGCTCTAAGGGGACGGACATGAATAAGAACCGTATCTTGAACACCCTCCTCGCGACCACGTTCATCGGCGGCGCGATCGGCATCGCCACCCCCGCTTTCGCGCAGGACAATCCCGGAACCCAGGGCGGAACCACGGGCCAGCCGCAGACCGGCCCGGTCGAGGCTTCGACCCCGACCACCTCGGCCGACGCCAATCCGGCGGCCGCCCAGGACCAGGGCGCCATCGTCATCACCGGCTCGCGCATCCCGCAGCCGAACCTGACCGCGGTCAGCCCGGTCACCGTCGTCAACAGCCAGGAAGTCAAGCTGCAGGGCACGTCCCGCACCGAGGACCTGATCAACTCGCTGCCTCAGGCCTTCGCCGAGCAGGGCGGCAACCTCGCGAACGGCGCGACCGGCACCGCGACGGTCAACCTTCGCGGCCTCGGCTCGAACCGCACCCTGGTGCTGATCAACGGCCGCCGGCTGCTTCCGGGCGATCCGTCTTTCCCGTCGCCCGACATCAACATCGTCCCCGCATCGATCATCGACCGGGTCGACGTGCTGACCGGCGGCGCCTCGTCGGTCTACGGCGCGGACGCCGTCTCGGGCGTCGTCAACTTCATCATGGATACGAAGTTCGAGGGCATCAAGCTCGACGGCCAGTACAGCTTCTACAACCATGACAACGGCACCAAGACCGGCCTGATCGACGCCCTCAACCGGCGCGGCTTCGGCTATCCGCACGGCGTCGTCACGGACGGCGGCACGATCGACCTTTCCGGCCAGATCGGCGCCCAGTTCGACGACGGCCGCGGACATGTCGTCGCCTACGCCACCTACCGCAAGCTGAACCAGGTCACCGAGAACAAGCGCGACTACAGCGCCTGCACCAGCCAGGCCCGCGCGACCAGCTCGGTGATCGACTGCGGCGGCTCGGCGACGGCGGCCAACGGCACGGTCATCGCCTATACCGGAAGCCCGGCGGCCAAGACGTTCACGTCGACCTTCTTCCAGATCGGCCCGAACCGTACCCTGGTGCCCGGCTTCACGCCGTTCAACTTCGCGCCGTACAATTACTATCAGCGTCCCGACGAGCGCTACACGTTCGGCGCCTTCGCCGACTACGAGATCAGCCCCGCGCTGCATCCGTACATGGAAGCGATGTTCATGGACGACCGCACGGTGGCGCAGATCGCTCCCTCGGGCGACTTCGGCAACACCTTCTCGGTCAACTGCGACAACCCGCTGTTGAGCGCCCAGCAGCGCTCGATCATCTGCGCCCCCAACAACCTGCTCTCCAATCCGGACGGCACGGTCGTCGGCCAGAGCGGCGGAGCGCCGTTCGCGTTCATCGATCCGACCACCGGCCAGCCCTACTTCCGGGGCTTCGCCCAGATCCTTCGCCGCAACGTCGAAGGCGGCGGCCGCCAGGACGACCTGCAGCACACGACCTACCGGATCGTCGGCGGCATGCGCGGCGAGCTCAGCAACGTCTGGTCGTATGACGCTTATTATCAGTATGGCCGGGTGAACTTCTCCGAGACCTACCTGAACGACTTCTCGGTCGCCCGCCTCACCCGCGCCCTCGACGTCGTCAACATCGGCGGCGTGCCGACCTGCCGGTCGGTCCGCGACGGCACGGATCCGAACTGCGTCCCCTATGACGTGTGGGGCGGGACGATCTCTCCCGCCGCTCTGTCCTACCTGCAGACCCCGGGCTTCCAGCGCGGCCAGGTCGAGCAGGCGGTGGCCAGCGTCTCGATCACGGGCAAGCTCGGCGAATACGGCCTTCGTTTCCCGTGGGCGGAAGACGGCATCGGTATCGCCCTCGGCGCCGAGTATCGCAAGGACCTCCTCAACCTCAACACGGACGAGGAATTCCAGACCGGCGATCTCGCCGGCCAGGGCGCTCCGACGCTTCCGGCCCACGGCGCGTTCGACGTCCGCGAGCTGTTCGGCGAAATCCGCGTCCCGATCGTCGAGAACGGCTTCTTCAAGAGCCTCGCGGTCGAGGCCGGCTACCGCCATTCGCGCTACGACCTCAAGGGCAACGCGGCCGGCCACGGCTTCAAGACCGACACGTGGAAGCTCGGGCTCGACTTCGCGCCGGTCAAGGACCTTCGCATCCGCGCCAGCTACAACCGCGCGGTCCGCGCTCCGAACATCCAGGAGCTGTTCGCCACCCAGCGCGTCGCTCTGAACGGCAATTCGGATCCGTGCGCGAAGACGATCACCGCGGCCGACAAGGGCTGTCTGCTCCAGGGCCTGGTCGTCGGCCAGACCGTCGCGGGCAACCCGGCCGGCCAGTATAACGGCCTGATCGGCGGCAACCCGAACCTCGTCCCCGAGGTCGCGACCTCGAAGACGGTCGGAATCGTGTTCCAGCCGCGCTTCGTCCCGCGCCTCGCCTTGACCGTCGACTGGTTCGACATCAAGGTGAAGAAGGCGATCCAGCAGATCGGTCAGGACACCATCCTCGACGTCTGCAACCAGACGCTGGATCCGACCTTCTGCGGCCTCGTCCATCGCGACCAGTTCGGCTCGCTGTGGCGCTCGTCGAACGGGTTCGTGATCGACACGACCCAGAATGTCGGCGGAGTCTCGACCCGCGGCATCGACGTCGGCTTCAGCTACGCGATGGACATCGGATCGCTGGGCGGGCTCAGCCTCAACGCGGTCGGCACCTGGCTCGACAAGCTGATCACCGATTCGGGCGTCGGCGACGCGTTCGACTGCAAGGGCCTCTACGGCCTGCGCTGCGGCACTCCGAACCCCGAATGGCGCCACAAGGTCCGCCTGACCTGGACGGCGCCCGACGGCATCGGCATCTCGGCCCAGTGGCGCTACTTCAAGGGCGTCGCAGTCGACCGGTCGAGCAGCCAGCCGACCCTCAAGGCGGCCTTCTCGCCGTTCAATGCGAGGATCCCGGCGCAGAACTACTTCGATCTCGCGCTCACCGCGCGGATCGGCGACCACTACAACTTCCGCCTCGGCGTCAACAACATCCTCGACCGCGATCCTCCGATCATCGGTTCGAACGGCGCCAGCGGCGTGATCAACGCCTGTCCGGGCGTCTACTGCTCGGGCAACACCTTCCCGAACGTGTACGACCCGCTGGGCCGCTACATCTTCGCCGGCGTGACCCTCGACTTCTAAGCGGGGCACTCGATCCAACTACCGACGGCGGGCCTTCGGGCCCGCCGTTTCTTTTTGCCCGCGCCCGTGCCAGTTTCCGCCGCGATGAGCTCCGCCGCTCCCACTCCCCCCCCTGCGCTTGCGCCGGCGCTCGCCGCCTTCGGCCGCGGCGATCTCGCCGCCGCGCGCCGCGCCGCCGAGGCCGCGCTCGCCGCCGAGCCCGATTCGCCGCCGCTCCTCTCCCTCGCCGGCCTCGCCGCGGCGCGGATGGGCGATCCCGCCGGCGCGCTTCCCCATTTCCGCCGGCTGCTCGATCTCGACCCCGCCGACGGCGCGACCCGACTCAACCTGGCGACCGCGCTCGCCGCCTGCGGCCGCTTCGACGAAGCCTCCGAAGCTTGCGCCCCCGCCGCCGATCCCCGCCTCCTTCGCGTCGCCGCCTTCGCCCACCAGCAGGCCGGGCGGCTCGCCGAGGCGGCCCAGGCCTACGAGAAGGTGGTCGCCGCCTTCCCCGACGATTTCGAAAGCTGGAACAATCTCGGCAATGCCCGCTTCGCCTCCGGCGATGTCGAAGGCGCCATCGCCGCGCTCGGCCGCGCCATCGACCTGCGGCCCGACGTTCCGCAAATCTACGTCAACCTTTCCGAAGCTCTCTCGCAGGCCGAGCGGTTCGAGGACCGCGCCCGGGTCATGCGCGCGGCGGCGGCGCTTGCCCCGGCGGACGCGTCCGTCCAGGCCGAGCTCGGCCTCGCCGAGGCTTCGGTGCGCAACTTCCCGGCGGCGGAGGCGGCCTATCGCGAGGCGATCCGGCTCGATGCGGGCTTCAACCAGGCCTGGCTCGAGCTCGGCCTGCTGCTCGAGAATCTGAACCGGGTCCACGATCTCGCCGCGCTCGTCGCCGACGCCGGGGCGCGCGGCTTCGACCAGCCGGAGATCGGCTTCCTGCGCGCCTGGGCGTTGCGCCGGCAGCGCCGGTTCGAGGAAGCGCTGCCCCTCGCCGAGGCGACCCCGGCGACCATCCACCCCGTCCGCCGCGCCCAGCTCCTCGCCGAGATCGCCGACCGGCTCGGCGATGCGTCCCGCGCCTTCGCCGCCTTCGAGGAGATGAACCGTGCCGCCGTCGCCGCCCGGCCCGCTCAGGAGGGGCCGAGCTACCGCGAGCAGGTCGCCGCGGCGGCGAAACTGATCGACACCGGGCAGGTCGCCTGCTGGACGCCGGTGAAGCTGCCCGATTCCCCTCCGGCGCCGGTGTTCATCGTCGGCTTCCCGCGCTCAGGCACGACCCTGCTCGACACCCTGCTGATGAACGCGCCGAGCCTGCATGTGCTGGAAGAGATGCCGGTGCTCGCCGCGGTCGACGACCGCCTCGGCGGCGACTCGCGGCTTGCCGGCCTCGCTTCGAGCGAGGCCGCGGCGCTGCGCGCACGCTATTTCGACGCGCTGGCCCATCTGTCGCCGCCGCCGCCGGGCGCCACGGTGGTCGACAAATATCCGCTCCACATGACGCGGATGCCGCTCATCCACCGCATCTTTCCGGATGCGAAGATCATCCTGGTCGAGCGCCATCCGTGCGACGCGGTGCTCTCCTGCTTCATGGCCAATTTCCAGCTCAACGTCGCGATGCGCAGCTTTACCGACCTCGAGGAGGCGGCGCTGACCTACGACGCGGTGTTCGACTCCTGGTCGCGCGCCGAACGCTCGCTGCCGCTCGCCGTCCATCGCATCCGCTACGAGCGGATGGTCGAGGATCTCGAGGGCGAGATGCGGCCCTTGCTCGAGTTCCTCGGCCTCCCGTGGGACGAGAAGGTGCTCGACAATCGCGCCAGCGCGGCGAAGCGCGACCATATTCGCACCGCCAGTTATTCGCAGGTCACCGAGCCGATCTACCGCCGCGCCGCCGGCCGCTGGCAGCGCTATCGCGACCAGCTCGCGCCGGTGCTGCCGATCCTTGCCCCCTGGGTCGAGCGCATGGGCTACGAGCTGTGAGCGACTCCGCCCGCCTCGAGGCCGAGGCCGACCAGGCGGCGGCGCGGGGCGACTCCGCGGCCGCCCGGCGCCTGCTCGAGCGGGTGACCGCGGCCGATCCCAAGCGCGTCGACCCGTGGCTGAAGCTCAGCGCGATGTGCCGTTCGGCCGGCGATCTCGACGGCGCGCTCTCCGCCGTCTCGGGCGCGCTGCGCGCCGAGCCGCTTGCCTTCCTTCCGCTTCTGGTCAAGGCCAACCTCCTCGAGCGCTCCGGCCGGGCGGTCGAGGCCGCCGAGACCTACGGCTACGCTTTGGCCCAGAAGCCGGACGAGGTGCCGGCCCATCTGGCGTCCATGCTGGCCCATGCCGAGGCCGTGCATCGCGCCCATGTCGAACGCAACGTCGCCCGGCTGGCCGAAGCGGGCGCGGCGGCGGAGGCCGCGCTGCCGGAGCGCGAGCGCCGGCGGGTCGAGCGCTTTCGAAGCAACATCGTTCGCGCCACCCGGGTCTATCACAGCGAGCCCACCCACTTTCACTATCCCGGCCTCGCCGAGCGCGAGTTCCACGACCGTGAGGATTTCCCTTGGCTGGCCGGGCTGGAAGCGGCGACCGAGGCGCTCACCGCCGATTTCCACGCGGTGATGGCGGCCGAACGGGCCGAGCTCGTCCCCTACATCCAATATCCCGACGACGTGCCGCTTCGCCAATGGGAGGCGTTGAACCGCAGCCGCGACTGGACCGCCATCCATCTCGTCGCCAACGGCAAGGTCGTCGAGGCGAACGCGCGCCATTGTCCGAGCGCCATGGCGCTGCTCGCCCGCATCGACCAGCCGCACGTCCCGCGCCGCGGGCCGAACGCGATGTTCTCGCTGCTCGCCCCCGGCGCGCACATTCCTCCGCACACGGGCGTCGCCAACACCCGGCTGGTCTGCCACTTGCCCTTGATCGTTCCGCCGGGCTGCTGGTTCCGGGTCGGCGCCGAGCGCCGCGAATGGCGGGTCGGCGAGGCCTGGGTGTTCGACGACACGATCGAGCACGAGGCGATGAACCCCTCCGACCAGCTCCGGGTCATCCTGATCGTCGATTGCTGGCATCCCGGCCTGACCGAGGCCGAGCGCTCGGCGGTGACCGCGGTGATTGCCGCCGCCGACCCGGCCGAGACGGCGGAGGGGCCGTGATCGAGGACGCGCGGCGCCAGCTCCGCGAGGCCAGCGCGTCCGATCCCGACGCCGCGTTCGCCGCCGGCGTGGCGGCGATCAACGCCGGAATCGAGGACGAGGCCCTGCCTTTGCTCGAGCGCGGGGTCCGCGCCAACCCGCATTACGCCCGGCTCTGGCAGGCGCTCGGCCTCGTCTGCCGTGGCCTCGAGGAGCTCGCACCGGCGATCCGGGCGCTCGAGCGGGCCGCTCTGCTCGCCCCCAATGACGGCCTCATCGCCCACGCCCTCGCCCGAAGCGCGATGGAGGCCGGCCTCCCCGCCGTCGCCCTGTTCGATCGCGCCCGCCGGGTCGCGCCGAACGACCTTTCGATCCTGCTCAGCCGCACCGGCGCCTTGTTCCTGGAGGGCCGGCTCGCCGAAGCCGTCGAGGCCCTCGAGGCGGAGCTGGCTCGCAACCCGCGCTGGTTCGAGGGGCAGAGCGCGCTGGCGCGCCTGCGCTGGATGACGGCGGGCCGCGAAGGCTTCACCGCCGGCTACGAGACCGCGCTGGCGCGCACGCCCGCCGACGCCGATCTGTGGGCTGCGCTGCTCACCGCCTTGACCGACGCCGAGCTTTACGAGGAGGCGCTGGACGCGATCGCCCGCGCCAGGCGGGGCACCGGCGGGCTCGCCGCGTTCGATGCGATGGAGGCGATCGCCCGGGCCGAGCTCGGCGAGACCGAGGCCGCCGACCGGCTGTTCGCCGGGCTTGGCCCGCCCCGGCACCTGACGCTCGTCGTCCGCCTCGTCCGCCATCATCTGCGCTCGGGACGCGCGAAAGAAGCCGCGGAACTGGCCGAATCCTTTTCCGGCGAGGATCCGGGCGGGCAGCTCTGGCCCTATCTTTCCGCCGCCTGGCGGCTGACCGGCGATCCCCGTTGGGAATGGCTGGAGGGCGATCCCGCGCTGGTCGGAATCTACGACATCGGCGATTGGGTCGGCGACCTCGAAAGCCTCGCCGCGTGCCTGCGCCGGCTCCATCTCGCCACCTACCAGCCGCTCGAGCAGTCGGTGCGCGGCGGGACCCAGACCGACGGGCCGCTCTTCGCCCGCCTCGACCCGGAGATTCGCGCCCTCCGCCGGGCGCTCGTCGAGACGGTCGAGGCGCATGTCGCGCGGCTTCCGCCGCCGCGCCCGGCCCATCCCACGCTCGGTGCGACGCGTCAGGGCCGGGTCCGCTTCTCCGGTTCCTGGTCGGTGCGGCTCACCGGGGGAGGACGGCACGCCAACCATATCCACCCCGCCGGCTGGCTCAGCTCGGCTTTCTACGTCGCCCTGCCGCCGCCCGACGAACGCGGGCCGGAGCCGGCCGGCTGGCTGACCCTGGGCGAGGCGACCGAGCTCGGGCTCGATCTGCCGCCGTTCCGGACGGTCGAGCCGAAGCCGGGGCGGCTTGTCCTGTTTCCCTCGACGATGTGGCACGGCACGAGGCCGTTCGACGCCGGCGAGCGCCTCACCGTCGCCTTCGACGTCGCGCCGCCCAGGGGCTGATCACTCCGCCGCCAGCGGCGTCAGCGCCTCCGTCTCCCGCAGCTCGCGCAGGAAATCGGCCAGAGCGTCCTCGAACGGCCGAAGCAGGATGCCTCGGGCGCTTGCGAGCGCGGTGACGGAAGGCTCTCCTTCGGTCGCGACGATTCGATCCGGGTCGTAGCCGGCGCCTTCGGCGACCCGGCGGGCGAATTCGTGCCAGCTGATCCGGCCCGGATTGGCGAGGTGCCAGATTCCGCTTTCGCCGTCGACCAGCAGATCGAGCGTGGCATGGACCAGGTCCGGCACCCAGGTCGGCGAGACCTCGACATCGGCCGGGGCGGCGAAGCGCTCGCCGCGCGCCAGCGCCGACACGACCTGCCAGGGGAAATTGTAACGGTCCCACGGCCCGAAGAAGGCGCTGGTCCTGACGATCAGCGCGTCGTCGAGGACGGCCATCACCCGCCGCTCCGCCTCTGCCTTGCTGACTCCATAGACCGAGGTCGGCCTGACCGGATCCGTCTCTTCATAGGGCCGTCCGGCGCGGCCGTCGAATACCAGATCGGAGGAGAAGGTGACGAGCCGTATCCCGGCTTCGCGGCACGCCCGCGCCAGCCGCTCGGGCCCGTCGGCATTGGCGGCGAGGCACGCGTCGCGCTCCCGCTCGGCGTCGGCGACCCGAACGAAGCCCGCCGCGTTGATCACCGCCCACGGCCGCTCCGCCTCGATCGCGGCGGCGACCGACGCCTCGTCGGCGAGGTCGAGCTCGGCGCGGCCGGTGAGGCAGAAGGGGAGCGCCCGCTCCTCGCAGATCCGCGCGAAGGCGTTGCCGAGCGTGCCGGTCGCACCCGTGATCAGAAGCTTGCGCCCGCCCCAGTCGAGCGGCTTGGAGCGGCCGTTCCAGGGATAGAGACGCGGCGGCCGCCGCCACCAGCCCGGGCTGTCGAGCACAGGATGGTCGTAGTCCCGGCCTCGGGCCCAGGCCTGGGCCGCGTGGGCGATGGCGGTCGGCCGCGGCGGATCGCTCCGGGCGTCGAACACGCCGGTATCGTAGAAGCCGTGGCGGCAGGTGAGCAGGAAGCGCCAGTCGACGTTTCCGAACATCGACCAAAGGGTGACGGCGCGCAGGTCGACGCCCTCGTCGCGAAGCGCCCCGGCCGTCGTCCACACCTCCTTCGCCCAGCGCAATTGCTCGTCGCGGTGGCAGCCGTGGTGGACCTCGGTCACCGCAAGCGGCAGCCCATAGCGCTCCCACGCCTCCCTGAGCCGCGGGCCGATGCCGGTATCGGCTTCGAGCCGCTTCACGCGCACCGCCTCGGCGTCGACGTAACGGTCCCGCCCGTTCCCGTCGGCCGGATGGTCCGGATAGAGCTCCGCGCGGTCGTCGAGGAACCGCTCGCTGGTGAGATAATGGTTGATTCCGATCAGGTCCGGACTCGCCTCGCCGCCCTCCAGCGCCTCGAGCTCGTCCTGGCCGATGCCGGCGGCCAGCATGATGTCGCGGAAGGGATGGCGCTCGGTCACGCGGCCGCACAGCAGGTCGAGGCTCAGCCAGCGGCGCTCGTTCTCGTGCACCGCCTGGTAGCGCAGCTTCTGCGTCGAGAAGGTCTTGCCGAGGTCCTCGGTCTGGACCAGCCGGGCGGCCGGTACCGCGGCGCGGATCGCGCGCATCGCCTCGAGCACGCCGCGGCACTGGTTGTAGAGCGCCCTGAGGAAGGTGGGATAATCCCGCCCGTGCGGATACCAATGGCCGTAGAGGCCGGAGAAGCGGGCGGTGGTCAGCGGCTCATTGACCGGAGTCCACATCCCGATCCACGGATAGCGCTCGGCCACCCGGGCGGCGTAATCGGCGAGCTTCTTCGGGAAATCCGGATCGATGAGGTCGGTGTAGCGCGGGCCGCTGCCGTGGTGGAGGAGCCCGGCGACGACCTCGACTCCGCGCTCGCGAAGCCGTCCCAGCCGCTCGTCGGTCCAGGCCAAGTCGAGTTCGTCCGGCCGGTCCGGCGCGATTGCCTCCCACAGGATCGGGTAGCGAACGGTCCGGATTCCGAGATCGGCGATCCGGTCGATGTCGTCGAGCCGGGCGCGGTGGCCCGTTTCCTCGCTCTGGTCGCGGTAATCGTCGCCGAGACGGACGATGGTGCATTCGACGCCTCCCCAGAGCGCGATTGGGGGAGGCGCGGCCGGTCGATCGTTCGTCATTCCTTCGGCGTCTCTGTCATGGCGGATGAGTAACGAACGGCATTCGCGCTCGCGCGGTTCCGCCCAAAGGGCCGAGCGCCAACCCAGGTTAGGAAGAATCCGCGGCCGCTAAAGATTTGGAAACCTTGGTCTGTCACGCTCCCCGGCGATCGGAAAAGGAGGCGCGGACATGGCCGTTCAGCAGGTTTGCCCGGGGCCCGATCCTTACTCGGATCGCCGGGCCGAGCCTCGCCACGAAGGCCTCGTCGACAGCGCCGTGATCTGGTTCCGGGGTGCGCCCCACGAAGTCCCCGTGCTCAACATCTCCTCGCGCGGAACGATGATCGAGGCCGATTTCGCGCCGCGCCTCGGCGAGACCGTGCTCGTCCAGTTCCCCGAATGCAGCCGGATCCACGCCTTCGTCCGCTGGAACCGCGACGGCCGAATCGGCCTCAATTTCGGCCACGAGATGCTGCTCGGCGGCTGAAGCCGTTTCGTCGCCCCAAGCGCCCTCCCCGTCACCCCAGCGTCCTCCCCGTCACCCCAGCGAAGGCTGGGGTCCATGCTGAATCTGAATCCGATCCAAAGGCAGCATGGATGCCAGCTTTCGCTGGCATGACGGTGAACTTGCCACGCCGGCAAATGACGGCCTATGCGCGGCCCTCATCCGGGGAGCCCCACATGATCGATCTCTACACCGCGGCCACGCCCAACGGCTGGAAGGTCTCGATCGCGCTCGACGAGCTCGGCCTTCCCTACGCGCTTCACGTCATCGACATGGCGGCCGGCGAGCAGAAGCAGCCCTGGTTCACCGCGATCAATCCCAACGGCCGGATCCCCGCCATCGTCGACCGCGACGCCGGCGAAGAGGGGGGCGATTTCGCCGTGTTCGAGAGCGGCGCCATCCTTCTCTATCTCGCAGAGAAGACCGGCCGGCTGATTCCCGCCGACGCGAAGGGCCGAAGCCGGGTCGTCCAGTGGCTGATGTTCCAGATGGGCGGTGTCGGCCCGATGATGGGCCAGGCCAACGTCTTCACCCGCTACTTTCCCGAGCAATTGCCGAGCGTCATCGAGCGCTACCGGCGCGAGGGACGGCGGCTGTTCGAGGTGCTCGACGGCCATCTCGCCGATCGCGAATGGCTGGCCGGCGACTATTCGATCGCCGACATCGCCAACTGGTCCTGGGTCCACACCCACGAATGGTCCGGAATCCCGGTCGAGGGGCTGGAGCACCTCCGGCGTTGGATGGACTCGATCGCCGCCCGGCCGGCGGTGCAGAAGGGCATCGTCACTCCGCCCCGCGCCGACTCCGGCCGCTCCGTCGAGACCGCTCGCTCTATCCTCGCCTGAGGTCTATGAGGGAGTCACGGAGGACAGCCCGATGAACGAGATGACCCGCCTCTCCCCGCAGCCCGATTATTCCGACTCCGCCCGCCGCGCGCTCGGCCGCGCACCGGCCCTGTTCATCGACGGCGAATGGGTCGAATCGAGCCACGGCAAGACGATTCCCGTCTACGATCCGTCGACCGGCAAGCAGATCGCTTCGGTGGTCGACGCGTCCGACGCCGACGTCGATCGCGCCGTCGCCGCCGCCCGCCGCGCGTTCGACGACGGCCGCTGGACCGGGCTTCCGCCGGCCCGCCGCGAGCGGCTGATCCACAAGCTCGCCGACCTGCTCGAGGCCCATATCGAGGAGCTGGCAGAGATCGAATCGATCGACAACGGCAAGCCGCGGGCGGCGAGCCAGGGCTATGATCTTCCCAAATGCGTCGACACCCTGCGCTACCAGGCCGGCTTCGCGACCAAGCTCACCGGCGACCATGTCGAGCCCGCCGCCTTCCCGGCCGGCGCCGTCCACGCCTATGTCCGCCGCGAGCCGGTCGGAGTCGCCGCCCAGATCGTACCGTGGAACTTCCCGTTGATGATGGCGGTGCAGAAGATCGCCCCCGCCCTCGCCGCCGGCTGCACGCTCGTCCTCAAGCCCGCCGAGCAGACCCCGCTCTCGGTCCTGCGCTTCGCCGACCTCGTCGCCGAGGCCGGGATCCCGGCCGGCGTGGTCAACATCGTCACCGGCATGGGCGAGACCGCGGGCGACCGGCTGGTCCGCCACCCGGACGTCGACAAGGTCGCCTTCACCGGCTCGACCGAGGTCGGCAAGATCATCAACCGCGCCGCCACCGACACGCTCAAGCGCGTGACCCTCGAGCTCGGCGGCAAGTCGCCCGTGATCGTCCTCCCGGACGTCGACATCGACCGCACCGCCCGCGGCGCGGCGACCTCGATCTTCGCCAATTCGGGCCAGGTCTTCATCGCCGGCTCACGCCTGTTCGCCCACCGCGACATCTTCGACAAATTGCTCGAGGCGGTCGCCGCCAACGCCGCCCACTGGAAGGTCGGGCCGAGCCTCGCCGCCGACACGATGATGGGCCCGCTCGTCTCGACCGAGCAGCACGAGCGGGTGCTGTCCTATATCGAGCAGGGCCGCAAGGCCGGCGCCACCGTGCTCCACGGCGGCGACACGCCGGGCGGCGACGGCTATTTCGTCAACCCGACCATCCTCGTCGACGTGAAGCCGGACATGTCGGTGGTCCGCGAGGAGATATTCGGCCCCGTCCTCGCCGCCCAGCGCTACGACGATCTCGACGAGGTCGCCAAGGCGGCCAACGACACGACCTACGGCCTCGCCGCCTCGATCTGGACCCGCGACGTCTCGGCGATGCACCGCCTCGCCGCCAAGCTGAAGGCCGGGATGGTCTGGGGCAACGCCCCGGCCCTCGCCGACGTCGCGCTCCCGTTCGGCGGGTTCAAGCAATCCGGCTTCGGCCGCGAAAGCGCCCGCTACGGCGCCGAGGCCTATACCGAGCTGAAGACCGTCGCGATCGCGCTCTAGGGCAGCAAGCTGTCGAAGCAGCGGCTGCGCCCTTCGTCGCGGCGGGTGCTCACCTTCAGCGCTTCGTCGGCGGCGCCGTTTGCCTCCAGCGCGTCGGCCACCTTCCACGTTCCGATCGCGTAGGCGCGGCAGACCATGGCTCGGCCGCTGGACCCGCCGCGCCAGGACAATGCGGTCTGCTCGGCCTCTCTCACTTCCCGTACCGCGTCACTGAGGTGTCCGCTGCGCGCCAGCAGCCGGGCGAGCGCGAGGCGGGCGATCACTTTCACCTCGACGGCATTGGCATCCCGCGCCGCCGGACGGGCGCCAATCACGTGGCGATACGCCTCTGCCGCCTCCGCCGCTCGGCCTGCCTCGGGCGAAGCGGTTTCCGGTCCCGCGGAAAGCACGTCGCCAAGCGACTTCAGCGTGTACAGGGTCTCGGCATTGCCGGGGCCGAGCGCCTTCACTCGAATGCGATAGGCTTCGCGCAGGGCGGCCTCGGCCTCGGCGCCAGGCGCTTCCGGAGCGACTTCGCGAATCACGTCCGCCAAATTCTGCAAGGCGAGCGCCGTTTCGGGGTGGGAAGGGCCCCAGGCCGAGCGAGTCGCCGTCACGGCCTGCTCGAGCCAGGGAATGGCGGCGCTCGCGCCCCCCGAGTCGCTCTCCTCGCCCTCCTCATACAGAGCGACGCCGTAGGCGGTCAGCAGGTCGGCGGCGCGAACCGCGCCGGCCTTGCCGCGGGCGCGCGCCGCCGCCAGCAGCTTGAGGAAAACGGCATCGGCTTCGGCGCGGCGCCCCGCCTGGACGAGCCGCATCGGCTCACGCACCAGCCGGGCGAGCCGGTCCGCGCTGATCCGGCTCTTCGTTTCCGGAACGGCACTCGCCGCCCGATGGTGCCGAACCGCGGCCGGTGCGCCGCTCGAGGCGGTCGCGGCCGCCAGCAGGGCCAGGGCCGCGACGCCGCGGGACCTCATTTCGTCCGCGGCTCGGGGCACTTGCCCGGGTCCGGCTCATGGCCGGCCTTGCGTGCCTCGCGTTCCTCCTTGCCGAGGCATTCCTCGTGCTTGCGGATCGCCCGGCCGCGTTTCTCGTCGGCTTCGCTCTGGCTGGTGGTGAGCAGGTCGACGGTCTTCGAGGCCGCCTTGACCGGCAGGGTCACCACGTCGAGCGCGGTCTTGGCAAGACAGCCGCCGAGCGGCAAGGCGAGGGCGGCGGCGAGGAGCGGCTTTCGGGTCATGGCGCCACCATAGGCCACTCTTCTGACCGGTGCATGAATCATCGGCGTCACCGGCCGTGAGGGCGTGACGCCGAGCCTGATCTGGATTAGGACGGCGGAAAGACGGGGAAGGGATTTGGACGAGATCATCGCTCTCTCGCTCGGTATCGCCGCGGCCGCGGCGTTCCCGATCGTCGCGCTCGTCGTGCATCAGCGCCGGGAGCGTCGGCGCAACCGCAAGATGGGCACTCGGCGCACCGACAAGATCCGGCTGACCGAGGAAAGCTGACCGGTTCCGGGTGCAGCCGGAAAAATTTTTAGACTGTTGCAAGATCGGCTCGTCGGGCTGGAAAAACGGCTCGTCGCGGCGGATTTCCGCGCTTTTTCAACGCCGCAGGCCGGCCGTTGCGGCGCCGTCACCCTCCCATTCATCCCACAGCCATGAAACTCTTCAGACTCGTCGCTCGTTGGGCGCCCAAGTGTTGTGAAAGGAGCCAGGAGTTATGGCGACCAGTATCCTCGAGGCGCGCGGCGGCTGCATCATCCCGCAGGCCGAGAAGCGCGGCTATCATATCGTCTATCGCGAGCGTGAGACGAATTATTGCCCGGGCTGCGGCCGCACCCATTGGTATATCGGCCGCTCGATGGCCGAATGCGCTTTCTGCACCACGGCCCTGCCGCTCGAGAACGCGCCGATGATCGCCGGCGGCGCCATAGTCCGCACCATCCGCCGCCCGATCTACGACGCGGAGCATGCCTACGCGGCCTGAGCTTTTTCATTCGGTCAGGCGCCCTGTGTGCCTCCCGTGCGCCGGTTCCGCCTTCGGGTGGGGCCGGCGCTTTTACGGGGCCGCCTTGCGCACCGGCACCGGCGCGTTGCACAGGTCGACCCCGCCGGCCGGTCGCTGGAAGAAATCGCCGGCGCGGTTGGCGCGGCCGGTGACATAGTCGCTGAAACTCTGACTCTCGGTGCGCATCACTTCGAAGCGCGGCCGTTCGGCCGGCGGCATGTCGCTCGCCAGGCGGGCTCGGGCGATGGCGATATTCTGCCTGGGGTCCTCGTAGAAGCCGAGATTGCCGGTACCGCGCGGCCGGGCGGAGAACAGGCCGATCCCGTCGATCACTCGGCCGATCAGGGCGATGTTGAGGTCGAGGTGGCGCGGGGCGTGGCCGATCACCGCATAGAGCTCGCCGCCGGCGCCGGTATCGGGGGCGAGGTCGCGTCCGACCCCGACGAAGCCGTAGCAATGGGTGAGCCAGGCGCGGCCGCGCTCCGGATCGTAGCCGACCGGCCAGCCGCCGGAATGGCCGACCATCGGCGCGTAGCTGTCCGGATAGCCCAGAGGCCTGACGCTGAGGCCCGTCAGCGGCCGGTCGTACTCGGCGGGCGGCTTGGGCGCGACTCCGGCGGGGAAGGGGATCTTGGCCTCGTTATTCCCCCATTGGGCGACGTAATTGTCCTGCACCCGGTAGACCGAGGCGCCGTTCCACCAGCCGCCGCGGGCGAAGGCCTTGACGTTGGCGACGTGGATCGGCGCGAAGTCCGGCGCCAGCTCGATCACCACCCGGCCCCCGTCCTTCAATTCGACGATCAGAAGATTGTCCGGATCGATCGGCCGCCACGCCTCGGCCGGCGCGGCGGCGATGACCTTCGACGGCTCCTCGGCCCCCAGCACCGGCGCCGGCCGCCAGAAGGCGTAGCGCGGGCTCGCCTCGGGCGCGCTCCGGTCGGCCGCCGACGGGGCCGCGCAGGCGGAGACGAGGATGAGAGCGAGCAGGGCGGTGCGGCGCATGGCGTTCTCCGGAGAGGTGCCGCGCTTTATCACCCCTCCGCTGCCGATCCGCAACGCGCCTGCAAAAAAGAGATTACAAGACTTTAACCTTTTGCTAAATACCTCGGAATCAACGGGAAGTTTGCAAGCAGGAAGTCGCTCTGCGCCGGCGGCTTGTGGCGCGTGGGAGCGGGATGAGCGACATTATCGGAACGGCGGCGGCCGAGCACCTGCTCGGCACGAGCGGCAACGACGGCATTTTTGGCGGCGGCGGCGGCGACCGGATCGACGGCGGGCGCGGTGACGACGTCCTGACCGGCGGCGACGACGGCACCGACTCCTTGTTCGGCGAGGCCGGCAACGACCTGCTCAACGGCGGCGGCGGGGCCGACAGCCTCTATGGCGGCATGGGCGACGACGTGGTCCATGGCGGCGAGGGCGACGATTATATCGTCAGCGAGGAATCGCGCGGCTCCGATATCCTCTACGGCGAAGGCGGCGACGATTATTTCGAGGTCAGCCGGTTCAAGGGCTCGGGCGCGATCCAGGTCTTCGGGGGCGACGGCAGCGACTATCTCTGGATCGATGTCCGCACCGGCGCGACCGTGGCCGTTGACGGCGGCGCGGGCGACGACTGGATCGATCTCAATTCGTGGGATGCGGCGGCGACGGTCACGCTCGGCGCCGGCCGCGACCTGCTCTGGCTCGAGACCGCCTTCACCTACACGGGCACGTCCTCCACCGGCGTGACCGTCACCGACTTCCAGACCGGCGCGGGCGGCGACGTGCTCGAGCTCGACCAGGCGCTCGCCGATTATTCGCCCGCCTGGAACGGAGTGTCCAACCCGTTCGCCGCCGGCTTCCTGCGGCTGACCCAGTCGGGCGCCGACGCGATCCTCGACATTTCGCCGCTCGGCAACGGCAGCTTCACCCGCGCCTTCGTGTTCAAGAATGTCGACTCGGCGAGCTTTACGGCGGAAAATTTTGCCGGGCTGCCGCTGACCGGCACGATCTCCCCGCCCTTGACCCTCACCGGCTCCGATTTCCCGGACGTGCTGAGCGGCGGCGCCGGCGACGACGTGATCGACGGCGGCGCCGGGCGCGACCGGATCTTCGGCGGCTTCGGCAACGACATGCTGAACGGCGGCGGCGACGCCGACCGCATCGAGGGCGGCGCGGGCAACGATTCGATCGACGGCGGCGCCGGCAACGACACGATCTACGGCGGCTTCGGCGACGATGTTCTCCACGGCGGCGCGGACAGCGATTTCATCTCCGACAACGACACCGGAATCGACCGGCTCTACGGCGACGACGGCAACGACCAGCTCTGGGTGCAGCGCGATTCGCGGCGAAGCGGAGGCAGCGTTTCGCTTTACGGCGGCGCCGGCGACGATCTGCTCGCGATCAACAGCTACAATGCCGATTCGATCACCGCGGACGGCGGCGCGGGCGTCGACAGGCTTCACATCTACAATCTCGTCGGCAGCGTCACCGCCGCGCTCGGCGACGGCTCCGACGTGGTCGAGCTCGGCAGCTGGTCGAAGACGACGACGAGCACCGCCAGCATCACCGTCACCGACTTCGCGGCGGGCGACGGCGGCGATCGGCTCGATTGGTATGGCTTCCTGGTCCGCAACGCGACCGGCTATGCGGCCGATGCCAACCCGTTCACCGCCGGCTATGCGCGGCTCGTGCAGAGCGGCGCCGACGTGCTGCTCCAGTTCGACCGCGACGGGGCGGCGCCGGCGAACGGTTTCGTCACCCTGATCACCTTCGGCAACAGCAATGTTGCGGCCTTCACCGCCTTCAACCTCGGCGGCTTCGCGGCCGACGGCTCGACCCCGGCGCCGCAGGCGATCGCCGGCACGCCGGATCCGGACCATCTCTACAGCGGCGGCGGCGCCGACACGATCGACGGCTTCGGCGGCGACGACGTCCTCTACGGGGCGGCCGGCGCCCAGACGATCCGCGGCGGCGACGGCAACGATATCCTCCACGGCGGCGCCGGTGCGGACGTTGTGGACGGCGGCGACGGCGACGACAGCATCTATGGCGACCAGGGCAGCGACTCGCTGACCGGCGGCGCGGGCGACGATTATCTGAGCGACACCCAGGGCGCCGCCGACAGCCTG
>JAXDPA010000137.1:0-14331 GCA_034668685.1 Sphingomonadales bacterium | reverse complement strand
GGCTGAGCGTCGCCGAATGGAAGCGGCTCGGCCTCGTCCCGCAATCGGGCAGCTGGCCGCGCGACACCGAGATGGCCTCGCTGATCGAGCCGGACGGGCCGGGGCACACCGCCTATCTCACCACCACCAACTACCGGGTAATCCTCGATTACAATTGCTCGAACTTCTACGCTCTTTCGGTCGGCCTGCTCGCCGACGCGATCGCCCGCTGAATGCGTGTGGCGCCGGGAAAGGCGAGCGGCTAGAAGGAAAGCGAACGGGCGCGAGCGCCTGAGCAAATCCTAAAGTGAATTCGAGGGAATGATGCGTAAGTCTCTGCTTTTCCTGTCTTCAGCTGCCGCCCTTGCGCTGCCCGCCATGGCTGCCGCGCCGCCGTTCGACACGCCGGCCAGGGTCGCCTTCATGATCGACCTGTCCTCGGGCGCCGTGCTCTACGACAAGAATGGCGACGTGCGCATGCCGCCGGCCTCGATGGCCAAGATGATGACCGTCCACATCGCCTTCAACATGATCAAGCGGGGCGACCACAAGATGGGCGAGATCTGCCAGGTCCGGCCCGAGACCTGGCAGAGGTGGCACGGTCCGGCGGCGGGATCGACCATGTTCCTCTCGCCCGGCGAGCAGGTCAGCGTCGAGAACCTGCTCCACGGCATCGTCACCCTGTCCGGCAACGACGCCTCGGTGGTGCTCGCCGAATGCTTCGCCGGCACCGAGCCGGCCTGGGCCGCCTTGATGAACCAGGAGGCGCAGCGCCTCGGCATGACCAACAGCCATTTCGGCAATTCGAACGGCTGGCCCGACGAAGGCGTGACCTACACGACCGCACGCGACCTCGCCAGGCTCGCCGAGGCGACGATCCGGACGACGCCCGATCTCTACAAGCAATTCTACACGCAGACCGAATTCACCTGGGGCAAGACGCTCGGCGGCGGCAAGCCGATCACCCAGGAGAACCGCAACCCCTTGCTCGGCCATATCCCCGGCGCCGACGGCCTCAAGACCGGCCATACCGACGAAGCCGGCTACGGCTTCACCGGGTCGGCGGTGCAGAACGGGCGGCGGATCATCATGGTCGTCGCCGGCCTCGCCACTTACGGCCTGCGGGCCGAGGAGTCGGTCAAGTTCATGGACTGGGGATTCCGCGCCTGGAAGTCGCAGCCTTTGTTCGCCGCCGGCCGCAAGGTGGCCGACGCCAAGGTGCAGCTGGGCGGCGACTCGACGGTGCCGCTGGTCGCGCCGCGCGACCTCGCGGTCACGCTTCCGGCCGGCGCCGCGGCGAACGTCCAAGTAAAGGTCGTCTACGACGGCCCGATCAAGGCGCCGATCGCCCAGGGCCAGCACATCGCCGACCTCGTCGTCTCGACGCCCGACACGCCGCCCCAGACGATGCCGCTGGTCGCCGGCGCCGCGGTCGGCAAAGCGGGCTTCCTCGGCCGAATCTGGCTCGGCCTCACCTCGCTCTTCGGCTGAGGGGTGGCGCGGGGGCGCTTCATATCGCTGGAAGGCGGTGAAGGGGCCGGCAAGTCGACCCAGCTGCGCCGTCTCGCCGAGGCGCTGCGCGCGCGCGGGCTCGAGGTGGTCGAGACTCGCGAGCCCGGCGGCAGCGAAGGCGCGGAGCTGATCCGCCGGCTGCTGCTCGAGGGGCCGGAGGAGCGCTGGACGCCCGAAGCCGAGGCCCTGCTGTTCGCCGCGGCACGGGCCGACCATGTCGCCCGCACCATCCGTCCGGCGGTCGAGCGCGGCGCCTGGGTGCTCTCCGACCGATTCCTCGACAGCTCGCTCGCCTACCAGGGCGGCGCGCTCGGCCTCGGCATCGCGGCGGTCCGCGCCCTCCACGGCTTCGGCAGCCGCGGCTTCCTCCCCGACCGGACCCTGCTGCTCGAGCTTCCGGCCGAGGCGGTGGCGGAGCGCCTCGACGTCCGCGACGCCGGCGGCGCCGACCGTATCGGCGCGCGCGATCCCACCTTCCACGCGAAGGTCGCCGCCGCCTTCGAAGCCTTGGCGGAGGGGGAGCCGGACCGCTTCAGGCGTGTCGATGCCAGCGGCGCCGAGGAGGAGGTGACCGCCCGGATCGTCGCCGCGATCGGGGACCTGCTGTGAGCCCTCTCCACGGCCACGACGGCGCGGTCGCGGCGTTTCGCGACAGCCTCGATGCGGGCACTCTGCACCATGCCTGGCTGCTTGCCGGCCCGCAGGGGATCGGCAAGGCGCTGTACGCCGAGAAAGCGGCGCTTCGGGTGCTCGCCGACGGGCAGGGGAAGCTCGGCCTGCCCGGACTCGATGTGCCCGACGACCACCCGGCGGCGCGGCTGGTCGCGGCCGGCAGCCATCCGGACCTGATGCGGCTCGAGCGATTGCCGCGCGAGAACAACCCCGCCGAGCTGGCGCGCTCGATCACGGTCGACCAGGTGCGCGGTCTTTCGCGCCTGTTCGGGACGACGGCCTCGATGTCGCCGTGGCGGGTCGTGATCGTCGACTCGGCCGACGATCTGGAGCGCGGCGCCGCCAACGCCCTGCTCAAGAATCTCGAGGAGCCGCCGCCCCACAGCCTGTTCCTGCTCGTCAGCCACGCGCCCGAGCGGCTGCTCCCTACCATCCGCTCCCGCTGCCGCCTGCTCCGCCTGTCCCCGCTCGAGCCCGACGCCATGACGTCAGCGCTGCGCGAGGCGCTCCCCGAGGGTTCGGACCAGGAGATCGCGGAGCTCGCCGCCGCGGCGCCAGGATCGCCCGGCCGGGCGCTCGCTTTCCAGGGCCTCGACATCGCCGCGCTGGACAAGGCGATGGCCGAGCTGGCGAGGGAAGGGGATCCGACCAACGCCCGCCGCAGCGCCCTTGCCCAGAGCCTGGCGCTGAAATCGGCGCAGCCGCGCTACGAGGCGTTCCTCGCCCGTGCACCCTCGCTGGTCGCCGCGGCGGCGAAGCAGCGGAGCGGGCGCGCGCTGGACGACGCGCTGCGCACGTGGGAGCGGGCCCAGGCGCTCGCGTCGAGCGCGCGGGGTCTCTCGCTGGAGCCGGAGAGCGTCGTCTTCGAGCTCGCCGGCCTCCTCGCCTCGCTGGCGCCGGCTGCCGCCGCCCGCTAAAGCCCGGCCATGGCCGAGCCCTACTATCTCACCACCGCGATCAGCTACCCGAACGGCCCGCCCCATATCGGCCACGCCTATGAGGCGATCGTCGCGGACGTCGTCGCCCGCTTCCAGCGCCTCCGGGGCCGCGACGTCTTCTTCATGACCGGGACGGACGAGCATGGCCTCAAAATGGCCCAGGCGGCGCGCGACAAGGGCGTCGAGCCCTCCGTGCTGGCCGACGAGATGTCGTCCCTGTTCAAGGAGATGGACGAGAAGCTTCAAATCTCCTTCGACCGCTTCATCCGCACCACCGAGCCTGCCCACCACCGCGCCAGCCAGGCCATCTGGCAGGCGATGGCCGACAAGGGCGATCTCTATCTCGGCCGCTACGAAGGCTGGTACTCGGTCCGCGACGAAGCCTATTACGACGAAGACGAGCTGGTCGAGGCGGACAGCGGCGAAAAGCTCTCACCGCAGGGAACCGCAGTCGAGTGGACGGTCGAGGAGAGCTGGTTCTTCCGGCTTTCGGCCTACCAGGAGCCCTTGCTCGATCATTATGCCGCCCACCCGGACTTCATCCGGCCCGAAAGCCGGCGCAACGAGGTGCTGCGCTTCGTCGAGGGCGGCCTCTCCGACCTCTCCATCTCGCGGACCAGCTTCGACTGGGGCGTGAAGGTGCCGGGGAGCGAGAAGCACGTGATGTACGTCTGGCTCGACGCGCTTACCAACTATCTGACCGGCGTCGGCTATCCGGACCTGGACTCAGAGACTTATCAGCGTTTATGGCCGGCCGATCTGCACATCATCGGCAAGGACGTGGTGCGCTTCCACGCCGTCTACTGGCCCGCTTTCCTGATGTCGGCCGGGCTGCCGCTGCCCAAGCAGGTGTTCGGCCACGGCCATGTCCTGCTGCGCGGCGAGAAGATGTCGAAGTCCGCCGGCAACGTGGTCTCGCCGGAAGGCCTCGCCGAGGCGTTCGGGGTCGACCCGGTGCGCTACTTCCTCGTCCGCGACGTCACCTTCGGCCAGGACGGCAGCTACAGCCCCGAAGCCATCGTCACCCGCGTGAACGCCGACCTCGCCAACAGCTTCGGCAACCTCGCCCAGCGGACATTGAGCTTCATCGCCAAGAATCTCGGCGGACGGCTTCCGGCTCGAGGCCCGGCCAACCCCGGCGACGCCGAGCTGCTCGAAACCGTCCGCCGGGCCACGGCCGAGGAATTGCCCGGCCATTTCGAGCGGCTCGAGCTCAGCCAGGGCGTCGAGGCCTGGCTGCGCGCCGTCTTCGCCTGCAACCAATATATCGACGCCGAGGCGCCCTGGGCGCTGCGCAAGACCGATCCGGAGCGGATGACGGCGGTACTCGCCACGCTCTGCGCTGCAATCATGGATCTCGCCATCGCTATCCAGTCCGTGATTCCGGCTGGCAGCGCTAGGCTGCTCGCCCAGATGGGCGTGCCGGAAGAGGCTCGCACCTTCGCGACCCTCGCCGATCCGGAGCGCTACGTACGCCTGGCCGGCTCGCCGATCGAGTCGCCGCAGCCGATCTTCCCGAGGCTGGAACTGCCGGTCGAGGTTTAGGCGGCGCTGGCCAGCCAGCCGGCCAGCGCCCGCGAGGCCCGCTCCGTGTAAATCCGCTTGCGGTCGGCTTTCTTCGACCGGCCCTCGACCGGCGGGAACAGGCCGAAATTGACGTTCATCGGCTGGTAGGTCGCCGCTTCGGCGCCGCCGGTGATGTGGCCGAGCAACGCGCCGAGCGCGGTCTCCGGGGGCGGGGGTGACAGCGCCCCTCCGCGCAGCTCGGCGGCGGCGAAGCGTCCGGCGAGCAGGCCGATCGCCGCCGATTCGACATAGCCCTCGCAGCCCGTGATCTGCCCGGCGAAGCGGATGTGCGGCGCGCGCCTCAGCCGCAACGTGCCGTCGAGCAGCTGGGGGGAGTTGATGAAGGTGTTGCGGTGAAGCCCGCCCAGCCGCGCGAACTCGGCATTCTCGAGGCCGGGGATGGTCCGGAAGATGCGGACCTGCTCGGCATGCTTCAGCTTGGTCTGGAAGCCGACCATGTTGAACAAGGTGCCCAACGCATTGTCCTGGCGGAGCTGGACGACGGCATAGGGCCAGCGGCCGGTGCGCGGATCGTCGAGCCCGACCGGCTTCATCGGCCCGAAGCGAAGGGTGTCGACGCCGCGCTCGGCCATCACCTCGACCGGCATGCAGCCCTCGAAATAGGGTGTGTCCTGCTCCCAATCCTTGAACGCCGTCTTCTCGCCGTCGAGCAGCGCCTGGTGAAAGGCGAGATACCGCTCCCTGGTCATTGGGCAGTTGACATAGGCCGCCTCGCCCTTGTCCCAGCGCGAGGCGAGCCAGGCGACCTCCATGTCGATCGTCTCGCGATAGACGATCGGGGCGATCGCGTCGAAGAAGGCGAGGGCGTCCGAGCCGGTCGCCGCGCCGATCGATTCGGCGAGGCCCGGCGCGGTCAGCGGCCCCGTCGCGACGATCGTGGCCCCGGACTCGGGCAGGGCGTCGACCCGCTCGCGGACCAGCTCGACGTTCGGGTGGCCAGCCACCCGTTCGGTCACGGCTGCCGCGAAGCCCTCGCGGTCGACGGCGAGCGCCGAGCCCGCCGGCACCCGGTGAGCGTCCGCCGCCGCCATGATCACCGAGCCCAGCGCCCGCATCTCGGCGTGGAGCAGCCCGACCGCGTTGTGCTCGGCATCGTCGGAGCGGAAGCTGTTGGAACAGACCAGCTCGGCCAGCGAGTCGGTATGATGGGCCGCCGTCGCGCCGCCGCCGCCGCGCATCTCGGAGAGGCGCACCCGGATCCCCGCCTCGGCGAGCTGCCACGCCGCTTCCGATCCGGCGAGGCCGCCGCCGACGATGTGGACCTCATGAGCCATCGACGGCGGCGGTTAGCCCGCCATGCGCGCGGCGGCTAGCCCCGCGCCGGCAGGAACCGGCTGTTGCGAAGCAGCGCGGCGGCGACGAGGCTCACCAGAACGCCGACCGGGAATATCTCGACGAAGGTCATCGGCAGTCGGTAGAGCGGATTCGCATAGCTTCGGCGGAAATCCTCCATCTGGGCCGCGTAACTGGCGAGCGCGGCGCCGCTGACGCCCGCCGCGCGCTGCTGCTCGATCATCGCCCGGCTGTAGACGGCGGCGAAATCGGCGCCGCTCAGCGCCTGGCCGATCTCCCAGGCGGCGACGTAGCAAAGGCTGGCGACGACGCTGATGCCGAGCCCGAGCCCGAAGGCCGGCCAGAAACGGATGACCCCGCCGCACGGGCCGTCGCGACGCTGCTTGATGGCGATGAAGATGGTGGTGAAGGCGAGCAGCATCAGCGCGTAGCCGACGAACATCCCCCAATGCATCATCTCGTGGCCGCTCATCGAGAGCGTGAGGACGGTCAGCGGCACGCCGACGATGAGGCCGGCGGCGATTCCGAAGATAATTATGGTCTTGAGCATGTTGATCTCCCCCTGGGCGCCAAGTTCGCACCGACTGCAAGACCAGCCAAGCGGCGAATTCAATCGCCCGAACGGGTGATTTTGACGGTTTAGGGCAAAAGGCCGAGCGCCCTGGCGCGGGCGATCGCCTCGGTCCGCCGCCGCGCCTCGAGCTTTTCGTAGAGCCGCGCGACGTGGGTCTTCACCGTGTGCGGCGAGATGTGGAGGAGGAGGCCGATTTCCTTGTTGGAACGCCCCTCCGCCAGCGCGCCGAGCACGGCGAGCTCGCGGTCGCTGATGCCGAGCGAGGCCTGGGCGGCCGGGTTGCCCGGCGCCGGCGGCGGTTGTCCGCGGCCGAGCAAGCGGGCTCCCGCCCAGAGGCCGAGGGCGAGGAAGCCGGCGGCGACGAGGAACAGATAGACGTCCGCCGTCCGGGCGCGGGCGAGCCGCTGATATTGCGCCCAGTCGAGCGCGAGCGCGCCGAGCGCGAGGACGGCGCCGTAGAGAAGAACCTGTTGCCAGGTGATCGCGGAAGGCGCTCGGCGGCGGGGCATGACGTCAAGCTACCGCGCGGGCCGGCGGAGGCAAGCTTTAGCCCGGCTCGTCCTCCTGGCTGTCCGGCAGCGTCCCGGGGCCAGTGCCGTCGTCGAGCTGGACGGCGTCGGCGGCGGCGGCCGGGGGCTCGCTGCCGAGGTCGGCGGCGACCATTTCCTCGGCCTCGTTCTCCGGCTCTTCCTCCTCGTCGATCCGCGCCGCCGAGACGACATGCTCGTCCTCGGCGACCCGGAAGATCGTGACGCCCTGCGTGTTGCGCCCGGCGATACGGATGTCGCCGACGGTGGTCCGGATCAGCTTGGCCTGGTCGGTGACCAGCATCAGCTGCTCGCCGTTATGGGCGGGGAAGGACGCGACGACACAGCCATTCCTCGGTGACGTTTCGATGTTCGTGATTCCCTGGCCGCCCCGATTCGTCCGCCGATACTCGTAGGCCGAGGTGCGCTTGCCGTAGCCGTTCTCGGTGACGGTCAGGATGAACTCCTCCGCGCCCGCGAACTCCGCCATGCGCTCGGGGCTCAAGGTCGGCGCGTTCTCATTGTCCTTCCAGGGCGCGGCGCGCAGATAGGCCTCGCGTTCGTCGGTTGTCGCTGGAAAGCCCTTGAGGATCGACAATGAGATGACCTCGTCTCCGTCGCGGAGCCGGATGCCGCGGACGCCCGAGGCGGTCCGCGACTGGAATTCGCGGACGTCGGTCGCGGCGAAGCGGACCGCGCGGCCCTCCCTGGTCGCGAGCAGCACGTCGTCCTCCTCGGTGAGCAGCGAAACGCCGATCAGCCGATCGTTCGGATCCCCCTCCTCGTCGCTGCCGAAGCGCATCGCGATCTTGCCGGCGGTCGGGACGTTGGTGAAGGCGTCCATCGAGTTGCGCCGGACGGTGCCGTGGGCGGTGGCGAACATGATGTGGAGCTTGCCCCATTCCGCCTCGTCCTCCGGCAGCGGCAGGACGGTCGAGATGGTCTCGCCCTCGGCGAGCGGAAGCAGGTTCACCATCGGCCGGCCGCGCGCCTGGGGGGCGCCTTCGGGAAGGCGCCAGACCTTGAGGCGGTAGACCTTGCCGTGGGTGGAGAAGAACAGGACCGGCGTGTGGGTCGAGGTGACGAACAGGTTGGTGACCGCATCCTCGTCCTTGGTGGCCATGCCGGCGCGGCCTTTGCCGCCGCGCTTCTGGGCGCGGAAGGTCTCGAGCGGCGTGCGCTTGATGTAGCCGCCGAGCGTCACGGTCACGACCATGTCCTCGCGCTCGATCAGATCCTCGTCCTCGATCCCGTCCCAGGCCGGGGCGATCTCGGTGACCCGTGGAGTCGCGAAGGCGTCGGCGACCGCGTCCAGCTCCTCGCGCATCACCTCGAAGAGGCGAATGCGGTTGCCGAGGATCTCGAGCAATTCCCCGATCGACTTGGCGAGCTGCTCGAGCTCGCCGCCGATCTCCTCGCGGCCAAGCGCGGTGAGGCGGTGGAGGCGAAGCTCGAGGATCGCCCGGACCTGCGCGTCGGAGAGCCGGTAGCTGTCGCCTTCGATCTCATGCTCGACCGCCTCGACGAGGGCGATGTAGGAGGCGATCTCGGCGATCGGCCAGTCGCGGGCGAGGAGGGCGGCGCGGGCCTCGGCCGGCGAGGCGGAGCCGCGGATGATCCGCACCACCTCGTCGAGATTGGTGACCGCGATGACGAGCCCGAGCAATATGTGGGCGCGATCGCGGGCCTTGGCGAGTTCGAACTTCGAGCGGCGGGTGATGACCTCCTCGCGGAACTTGACGAACGTCTCGATCATGTCCCTGAGCGTCAGCGTCTCCGGCCGGCCGCCGCGGATGGCGAGCATGTTGGCCGGAAAGCTCGACTGGGCGGGCGTGTGGCGCCAGAGCTGGTTGAGCACGACATCGGGCGTCGCGTCGCGCTTCAGGTCGATGACGACCCGGACGCCCTCGCGATTCGATTCGTCGCGAATGTCGGAGACGCCCTCGATCCTCTTGTCCTTGGCCGCTTCGGCGATCTTCTCGACGAGGCCGTTCTTGCCGACCTGGTAGGGAATGGCGGTGAGGACGATCGAGCGGCGGTCACCGCGGCCCTCCTCGACCTTGTGGCGGGCGCGCATCAGGATCGAGCCGCGGCCGGTATGATAGGCGCTGCGCACGCCGGCCTGGCCGAGGATCAGCGGGGCTGTGGGGAAATCGGGGCCGGGCACGATCTCGATCAGCTGCTCGATGGTGATCGCCGGATTGTCCATATAGGCTTTGCATGCGGCGATCACTTCGCCCAGGTTGTGGGGCGGGATATTGGTCGCCATGCCGACCGCGATCCCCCCCGCGCCGTTGACCAGCAAATTGGGGAAGCGGGCGGGGAGGACCTGGGGCTCCTCGCGCGAGGCGTCGTAATTCGGCGTGAAATCGACCGTGTCCTTGTCGAGATCGTCGAGCAGGGTCATCGCGACCCGGGCCAGCCGCGCCTCGGTGTAGCGCATCGACGCCGGCGGATCGGGGTCCATCGAGCCGAAATTGCCCTGGCCGTCGACCAAAGGCACGCGCATCGACCAGTCCTGGGTCATCCGGGCGAGGGCGTCGTAGATGGCGGCATCGCCGTGCGGGTGGTAATTGCCCATCACGTCGCCGACGATCTTGGCCGACTTGCGGTACGGCCGTCCGGCGACGAAGCCGCCTTCCTGGCAGGCGTAGAGGATCCGCCGGTGGACCGGCTTCAGGCCGTCGCGCACGTCGGGAAGGGCGCGCGCGACGATCACCGACATCGCGTAATCGAGGTAGGAGGTCTTCATCTCCTCGACGATGGAGACGGGCGAAATGTCGCTGCTGTCGATGGACGGCGGTACGCTGGCCAAGGGGAGTTCCTGCTGCAATCGTGGGAAACGCGGCGGACCGCGCGGGCTTGGACGAAGAGCCTAGCCGATGACGAGGCCGGGCGCCACCCCGCGCGCGTACGCGTGCACGCGCGCGAGAAGGGCTAGATAGTCGCTGTCGGCTGAAAAGCCATCCCCGCCCAACGAAACTCTGGCGCGGTGGTCAAGTCCTTGCAGGAGAACGGATTTCCGTCCCGATCTCCATCGCTTGCAGTTCAAGCGGGGTTCAGCGCCGACGCCCTAGAAACGGCGCGCGTTTGGCGGTAGAGGCCGCTCCACTCGCCCAATCGACCAAGGCCGCGGCGCGCCCGGGCGCCGGCCAACAGGAGGCAGCAGCTTATGAATTCCGTTTCCCGCTTCGCGCTCGCCGTTGCGCTCACTCTTGGCGGCGCCTCGCTGGTCGCCGGCCCCGCTTTCGCGAAGAAGGATCCGCCCGCGCCCGCCGCCCAGCCCGCGACCGGAACCCGCACCTACAACCTCACGAAGGAAGAGCGCGCCGCGCTCGCGCCTGCGCAGAAGGCGGTGACCGCCAAGGACTGGGCCGCCGCCCAGGCCGCGCTGCCGGCCGCGCAGGCCGCCGCCCAGGGCCCCGACGCAAAATATGTCGTCGGCCAGTTCATCCTCCAGATCGGCATCGGCACCAACAATGAGGCGATGCAGGCCCAGGCGGTCGACGCTCTGATCGCCAGCGGCGGCGCCCAGCCGTCCGAAATGCCCAATCTCTACCGCAACCAGGCGGCGCTGGCGCTTCGCGCCACCCCGCCCAATCCGGGCAAGGCCGAAGCCGCTTATGCGAAGCTGATCGAGCTCGTCCCCAACGATCCGGACACTCTGGTCAACCTCGCCAAGCTCAAGAACGACTTGCGCAAGCCGCAGGAGGCGGTGGCGCTGCTCGACCGCGCCATCGACACCAAGCGGGCCGCCGGCCAGCCGGTCGACGAGACCTGGTACAAATATGGCCTCAAGATCGCCTACGACAATCGCCTGGGGCCGCAGGCCGTCAAGTTCAGCCGCGGCCTGGTCAGCGCCTATCCGACCAAGGAGAATTGGCGCGATTCGCTGCTCGTCTACCGCGATTACGGCAACCTCGACGCGGCCGGAAAGCTCGACCTTCTGCGGCTGATGCGCGTGTCGAAGGCGTTGGCCGGCGAGCGCGACTGGTACGATTATGCCGCGACGGTCAACGACGCGGGCTTCCCGGGCGAGGCCAAGGCGGTGCTCGACGAAGGCATCACGCTGCACATGGTCGACCCCAAGAAGCAGGCCTTCGCCGAGATTCTGCGTCTGTCGAGCGCCCGCATCGTCGGCGACCGCGCCTCGCTGACCGGGGAGTCGGCCCGGGCGATGGCGGCGTCGACCGGAGCCAGCGCGCTCAAGATCGGCGACGCTTATTACGGCTACGGCGATTATGCGAAGGCAATCGAGCTCTATCGCGCCGCCCAGTCGAAGGGCGGCGTGGATTCGAGCACCGTCCAGCTTCGCCTCGGCATGGCGCTGGCCATGTCCGGCGACCGGGCCGGGGCCGAGACGGCGCTCCGCGCCGTCACCGGGTCGCGCGCCGACCTGGCCGCCTATTGGCTTGCCTGGCTGAACCAGCGCGGGTGAGCGCTTCACCCCCGCAACAAGGAGGGCGCCGGAGCCGTCCGGCGCCCTTTTTCTTGCCGCCGAAAGCGCCGGGCGCGTCCCATATTGCGACGGCGCCTTTTTGCGCTCTTCCGCCGCCTCCCGACGCGCGTTAACGATTAGCGGCAAGGCCTGTCGCGGGCCGGCTGTGCGCTAGAGGAACCGGAAAGTTGCGCTTCGACGACATGATCGCAACGGTGCTGGCGCAGCGCGAGGACAGTCCCTCGGCGCGCTCCGCCAAGTGGCGGCAGCTGGTCGATCTGGTCGCTCAGCGGGGTGACGGACCGGCGTCGGAAAACGCTCTCGCCTGGCTCCGAACGGCTCGCGCCGACGTGCCGCTCGCGACCCGCCGCGGAGCCGCCGCCGCGCTCGGCGGGCGTCGCGTCTCGCCCGCCGTCCTTCGGCTGTTCGCCGAGGACGAGCCGCAGGTGGCCGCGCCGCTCTTCGCCTCGGCCCGGATGGCGAGCCGGTCGTGGATCGCGCTCCTGCCCGAATTGGGACCGACCGGGCGCGCCTTCCTGCGACACCGGCGAGATCTCGGGCCGGAGGTGGAGCGGGCCCTCGCCAGCTTCGGCGCCGCCGATTTCGCCTTGTCGGGCACCGTGGCCGAAGCGGCCATGCCGGGCAGCCCGTCCTTCGCCCGGAGCGAGACGCAGATCCGCGACCTGGTCGCCCGCATCGAGAATTTCCGGCGGCAGCGCGAAGCCGCGGCCGCGAGGGCCCCGGAGCCCGAGACGCTTCGGAAGACCGAGTTCTTCCACTGGGAGACGGGACCGGACGGCACCATCCTGTGGGTCGAAGGTGCTCCGCGCGGTCCGCTGATCGGCCAGAGCATCGCCGCGACCGCCGAGCGCGGCCAGTTCGGGGTCGACGGCCAGGCCGCCGGCGCCTTCGAGAAACGGGCGCCGTTCCGGGACGCCCGATTCAGCGTCCCGGGGGGCGGGACCGCCTCGGGCGACTGGCGGAGATCGGGCGTGCCCTTCTTCGAGCCGGGCCAGGGCCACTTCCTCGGCTATCGCGGCAGCGCCCGGCGTCCCCGGGTCGACGAGGTTGCCCGTCCCGAATCGCTCCCGCCGTACGGAGGCGGCGGCCTGTTCGGCACCGATCTCCCGCCCGATGCGCTGCGCCAGCTGATCCACGAGCTGAGGACGCCGCTCAACGCGATCATCGGTTTCGCCGAGATGATCGAAGGCCAGTATATGGGGCCCGCCGGAAGCGGATACCGCTCCCGCGCCGGCTCGATCATGGAGCAGGCGAGGGGCCTGCTCTCGGCGGTGGACGACCTCGACACGGCGGCGCGGATCGAGACCAGCCGGCTGCAGCTCGCCGAAAGCTCCGTCGACGCGGTGGCTCTGCTTTGCCGGCTCCACGACGCCTACGAACGCGTCGCCCAGCAGCGCGGCAGCCGGATCGCGATCGAGATCGAGCGCGACCTGCCCCCGGCGCGGGTCGAGCTCGGCGCGGCCGAGCGGATGTTCGCCCGGATGCTCGCCGCGACCATCGGCCTGGCGGGCGAAGGCGAGACGATCGCGGCGACGATGACCAACGGCCAGATCGCCGGGCGGCGAATGCTGTGCCTGTCGATCGATCGTCCACGCGCCATTGCGGGTCTCGACGAACGCGCGCTCCTCGATCCGGGCTACAGCCCCGAGGGCGACTGGCCCGGCGCTCCCGCGCTCGGCCTCGGCTTCGCGCTCCGGCTCGTCCGCAACCTCGCCGAAGCGGTCGGCGGAGCGCTCGCCGTCGGCGACACCCGCTTCACGCTCTACCTTCCCGCGCTGGAGCCGGCGGACCGCTCGGCCGGCCAGGGCAACTGACACCGCACATCCACGCACATTGCCAAGCCCGCCTCCGCTCGCCTATCGCCGGCATCGCGAGCTTCAGGGCCTGTAGCTCAACGGTAGAGCCGGCCGCTCATAACGGCTTGGTTGGGGGTTCGAATCCCTCCGGGCCCACCAGCCTGCGCTCCGTGCCGGAGCTACGGCTGGCAAGCCGGCCCGGTTTTCGCTAGCACGGCCCCGGCGGGCTTGCCCGCCGAAGCCTTGGCGAAGGCGGGGAGTGGCGCAGCCTGGTAGCGCATCTGCTTTGGGAGCAGAGGGTCGCAGGTTCGAATCCTGTCTCCCCGACCATCATTCGAGCTCAACGGCGGAGATGCCGTTCGCATTCGGCGACCGCGACTCCGACGCCCGCCTGCCGGTAAAGGCTTCCGGCTTCCTCCCAGAGCGGTCGCGACTCGGCGGCGCGGCCGAGCGCTTCCAGCGCGAGTGCCTGCAGGCGAAGCGAATTGGCGATGTTGAGCGGTCCGGCGCCGGCGTCCGAACGATAGAGGTCGGTCGCCTCCCGCGCCGCCGCCAGTGCCTCCGCGTGCGCGTCCCGCTCGCGCGCTAAATCCGAAACGTGGCGAAGCGCGTGGGCGAGGCCGGCCGTGTCGCCGGTCGATCGGGCGACACGGCCGGCCTTCGAATAGACCGCTTCCGACTCGGCCCGATCGCCGGCCCGGCGCAGCGCACAGGCTCGCGCGATCAGCTCTTCGAAGGATTCGGGCATGACCTGTTATCCCCAGATTTGGGTCAAGCTGTAACACAGGAGTCTCCGGGCCTTCCTAGGTCGAAATCGACTCGATTCGATCAGGGGAATTCAAGCGATGGACAAGGTGTTTGCGGCCCTCGCGTTGAGCGGCTCGCTGCTTCCGGCCATGGCGAACGCCGCCAACACGCCCGATCCGGCGTCCGCTCCTGCCGCCAATGTCGAACCGGCGGCCGTTCCGGCGTCCGGCGAGGCGCCGGCCGCCGC
>JAXDPA010000136.1:0-4361 GCA_034668685.1 Sphingomonadales bacterium | reverse complement strand
AGATGCCGAATCTGATCGAGGTGCAGCGGGAAAGCTATGAGCAGTTCCTCCGCTCGCGCCCGCAGGACGGCTATGTCTCGGGCCTCGAGAAGACGCTTCGCTCGGTGTTCCCGATCCGCGACTTCGCCGGCACCGCGGAGCTGGATTTCGTCCATTACGAGCTGGAAGAGCCCAAATACGATGTCGACGAGTGCCGCCAGCGTGGAATGACCTACGCCGCCTCGATGCGCGTCACGCTGCGCCTCATCGTCTTCGAGGTCGATCCGGACACCGAGACCCGTTCCGTTTTGGATATCAAGGAGCAGGACGTCTACATGGGCGACATGCCGCTGATGACGAAGAACGGCACGTTCATCGTCAACGGCACCGAGCGCGTGATCGTCAGCCAGATGCACCGTAGCCCTGGCGTCCTCTTCGACCACGACCGCGGCAAGACCCACGCGTCCGGCAAGTACCTCTTCGCCGCCCGCGTCATCCCCTATCGCGGCTCGTGGCTGGACTTCGAGTTCGACGCCAAGGACATCGTCAACGTCCGCATCGACCGCAAGCGCAAGCTTCCCGTGACGGCGCTTCTCCACGCGCTCGACATGGCGAACGAGGAGATTTTGAACACCTTCTACGGCCGGGTGACCTTCGTCCGCGGCAAGAACGGCTGGGCGATCCCCTATGTCGCGGAGAATTGGCGCGGCCAGAAGCCGGCCTTCGACGTCGTCAACGGCGAGACCGGCGAGGTCGTGTTCCAGGCCGGCCAGAAGATCACCCCGCGCGGCGCCAACAAGGCGGCCAAGGACGGGCTCACCCAGCTGGTCATCCCGACCGAGGAGATTTTCGGCCGCTATTCCGCCTACGACCTCATCAACGAGAAGACCGGCGAGATCTATATCGAGGCCGGCGACGAGGTCTCGGCCGAGAATCTCGACAAGCTCGACAAGGCCGGGATCGACCGGATCGAGCTGCTCGACATCGACCATGTCGCGACCGGCGCCTGGATCCGAAACACGCTGAAGGCGGACAAGTCGGAGGACCGCGACCAGGCCTTGAGCGACATCTACCGCGTCATGCGCCCCGGCGAGCCGCCGACCCGCGAGACCGCCGAGGCCCTGTTCGGCGGCCTGTTCTTCGACCCCGAGCGCTACGACCTCTCGGCCGTCGGCCGGGTCAAGCTCAATATGCGCCTCGACCTCGACGTGCCCGACACGGTGACGACCCTCCGCAAGGAGGACATCGTCGCGGTGGTGAAGACCCTCGTCGATTTGAAGGACGGCAAGGGCGAGATCGACGATATCGACAATCTCGGCAACCGCCGGGTCCGCTCGGTCGGCGAATTGCTCGAGAACCAGTACCGGGTCGGCCTGCTCCGGATGGAGCGGGCGGTGAAGGAGCGGATGAGCTCGGTCGACGTCTCGACCGTCATGCCGAACGACCTGATCAACGCAAAGCCGGCGGTGGCCGCGGTGCGCGAATTCTTCGGCTCGTCGCAGCTCAGCCAGTTCATGGACCAGACCAACCCGCTGTCGGAAGTGACCCACAAGAGGCGCGTCTCGGCCCTCGGGCCGGGCGGCCTCACCCGCGAGCGCGCGGGCTTCGAGGTCCGCGACGTCCATCCGACCCATTACGGCCGGATCTGCCCGATCGAGACTCCCGAAGGCCCGAACATCGGCCTGATCAACTCGCTCGCCAGCTTCAGCCGGGTCAACAAATACGGCTTCATCGAGACGCCGTACCGCCGGGTCGTCGACGGCAAGGTGACCGACGAGGTCGTCTATCTCTCGGCGATGGAGGAGGCCAAGCACACGATCGCGCAGGCCAATGCGGAGCTGAACAACGACCGCACCTTCGGCGAGGACATCGTCTCCTCGCGCCGGGCGGGCGAGTTCCTGATGGCGCCGCGCGAGACCATCACGTTGATGGACGTCAGCCCCAAGCAGCTGGTCTCGGTCGCGGCCTCGCTCATTCCGTTCCTCGAGAATGACGACGCCAACCGGGCGCTGATGGGCTCGAACATGCAGCGCCAGGCGGTCCCTTTGATCCGCGCCGAGGCGCCGCTCGTCGGCACCGGCATGGAGGAGACGGTCGCCCGCGATTCCGGCGCCGCCATCGCCGCCCGCCGCTCGGGCATCGTCGACCAGGTCGACGCGACCCGCATCGTCGTTCGCGCCACCGGCGACGTCGAGGCCGGCAAGTCCGGAGTCGACATCTATACTTTGATGAAGTTCCAGCGCTCGAACCAGAACACCTGCATCAACCAGCGGCCGCTGGTGAAGGTGGGCGACCTGGTCGAGGGCGGCGACGTCATCGCCGACGGTCCCTCGACCGAGATGGGCGAGCTGGCGCTGGGGCGGAACGTGCTGGTCGCGTTCATGCCGTGGAACGGCTACAATTTCGAGGATTCGATCCTGATCTCCGAGCGGATCGTCAAGGACGACGTCTTCACCTCGATCCACATCGAGGAATTCGAGGTGATGGCCCGCGACACCAAGCTCGGGCCGGAGGATATTACGCGGGACATCCCCAACGTGGGTGAAGAAGCCCTGCGTAATCTCGACGAAGCCGGGATCGTCTATATCGGCGCCGAGGTCGAGCCGGGCGACATCCTGGTCGGCAAGATCACGCCGAAGGGCGAAAGCCCGATGACTCCGGAAGAGAAGCTCCTCCGCGCCATCTTCGGCGAGAAGGCGTCGGACGTGCGCGACACCTCGCTCCGCCTGCCGCCGGGCGTTTCCGGCACGGTGGTCGAGGTACGCGTGTTCAACCGCCACGGAATCGACATCGACGACCGTACCCGCGCCATCCAGGCCGAGGAGAAGGACCGGCTGAGGAAGGACGCCGAGGACGAGCGGGCGATCCTCAAGCGCTCGACCTTCGCGCGCCTCCGCGAGATGCTGGTCGGCCAGACCGCCACGGCGGCGCCGAAGGGCTTCAAGAAGGGCGCGACCGTCGACGAAGCCGGCCTCAACGAGATCGAGACCTTCGAATGGTGGAAGTTCGCGGTCAAGGACGACAAGGTCCAGGCCGATCTCGAGGCGGTGAAGGCGCAGTATGACGAGGCCGAGGCGGCGATCCGCCGGCGCCTCGACGACCGCATCGAGAAGCTCGAGCGGGGCGATGAGCTGCCGCCGGGCGTCCTCAAGATGGTCAAGGTGTTCGTCGCGGTGAAGCGCAAGCTTCAGCCGGGCGACAAGATGGCCGGCCGCCACGGCAATAAGGGCGTGATCAGCCGGATCCTGCCCAACGAGGACATGCCGTTCCTCGAGGACGGGACCCCGGTCGACATCGTGCTCAATCCGCTGGGCGTGCCGTCGCGAATGAACGTCGGCCAGATCTTCGAGACCCACCTGGGCTGGGCCGCGCGCGGCCTCGGCAAGCAGATCGCCGAGATGCTGGAAGGCATCCAGGAGCGCGGCGAGGGCCTCGCCGGCAAGAGCGTCAAGGAGGTCCGCACAAAGCTCAAGGACATCTACGGCGCCAATTACGTCAAGGAGATCGACGCCCGCACCGACGAGGAGGTGATGGAGCTCGCCTCCAACCTCGTCGGCGGACTGCCGATGGGCACTCCGGTGTTCGACGGCGCCCGCGAGGCGGACGTGTCGGCGATGCTGGAGAAAGCCGGGCTCGACCCGTCGGGCCAGGTCACTTTGTTCGACGGCCGCACCGGCGACACGTTCGACCGCAAGGTGACGGTGGGCTACATCTACATGCTGAAGCTCCACCACCTCGTCGACGACAAGATCCACGCCCGCTCGATCGGCCCCTACTCCCTCGTCACCCAGCAGCCGCTGGGCGGCAAGGCGCAGTTCGGCGGCCAGCGGTTCGGCGAGATGGAGGTCTGGGCGCTCCAGGCCTACGGCGCCGCCTACACGCTGCAGGAGATGCTGACGGTCAAGTCGGACGACGTGATCGGCCGGACCAAGGTCTACGAGGCGATCGTCAAGGGCGACGACACGTTCGAGGCCGGCATCCCCGAGAGCTTCAACGTGCTGGTCAAGGAGATGCGGTCATTGGGCCTCAACGTCGAGCTGAACAGCGTCGTCGACGAGGACGGGCTGGCCGAGGCCGCGGAGTAGCAATTCTCCCTCTCCCCTTCAGGGGAGAGGGTCGGGGAGAGGGGAAGTCGGTCGAAGCCGCTGACTCCCCCTCTCCTTCGCCGCCTGACGGCGGCTCTTCCTCTCCCCTGAAGGGGAGAGGGCGACAGTGGAAGAAGACATGAACGAGATGACCCCTTTCGCCAACCCGGTCGCCAAGCCGGAGACGTTCGACCAGATCAAGATCGGAATCGCCTCCCCGGAGCGCATCCGTTCCTGGTCGTTCGGCGAGATCAAGAAGCCCGAGACGATCAACTACCGCACGTTCAAGCCGGAGCG
>JAXDPA010000135.1:0-6495 GCA_034668685.1 Sphingomonadales bacterium | reverse complement strand
GCAGAAGCATCGCGCGGCCGCCGAACGCGGCGGCGAAGCGCCGCGCGTCCGAGACGAGGGCGGCGGAGTCGAGCGCGGCGACGGCGCGGCCCTCCCCGTCGACGAATGTCGCGGCGGCGCGGCGCGGCGTGCGACGTGCCCGTTCCTCCAGCCGTGCCGCGAGGGTGAGCATCGCGCTAGCGCCTCGCCTCGATCCAGGCGGCGACGGCCGCGACCGTCGTCACCTCCTCGAGCAGGTCGACCGGCAATTCGATCCGGAAGTCGTCCTCGAGGATCAGCCCGGCGGTCACGGCGAGATGGGAATCGCCGCCAAGCTCGAAAAAGTCGGCGTCGCGGACGGTCACGGGGACGCCCAGCACCTCCTCGAACGCGCGGGCGACGATCGCCTCAACGGGCGTGAAGGCGGTCATCGGATCGGGTGCGCCTGAACAGAGGGAAAGAAGCGGATGGGGATCGTTCATAACGGCTGCCGGCGGCACCGCAATGGCCGTAGTCACCGCGCTTGACACCGCTCGCCCGCCCACCCAAGGCTGATCGAAGTTAGAAAAAGGGGTGGTGAGTGGTACATTCAACGAAGTCGTCCGCCGTCGAGACCGAAAACGCCCCCATGCTCCGCCCCTGGCATAAGCCCGAGCTTCGCAGGCTCCTCGCCGGGGCGGCCGAGTCCGCGGGCCACGCGGGGAACGACGGCACGACCAACCAGAGTTAATCCCCGGCGAGCAGCGGCTCCAGCGCGCCGGTCTCGCCGCGCAGGAGCAGCTCGCCGAACGGATCGTGCATTCCCAGGTCGGCGATCGGGTGCAAGGTCACGCCCGGCACGCCGCTCAGATGGTGCGCGTGCATGCCGTCCTCGCGGTTAGAATCCCCGTAGAAGAGATGGACCCGGGGCCGGCCGGCGCGGGCGACGAGGTCGGGCTTCAGGTCGCGTGCCTGCTCCGGAACGGATTCGAGCAAGCGCGAGCGCGTTCCCGGCATTCGCCCGTCGGCGTGCATCGCCTCCGCGGTCATGCTCGTCACCGCGCCGGCGGCGACGACCGCGTCGGCGCCGATGTCGAGGCCGACGCGGATCGCGGTGAAGCCGGCCGCCGAGGGTCCCAGGGTGACGACGCGCCGGACGCCGAGCTCCCCGCCGAGGCGGCGGAGGCCGTCCACCATCGCCGAATAGCCGTCGCCGAAGCGGTCGGTCCCGGCGAGATGGTAGAGCGCCTTGCTGTCGTAGAGGTAGAGAGCGTGGGGCGGGTTTGTGCCGAGCATCGCCTGGATAGCATTGGCGGTCCCCCCGAAGCCGCCCGCCGGCGGCATGAAGACGATGACCAAGGTGTCGGACCCGGGCCGACGCACCAGCACGTGCGGGCGCGCCGGCGAGAGGGTTCCGGGGAGCGAGGCTTGCAGGCCGCCGCGCTCGAGCGCGTCGAGGGCCGCCAGCTCGGTGCGCGCCTGGCGGCCGTGGCGGGGATGGCCGGCGACGCGGGCCAGGCCCTGGCGCGCCAGGTCGAGCCGGCCCTCGGTGGACAGGAAGATGGCTGCGTGGAGCAGGCGATAGGGCGGGGCGCCGGGATCGTTGACGAGCGCTTCCGCCTCGGCGGGCGCGATGTTCGAGCGCCTGAGCCAGCGGCCGTAATGCTCGATCGTCATCTCGAGCGCCGGGCCGGCGGCGCCGCGCTCGCGGGCCTCGACCAGGATCCGCTCGGCGGCGGCGAACTCGCCGCGCGTCGCCGCCGCGTTGGAAAGCCAGAGCGGCCAATCGGGATTGCCCGGCGACCGCCCGGCCAGCCCGCGCCACGCGGCTTCGGCGCGGGCGCTGTCGCCCCGCTCCCACGCAAGCTGGGCGCGATAGGCGCGCGCCGCGTCGCCCGGCCCGCCGCCGCGTCGCAGCGCCGACAGCGCGAACCACGCGGCGCCGCCGTGCTTCGCGCCGAGCGCGGCGGCGAGCGCCTTCCTCAGGCCGTCGCCGGCCGCGGGGACGAACACCGCCGGGCGGCGCGGGGCGCCGGCCTCCGCCATCAGTCGTTCCTTACGACCTTGCCGGCTTTGATGACGGTTCGGACATGCTCGAGGGTGCGGACGTCCTGGAGCGGATCGCCGTCGACCGCGACGAGATCGCCGTAGCGGCCGATCGCGATGGCGCCGACGTCGGCCTCGCGGTTGAGGGCGATCGCGGCGTTGCGGGTCGATGCCTGGATCGCCTGGATCGGGGTCATGCCCCACTCGACCATCTTGGCGAACTGGCGTGCGTTGTCGCCGTGCGGATAGACTCCGGCGTCGGTTCCGAACAGCATCGGCACGCCGGCGCGCACCGCCTTGCGGAAGGTTTCGCGCTGGAGGCGGCCGATCATCTTCTCCTTGTCGAGGCTCGCCTGCTCGGTGCCGTTCGCGGTGCCCGTCGCGAGGATGTAGTCGTCGTTGTAGATGTCCATGTCGAACCAGGCATGGCGCTGGGCGGCGAGTGCGATGGTGGAATCGCTGGCGAGGCTGGCATGCTCGATCGTGTCGACCCCGGCGAGGATCGCGGCGCGAATGCCCTCGTCGCCATGGGCGTGGGCGGCGACCCTGAGGCCGAGCATGTGCGCCTCGTCGACGATCGCCTTCATCTCCTCGAGGCTGAGCTGCTGAGCGCCGACCGCGTCGCCGTGCGAGAAGACTCCGCCGGTGGCGCAGATCTTGATCACCTGGGCGCCGTATTTGTGGAGCCAGCGGACCTTGGCCCGGCCTTCCTCGGGGCCGTTGACGATATTGACCTCCTTGCGGTCGTAGGAGGGCGGCAGCTTGCTCTCGTCGCAATGGCCGCCGGTGGCGCCGATCGCGTAGCCGGCGGTGACGATGCGCGGCCCCTCGAGCCAGCCGCCGTCGATCGCCTGGCGGAGGCCGACGTCCTGGAAGGCGTCGGCGCCGACGTTGCGAACGGTGGTGAAGCCGGCGCGAAGCGTCTTTTCGGCATTGGCGACCCCGACCGCGCCCCAGAAGCTGTCGGTATATTCGAAGCCGCGATAGCCGCCGATCTCGGCCAGCGAGGTCAGGTGGACGTGCATGTCGATGAGGCCGGGGAGCAGGGTCCGCCCGGGCAGGTCGACATGGCGGGCGTCGGCGGGGACTCGGACCTCGCCTTGCCGGCCGACCGCGACGATTCGGCCGTCGGCGATCACCACCACCGGCTTGGTCACCTCGGTGCCGGCGAGCACGTCCACCATCCGGTCGGCGGTGACGGCGACCGTCTCCGCAATGGCCGGCGCGGCGGCGAGGACGGCGGCGGCGAGCGCGAGAACAGGCTTCATTTCGATCTCCTCCCGGCAATTGGCCGCTGAATGCCCGCAAGCCGCTCGGTTCGCAACGGCGCTTAGAGCGGCGGCAGCAGCAGCCGGCCCGCAATTCCGAGCAGCACCACCGCCGCGGCGATTCCGGCCATCGCCCGCAAATGGTGCGGCTTGAGCGGCGCGAGCAGCAAGCCGAGCATCGCCGCGAGCATCGTCCAGAGGTGGTAGCGAAGGTCCGAGGCGACGCTGACGATCAAGAAGCTCGCGCCGCCGCAGCAGGCCGAGAGAAAGAGGGCGACCGCGAGGTCGCGCTCCGGCCCCGGCTCGGCCTCGACGGCCGCCCAGAGGCCGATCGGGGCGAGTGAGAGCCAGAAAATGGGCCAGCCGAGCGGCAAGGCGGTCCAGAGATTGCCGAGGGTGAACACGGCGCGGGCGGCGGCGCCCGGCTCGGCGCCGAGGCCGAGGGCGTTCGGCTGCGGGTCCACCGGCGAAACCGCCTCGGGCAGCCCGCGCGGCACGAACAGGCGCATCGTGTAGTCGAAATGGGCGAGGCGGTGGCGGAGATAGGCGAGCGGGTGGTGCGCCAGCGTCTTCAGCCACAGGCCGTAGAGGGGCGGCGCATCGGGACCGGCGACGAGGCCGGGGGCGGAGCGGCAGTCCGGCTCGCCGAGCCGGCCCCAGGCGGCGGGATTGTAGCAGCCCCGAGCGCGCAGCGCCGCCCAGCGCGCGGCCGGGACTCCGGCGACGTCGCCGGCGTGATCGCGGACCGCGGCCCCGGCGATGTCGTAGGCGAGCAGGCTGTTCTCCACCCCGCTCCGCTCGGCGCCGAGCAGCCCGCGGTTGACGACCGGCGTCAGCAGGACCGCCGCCGCGGTCGCGCCGAGCAGGGCGATCGTGCGCCGGGCGCGCGACTTCAGCCCCCACCAGCCGAACAGGGCGAAGGCGAGCGGCACCACGGCGAAAGCGGCATTGGCCCTTAGCAGCAGAGCGTAAAGGAGCAGCAGGGCGACGAGGGCGCGCGCCCAGGGCGGCGCCGGCCGCTCGGCGAGGGCGAACCAGGCGACGAGCCCGACCGCCGCGATCAGGGCGCCGACCATCTGCCCGTCCTTGAGCACGGCCGCCATCCAGCAGGGGAGGACGAGCGAGGCCCCGGCCGCCAGAGCCAGCCATCCCGCCTTGGTCCGCTCCCGCCGCGCCAGCGCCGTGGCGAACAGGCCCAGGCCGAGCCAGTAAAGGGCGGTCTGCAGCAGAAACATCGGCGCCGCGCCGGGCCAGGCCCGAAGCAGCAGCGACCAGAGCCGCGCCATGACCGGCGGGTGCCAGTCGTCATAGTCGCCGGTCAGCGCCTGGCCGTATTGCTCGACGCCGTCGTAGAGGGCGATGCCCGGCCAGAAGACGAGCAGGGTGGCGGCGAACAGCAGGGCCGCGGCGGCGGCGTGGGGGACGGCGCGGCGCCCGGGCGTCACCGCTTCAGGGTGGCGCGGCGATGGTCCGCGGCATTGTGCTCGGGGCGGATGTAGAGCCGCCGCACCGCCGGCCAGCGCGCCGCAACCTCTTCCTCGACCTCCGCGACGATCCGCTCGACGTCGCCGGCGCTGATCGAATCCTCGAAGTCGGCGCTGAGCATCACGGTGATCTGGTCCGGCGCCGAATGGACGGTGAGGACCAGGCCGACCCCGACGATCCCGGTCTTGGCGGCGGCCATCGCCCGGATCGCCTCGACCAGCTCGGGATCGGCCGCCTCGCCGATCAGCAGGGCCTTGGATTCCTTGGCGAGCAGGGTCGCGGTGACGGCGAGGATGAGGCCGATGACGATCGAGGCGGCGCCGTCGAACAGGGGATTGCCGGTCGCCTGGCTCAGGGCGAGGCCGAGCGCCGCGGCGAGGATGCCCGCCATCGCCGCGCCGTTCTCGAGCAGGACGATGAAGGTCGGCGGGTCCTTGGATTCGCGCACCGCCTCGAACCAGCCGAGCGAGCCCTTGGCGGCCCGGAACTCCTTGAAGGCAGAGACGGTCGAGCCCCCCTCGAGCAGGAAGGCGACGAGCAGCACCCCGTAGGCGATCAGCGGCGACACCGCCGGCTCGGGATGGCGGATGTGGACGATGCCCTCGTAGATCGAGACGCCCGCGCCGAGCGCGAAGACGAGCAGGGCGACGACGAAGCTCCAGAAATAGAGCTCGCGGCCGTAGCCGAACGGGTGCTTCCGGTCGGGCGGCTTCCGCGACTGGCGCCGGCCCCAGATGAGGAGCAGCTGGTTGGCGCTGTCGACGACGCTGTGCACCCCTTCGGTCAGCATCGCCGACGAGCCGGTCACCGCCGCCGCGACGAACTTCGAGACCGCGATGCCGAGATTGGCCGCCAGCGCGATGATCAGGGTCCGGTTGCTCTCGCTCGCCGCCATGACCTCGCCCTAGCCGGGAGCCTGCCGGGCCGTCCATAGTGCTGGGGCCGGCAAATCTCCTCCCCTGCCTTTGCAGGGGAGGGGGACCAGCACCCTCTCGGGCCCTATGATGCTGGCGTCTGAACTTGAACCCGCCGGGGCGCGTGCGAGATGCTGCCACAGAACCGCTTCCGGCGGGCTCATCTGGCGCCGCAGACGGCGCGGTCTGTCAACCCTGCGCATAAATGGACAACCCAAGAAGAAGCCCCTCCACCATGCTACGCATATCTGGACTTCTTCTGCCGATCGGCGGCTGTGGCCATCGTCGATGGAGACGCTCACGACATGGGCGATCGGCCGATGAGAGACGAGCGCCGTGACGCATGGGTCGCAGCACAGGGCATCCTCACGCTCCGGTTCCTGGCTGCCGATGTCCTCAGAAACCTGGAGGCGGTGACGATCCAGATCGAGAGCGTCTGTTCGTCGCGGACACCTCCGACCACTTAGAAAGGGCCCCTCCACCGCCTTCGGCGGTCCCCCTCCCCTGCAAATGCAGGGGAGGAGAGCGTGTTCGAGCCTCTTCACATTCGGCCCGGTTGACCCATATCCCTCCCGCAGCTATAGGCCGCGTCGCCCGCGGAGCCGCTGCGTTCCTGGAGCGGGCAAGAGCTTGAACATTGCCGTTGCGTCGCGAGGGCCAGGGGGCCGGTACGGTCCCATGGTACTTCGCGTTTTTTGCGCCCCGGTAAAGTAACTTAAGGAAGTGAAGGGCTTCATGCCGACGATCAACCAGCTGATCCGCAAGGGTCGCGAGCCGCAGAAGGCCAAGTCGAAGGTCCCTGCGATGGAGCAGAACCCGCAGAA
>JAXDPA010000134.1:0-32822 GCA_034668685.1 Sphingomonadales bacterium | reverse complement strand
GACCGACAAGCCCAGCTTGTCGTCGAGATGGAATATCGGCTGAACACACACAAAAAGCAGGTCAACACGCTGCCCGAAGTGCGGCTCGTTTCGATTACTAAGTCCCGATCCACACGCGTTCTTCGCCGACTTGGCCCGTTCAAGGTCGAGTTTCTATGGTTCAATCGCCTCTTTCTCACCGCTGTCGAGGGTTTGGGCACGAAGTCAGATGTCCAGGCGCTGGTCAGGCAATGGGCCGGGGGACTTATGGTGTTTCGTGACGGCTTTCGCATCAATCCCTATGGCGGAGGCGACGACGACTGGTTGCAACTTGACAAACGGGCCTTCGGCCGCCGCGGCTATAAGCTCAACCGGCAGCAGATTATAGGGCGCGTGAGCCTCAGCTGGCGAAATCGCCGCCTTGTCGAACAGACCAATCGAGAGGGCCTTGTAGACAATGAATACAAGGAGGCGCTCGTCAGCGTCCTCCAGAAGGTGCTCGAGGACTTCAAGACGTTCAGTCAGAATATTGAAGACGAGCTGAGGCAGGAAGACCTTACCTCGATCGATGTGCTGAAGGCCCGGGTTTCCAAATCAAAGACTGAGATTCAGAAGCAGATAAGACAGATCGCCGTTGACGCCCCCGCGCAAGCTGGCCCGCTCCGAGAAGTGGAGCGACTGGTTCAGGCGCTGGCCTCGCAGATCGACGACGTCGACAATATCATCGACGATTACAAAGATGAGCGTCGCAAATTCGTCCATCTTGCCGGTTTAGGCCTGATGGTGGAGCTGATTCTGCACGAGCTCGGGCGTAGCAGCAGCAGTACGCTCAGCACTTTGGAAGGAGTGGACAAGACGCAGCTTGCCGGAAAGCTGCCAGCAGTTTTTCAGACGCTCGAAAGCCAGCTACGGACGCTGCAGAAGCGCATCGAGACCTTGGATCCGCTTAGCACTTCACGGCGACAGACCAAGGAGAGCTTTTCCATTGAGGATTTGGTCCAACAGGTGGTTGATGCCCGCGATGCCCAGGCAGGCCGGCACAAGGTTAAGGTCACGATCAAGAGCGTATCGAAGCAACCTTGGCGGGTGAAAGCGGTTCGCGGCATGCTGATCCAGATTTTGGAGAACCTGCTGTCGAATGCGTTCTATTGGTTGAAGCAGCAGGCTGTTGTCGAGCCTGACTTCCAGCCACGGATTCACATTGAGATCAATCAGGTTGCGGGTGTCATTGAGGTATCAGACAACGGCCCCGGTATCGAGACCGCGGAAGCTGAAGAGATATTCAAGCCGTTCGTCTCAGCTAAGCCACCCGGCGAAGGCAACGGTCTCGGTCTCTACATCGCCCGTGAGCTTGCCGAATATCATGGCTGGACGCTGCGGTTAGTCGGTCCGCCCGGAGAGAAGGTCTGGCGCCGGTTTTCCCTCGAGCTCACCGGAAAATCCAAGTGAGCGAGAATCTTGCAGTCGCCGCGCAGGTGGGAGGCGTTGAGCTGCTGGCCATCGTTGACGACGCCTACGATCCGCCTCGGGGTGAGGAAATCTCAGAGGACGCGTTCAATCGCTTCGGCCAGTCGATGGAAGATGATCCTCAGCGAATAGTCTCGCTCGCTGCTGCAAGTGCGTTTGTGGGGGATGACCTTGAGGACTGGGAGACATTCGCCGCGAAAGCCGCCCTGATCGACCACCTGTGGAATCTGAACGTCGGTGTCGCGACACACGCTGCAATGACCGACGGGGTGAGCGAAAGCCTCGAAATCTTATTCTCGGACGTGAGCCAGGATCGCATCAGCAAACTGCAGCAGCTGAAACCCTTGGAGAAGCTTCTCGCCACCACCAAGGTGCGGGTGATGAAGCTCGGCGCAGATCCTGAGCCACGCGTCGTGGCGCAAGCAAACGTCGTTTTCCTAGACCTGTTCCTGTCAGCGGACGTGCCGTCAAATCCGGACCCCGCGACGACGTCGAGATCTGTACTGGATCGAGCGCGTGAGCGAGCCACCCGGTATCTTGAGGACGTCCGACGGGAGACTGCCGATGACATCAGCGCGGTACCGCCCGCATTCATCCTGATTTCATCGCTGGGGACTCGGCTGGTCGCGCAGAATTTCCGCAAGCGCACTTCGCAGACGGCCTCTCGATTCCGTTTCGTGCAGAAGCAAGCGATCGAGCGGGAGGATCCTCAAGACCTACTTGCGATTGCGGAAATCCTTCGGACTTGCCGAGCGAGCGCACTACTCGAGCCGCTTCGCAAAGCCCTCCCCGTCGTCGTGGAAGAGGCGCGCGATTGGGTGGCGGCGCGACTGGTCGAACTCGACATTGCCGATTTCGCCAGACTTTACGAACTTAGCCTCCAGTCGGAAGGGCAATTGGTCGAGGATTATATAAAGGAAGTTGTAGCCGGCGCCCTTGCCGAGCGGGTTACGTGCGCTTTCTCAAAGCACACCCCCACCGCGGACCGGCCCAATCCATTCGCCGACGTCCCCAGCCACTTTATGGAGGCGCCGTCTAATGCGATGGCTGAATTGTACAGTGCCACGCGGATGACGAAGGACCGCGGCTATCGGGGGCCCGACAATAGCCTGCCGCTGTCGGGCGATCTTTTCCTCGAAGGAGCGCTTCCTAAGCGATCGAGCACTTCCCTCTATGGACGGACCGTTAGCGCAGTGATGACGCCGATCTGCGATCTGATGAGTCGGAAGGGCGCAGAGCCCGCAGCCACGTCCGTGCTGATGCTGCAGGGCACGCTATGCCCGACTTACCACGACAATAAGCTCGATCCGCAAATCGTGATTTTGAATGGAAAGTTTTACGAGGTTGATTGGGGAATGAAGCGTCCCCAGGCCCTGCCGCTAAAAGAGCTTCGAAAAGACGTGCGTTCGAAAAAACGAATTTGGCTCGGACGCCTCAAGGCCGAACACTTCCTCGCGCTTCAGTCCAACTATCTTTCCTCTTTCGCGAGAGTGGGGCTGCTTAAGGCACCGGCTCTCTTCGAGCCCTTAGCGGGAAAGATCTATGTCAGAGAGGGCGGAAACCTCGTCGATCTCGACGATGGGTTCGACCTCAAAAGTGCATTTGCGTTTCAGTCTCCGCAACCTGGAAAGGAAGCAACCAAGCAACCCGTGTTCTTCACCGGCGCGTTTCTGAATCACTTTCGAGAGATATTGCAGCGAACAGCCGCCGCCACTGACCGGCTCGCGGAAACGCGAGCGAAGGCCCAAGGGCTTCTGGACCGGATGGACCAGCTTGTGATGATGGTCTCCCGCCGCACGCCGAACGGGCACGGCATAAATGACTATCTTCGCGTCGATTTGCTCGGGAAGCGAAGCGCTGCCATTCCCGCATCGCCCAACAACATTATTCTTGTCGTGTTGAAATCCTGATCGAGTCGCTCCAGAGCAGCGATGTTCTACAGGCTGCAGATCAAGCAGCCCTCCGGTTCTTCCTCCTCAATCTCACCACCTGCCAGGACGGCCGAAAGGGGCAGATTTTCGCGCTTCGCCGATCGCCTTGCAGCCGCGGCCTCCCAGTTGCGCTCGATCTGCTCCATACGCTCCGGCCGCTCGAGCTCAACGAGCGACTCCCTGCTGCACCAAGTGAAGCCCTCACTCACCAAGGCGCTGCGTTCCTCGTACTCCTTAGCCCGCTCGAAGAGATCCGGATGCCGTTGCTTCAGGCGGACCCACTCGATCTTCTGTTGGTAGAAGCAGAAGTAACAACCCGACCGCGTCCTGCCCCATTCCATGTAGGGAGGCAGGCCGAGTCCGCTGTCCTCCAGGATCCGCATGATGTCCGCGCGCACCAGGCCATCCTCCTGAAACGGATAGACCGCAGTGATATTGGGCTTGGTGCTGATGTAACCGGTGCGCTTCTCGTCGGCGCGCAGTCCCACATAATTGATGGTTGGATCGTCGCCGATGTAGGCCTCGAACGGCTTCAGCTTCAGCATTTTCGTGCACCAGCGCCGATGGTTTGACGGCAACATGTCGCCATAGACAGCGAGCCAGTGCTCGAAAGTGTCCTCGGGTGTCGTTCGCGTGACCGGGCGACCAAGGATGCTCTCGAGCCGCGCCATATAGTCATACGTCTCGGGCAGTTCTTTGCCCGTGTCGTGGAATATGTACTCCATGTCCGGTACGCGTTCGCGTAGGTATACGGCGAGGGCTGCGCTATCCTTGCCACCGGACAGACTGAGGATGTGCCGGGTCATGCGCGGTCCTGTTTAGATTCTTCGGCGGCCAGCGCGTCCCGCTCGTCACGCATGCTCTCGAGGGACAGCAGCGCGGCGACCGTGTCGAGGCTCAAATTGGCATCTGCGGCAAGGCGCTCGATTGCGCCGATCGCCTCGACTTGGGCGTGGTCCAACTCGCCAATGTCGACGATCACGGCCCGCTCCTCACCATCCCCGCGGGTCAACGACACGCGCACGGCGTTGCGTTTCGTGTTCGCCTCGCCGAATGCCGCAGCCTCGACCCGGAGGAACTGTCCGGCGAGTTCTGCCAGCTGCGACCGCCAAGCGTCCACATCGTCGTCGAGCCAGCGGACGGGGGGTTTGCCGATTACGGCGCCGGCCAGAGCCTCAATCCACTGATCCTCGCCGAGCACGCCGTCCGCCAGTCGCAACGCGAACGTCCGCAGTTTCTGCTCTCGCACACGGAAGCCGAGGGCAGCCGCCCGCTCCGCGAGAGAGGAACGGTCGGCCGCGGCGAGGGCCTCGAACGCGCCCGCGCGGAGTTCCTCAAGCAGCTTGGGATAGCAGCTCCGCAGCTCCGAGATCGCGTCGCCGAGGCGAGCGACGAAGACGTTCGCGCGCCCGGCGTCCGCCCGAGTATCAGGAGCGAAAGGCTTCATGCCGCAAGCGATGGGAAGCTCGGCGAAGAGAAGGTCGATCGGGCTGCGCGACTGGGCGAGCGCCCGCCTAACGGCCCGGGCCTCCGGCCCAAGCGCCGAGGAGCGCTGCACATGGAAGGGCAGTTCGACGCCGAAGCGGATGAGCGGATCGACGACCAGGCGGATGCCCGACTCCTCAAGCGGCTGATCGAGAAGGTGGACGAGTCTGTGAAAGACGTCGGCGCGTACGCCCTCGAGCGCGACCCACTGGAGCGCGAAGTGCTCAGGCGCCTTGAGGATGCGCATGAAGGCGGCGCCATCGAGCTTGCTGCAGTAGGTGCCGCGCTCGAATAGAGCGACGCGGTGGCCCGCGGCGACGAGCGTGACCGCCAGGAGCAGCGGAGCCAGCCCGCGCCGCACCCCGTACGGCCGCGCCTCAATCAGATCATAGAGTTCGGCCAGGGAGACCCGGTCGCCGTCTTTGGCGAGCCGACGCTCGATCGCATCAAGCGCGGGTCGCAGCTTGAGCGGATCGTCTTCAAGGCGCGGAGGCAGGATCGCCCAGCCGCCATCCTCCTGACGGTGTACGCAGCCGCGGCGAAGAAGCGACAGGTAGAGCGCGCGCTCCGGCGGGTTCTTTCCCGACTTGAATCCGAGCTCCGGATCATGACGGTGATCGAACATGCTCTCGATGAGCCGTTGCCGGGCGCCTGCCCCGGCACTCGTGAGCGCGTGCCGGTTGACCAGCTCATTCTCGACTCTCGGCGCCTCTACAAAGATGGCGTCGCAGAGCGTCGAAACGACTGTGTGGATCGGCACGTCCAGGTCCAGCGTCGCGCCGTTCCGAAAAACGTCCAGTTGCGCCGTCGGTGCATGACCGCGCAGGCCGAGTGCAGCCTCGATCGATGCGACGAGCCTCGTCTCCAAATCGGCGACCGTCCGCTCGATTTCCGCCATCGCATAGGCGTCCTCCTGGAGGGCGGCGGCATTCGAGATGATCCAGCGGTGGCGCAGCAGGTCCACCATCGGAGGCCCGAGCTCGGACATTGGCGGAACCGCGATCGCGAGCATCGTCGGGTCCTTGGACGTGATCTCGGCGGACCATGCGCGCGCGATGAGAAGGTCCTCGCTATTCCCACAAACAACGGCGACGAGTGCCCCGTCGGCGTCGCCATGCCCGCCATAGCCCGCCAAGGCCGATGCATGCGTGCACCTGACCGCGAAACGGCGACTGGTTCCCGTCAAGACCGAGTGGCGGCGCGCAAGGACGTGCTGCCGGATCGGAAGGCCAACGAGATGGCGGGGAAGGTCCCGCAAAAACTCGCGCGCATCCACAGCGCGCTCGGCGTCGGCCCAGATAGCGGAGAGGTCGACCCGCCTGCTCGTCCAGAGTCGAAGTTCGGTCCAGCCGGGCCTCCTGAACACCAGGCCCCCCGAGACAAGCCGCGCGATCGCGTCGTCGACCTCGACCGCGCCGAAGACCGGAACCAGCGCCTCGCGCACGCTGTCAGTGGTCGCCGCCACATCCGGCGCGTCCAAGAGATTCAGAAGACCGATCGTCTTGAGGGTGGCGGTCTCGACCGGGTCAGCGTCGGCTGCCCGCTCGAGCACGGCGCCGATACGGCCCCATTCGCCGGTGCCAGCACGCGACGTCAGGCGGTGGCCGAAGGAGGAAGCCACATAGTCGAAGAAGTCGTGGATGCCGTACAGCCCACCATCCACCTTTGTCTCGGTGGCGAACGCCCGCAGCCCGTTCGGCTCCTCGCTCGCCGCGAAGCCGAAGAGCGAGCGCTCGTTCTGACCGAAGCTCGCGAAGAAGCGGGCTACGACGGGGATCGCCGCGGGGTGCATGGGCCAACAGCCCGCAGCATCCGTCGCATTCCGGGGACCGAGCCATCCGAGCGTCCGGATGCGCTTCACCGCGTCGTCGTGGACCTTGCGGACCTTCGCGGGGATGGCCGACGCATCAACCGCCAACGCCGCCGCCAGCAACGCGGCCGTGTGCGAGAGGGGATGGTCGAACACCATCTCCTCGAAGCGCTCCGCAACCTTCTCCCACTCGCTCCTGCGCGCCGTTTGCCAGTCCTCGGCGTACGACTGGAAACCCTTGTGGAGGATCAGGACAACGCCGAGCGGGGCGTCCCCGGATCGCACTGCGGCCTCGGCGAGGGACTGCAGCCGGAAGACGTCGAAGCCCTCCTCCTCGCTGGAGGCCTCGAGAAACTTGCCCATCTCGTCGACGACGAGCAGCAGGCCGTCGAAGCGCTTCGTCGCGCGCAATGCGTCGCGAAGCGCAATGATGGCGCCGAACGGGTCGTCGAACGCGCGAATTGTCTTGGTCCACGACGCATCGACGAGGCCGTCGCTCGCCAGGGCGCCGTCGACGGCAGCCGCGAGCCCGGCGGCGAGGCCGTCTCGCGATCCAGTGACGAGCAGCGGGAACATGCGGGGCGTCTTGCCGAGCCCGTCGGCGAGCCGCCGCATCGGCATTCCCGGGTCGCTGACCCGAGGATCTAGCGCCTGAACGAGGGCGAGCGCGAGCGCTGACTTGCCGACGCCGAAATCGCCGATGATGCGCCACGCCCGGCGGGTCGCTCCGGGAAGCATGCCGGACAGGATCTCGGACCCACCGCGCTCGAGCCAGGGTGTGAGGACGAACGACCGGCCGGCCGAGGGGTCGGCGGCGTCGCGCTCGAGGGCGACGGACCGATAGAACATGCCCGGCCGACCGAGCAGGTCGGCGATGGTCGACGGCCGCTTCACGCGTAGACTTCTTCGAGCAGGCGTTCGGGATCGGGGACGGTCAACGCCGTGACGCTACCGGCGTCACCGGACGGACGATAGGACCACAGGGCCGAGGAGCGCTCGAGATGGTCGCGCAGATCCTCCGCCTCGAGGCGTAGCGTCGCGCCCGGCGAGCCTTCGCCGTGCGCCAGGTCGCGGAACGTAACCATGGTTTCGCCGGCGCGGCGCGCCTGCCAGTAGCTTGCGATCGCGTAGTCGACCACCGCTCGACCCACGTCTTCAAAGGGGACTCGAGCGAGGGCGAAGACCGGCTCGATCCTGTCCGCCCCGCCGCGGCGGCGGCCGAGACGCCGGACGAGGCCCAGGTCCACGAGAGGGCCGTCCAGGGCGTCCTCCGGAGACGCGGAGCTTAGCGAGCCGAGATAGCTGTGAAGGAAAGCGTCCGCGTGTTGAAGCAGCGTCACATCGGAATGCTCGTTGCCCAGGCGCTCCCCCTCCGAGCGCATCTCGGCGAGGAGTTCCGTTCGTGTGAAGTCTGGGCGCATGCGGCGGTAGAGAATGTGCCGCCAGGCGAAGAGCGGATTCTGGACGGCCGTGCTGAGCTGCCAGTGGAGCAGCCACTGGGTTTCGACCCGTTCGATGTAGGGATCGAGGCCGCGCTCGCCGAATACGGTTTCGCCGAACGGAAGAAGCGCCCACTGGCCTGAGCGTGCCGATGCAACCTCGAATGACTCGAGCCAGAAGCGCAGCGCTCGCACCATGTTCTTGCCGAGTCCGAGTTCGAGCATCGCGCGTTCGTCGTCGGCCAGCGCGCGCGGATCGCGGGAGATGAGACGGACCGCCTTCGGCAACCACGCAAAGCGGCATGCGAACGTCTCGTGTCCGCTGAAGCGGGGTCGGATGGCGGCGACGCTCATGCGCGCCTCCGCGCGAGATCGGTGGCGTTGAGGGCGGCGGCGATGAGCACGCCCGCCTCATCGATCTCGGCTTCGGTGTTGAACCGCCCGAGACCGATGCGGACCGCCCCTTCCCGCGCCCAGCCGGGAATGTCCATGGCGGACAGGACGTGGGATGGGCCCGGAACGCCCGACTGGCAGGCAGCGCCGGTCGAAACGGCGACGCGACCCCAAAGCCGGCAGACGGCCGCTTCCCCGGGAAGATGCGGTGTCGAGACGTGGAGGCTGCCGGCGAGCCTCGCGTTGGATGCGCCGTTCACCCGCAGCCCGGACACACCGGCCAGGAGCCGCTCCTCGAGCAGGTCTCTCAGCCCTGCCAGGCGGGCTTCGTCGATCTCGCGCTCGGCATCGCGAAGCTCGAGCGCAAACGCAAGAGCGGTCGCGGCCGGCGCGTCCGGGCTGCCGAACACATCGTGAGCAAGGTCCGCGGCGTGTCTCCCGAGAGAACCGACGAGCGCGCCAACGCGGCGCGGCCCATAGACCTTGGCGCCGCTCAGGACGATGAGGTCGGCGGCCGCACCCGACATGTCGATGCGACCGGCAGCCTGACTGGCGTCGACAAGATGGCGCGCGCCGAAGCGGGCGGCCAGGGCGGCGATGGCGGCGATGTCCGTGACCGTGCCGATCTCGTTGTTGGCCGCCATGGTGCAAAGCAGGTCGGCGCCGCTCGCGAGGACGGCCTCAATCGCATCGAGCCGCGGCGCTGCTGTGTCGTCGACGGGCAGGAGCGTGAGGCAAACGCGGCCCTCCCGCTCGGCGCGACACAGCGCAGCAAGGAGCGCCGGATGCTCGACAGCGGTTGCGGCGATGCGCGCCGGTCGGCCCGTGACGCGCGAGATCGCGTCCTCGACGGCGAGCCACAGCGCCGCCGACGCACCGGGCGTGAACGTCACGTCCTCGGCCTGGCTGCCGGTCGAGCTCACGATGGCACGCGCGGCGCGATCGATTGCCGCCTGCGCGTCGGCGCCGGCCTTGTGCTCGACGCTATGCGGGTTCGCGGCGTGCTCGGCCATAGCGGCGCGGTGTCGCTCCGCGACCCTCGGGTCGATCGGCGTCGCCGCCATATTGTCCAAATAGATCGTCAAATTGTGCCCGGCTCGTATGTGGTATCCGGCACGCTACACGACGCGGAATCGCAGGTCATTAGGCGATCGCGGCCAGCCAGCGCATTCTCGGCGGAGTGTTGCGGCTGGGTCGATCACTCCCAGCCCGCGAGCTGGCCCGAAGGAGGGAAACGGAGTTGGAAACGGAGCGTCGCGAGAGGAACGCGGACTGGTCGCGCGAGGAGACCATCCTGCTGATGGACCTATATCTGAGTGCGCCCCGGGCGGGGAAAACGCACCCAGAGGTGATCGCGTTGTCGACCCTCCTGCGCGCCGCCGGACGTCGAGGCGGCGCCGCAGTGAGCCCGACGTTCCGCAATCCTGCCGGCATCGCGATGCGGCTGCGGAACTTCGGGCGCCACGACCCGCAGGCCCCGGCGGGCAGGGATGCCGGCCTGCGGCCCGGAGGCGCGGTCGATGTGCAGGTGTGGACCGAGTTCGGCGGCGACCGCAACGCGCTCACTTTGGAGGTCGCGCGCGTGCGCCGGTCGATCACCGCGGACGACTGGCGGCCGAACCCGCGGAGTTCTCGCGGACCTGCGCCCTCGTTCGGACCCAAGGTCTCGTTCTTGTCGGACGGCAGGACCGGGGTGTACCTGCTGCTGATAGATGGACCCCTGACGGTGCTTGCACCCAACCTCCCGGAGGAGGCGGGAAGAGCGCTCGTGAAGATCGGGCGGACCGGTGATCTCGACCGCCGGATGGCGGAGCTGGCCGGCGGTCTCCCGCCCGATGCCGCGATCCGGTACGTGCCGATTGGGCTTCGGATCTTCCCCGACGCGGCGCGGGCGCATGCGTTCGAGCGCGGCCTGCTCGACTTGTGCGACAACGCTCGCTGGTCGCTTGGCGGAGAGTTTGTCTACGCGCCGCTCGACGCGCTTAAGGTTGCGCTGACCGGCGGCTAGGCGTCACAGCGACATGTCCGGCGAAGTCGCCGGCCAGAGGCGACGTGCTAGCGCACCGTTCGCAACTGCGGCATTCGAGGTCCGCTTTCGTGGCCATTGCCGAAAAAGCAGCCGCTCCGTTCCTGGCCAAAGGCGGCCGCTGCGACTTGGGAAATCGGCGCCGTCGCGTCGGGTCACTCGGCGGCGCTTCGCTCCAGCTCGTTGAGTCTTCCCGAGCAGACCCTCTCGACAACATGGCCGAGTTCCTTAACGCGGCCGCCCAGCCAAGTCAGCTCATCGTCGTTAATGCGAAAGTTTTTCGAATAACGGGCCTTTACATACGCTTCCTTGAGCTTCTGGAACATGGCGCGCTCTCGCTTCGCCTCGCGCGGCCAGACTTCGAACAGGCGCTGGTCGATCCGCTCGGCCTGGGTACGAAGGAAGCCGAGATTATGCACGTGCGGTGTGTAAAAAGTGCACACGAGCAAGACGCAATGGTAGTACCGTTCCGTCGCCTGATGGAGCTGAAACGCAGCTTCCTTGAGCCGTCCTTTCTTGGCGAACAGGTCGGCTCCTTCGACGAAGATTTGGGCGCTGGGCAGCCACTCGGCAAAATACTCTCTCGCCAGCGCCAGCGCCTGGGCGGGAGTCTGGGGCTTAGGCTCGGCTAATTCTCTCTCGTCACTCTGGTAGAGCGCGATCCCCTCGCGGGCGATGTCCATGAAGAAATAGCGGCCCTGGCTGAGGCCGTCATTCACCTCGTGGAGGCTGTGGACGATGAAGTTGACGGGCGTCCTCAGCGTCCTGGTGATCGCCATCTCCCGGTTGAGCCGGTCCTCGGCGCTGGACCAGAATTCCACCCGGTCGGTCAGCTTCTGATGATTGACGATGATGAGGAGATCGAAGTCGGACTGATAGCCCTTGGCCGTGTGCGGCTCGTCGACCCAGCCGCCGCGGGCGTAGCTGCCGTAGAGAATGACCTTGAGAATGCGCGCCTGCTTCTTCCAGGTGGAGGTCGCGAGGGCCGTGGCGTCGCGGAACTCCTCGAACAGGATCTGGATCACGCGCTCGAGCTCGCGCTGCTTGGCGGCCGGGAGGTGATCGAGGTCGGTGCGCATGATCCATCCCTAACTTCCTCCGCGCGTAAAGCACAGCCTCGCGGGCCATTGTGCAGAGGGTCGCGTGCCCGCGCCTACAGGCTGATTCGAGCGGCGAATAGCTTGCCTGAACGGCTCGAGCGAAACCAGCGGGGCTCCTCGGAAAGCGACGAGTGACCTCTTGCCTTTCGCCGCTATCCGTGATTAACTTCGCTCGCCCGCTGTCCAGGCGGGCCGAGGCCTGATATCCTCGCGAGTGGAGCCGGCATCAGCCGGTAGCCGGCGTTCGACCTCTGGTCGACCGGATGGCGGTGTCATGTCCAAGTCGTGCGGCTCAGCGCTTCCCGACCAAAACCATCGCGCCCAGCACTCGCAGGGATATCAAGCGTCCGGTTGCCCGCCGGCGTTGCCTCGAAACGGAGGCGGTGCCTGAGGGGCAGGCCGTCTCCAACCGTGGAGACAAAGCGATGCGGGTCGTAAACCATTTGATACTAGGCACATTGATGCTGGCCGGCTGCGGGCAGCCAAGCGATGCGGCGCCTGCCAGGAGGCAAGCCGAGCAGCCGCTACCCGCTTCAACGCGGTTCGACGTCGCCGGCGTCGCCGTCGGCGACAGCCTCAGGTCCGCCAGCGCGGCGCTCCGCGACCGCGGCTTCACCGTCCGTGTGTTCAACGGCGGGTGGACTTTCGACGACTGGGTCGAGAATTCGCGAGCCAAGGCCGAGGGACGGATGCCCCAGGTGAAAGCCGAAGGGCCGAAGGAGCTTCAGGCCAGAAAGGGCGTCGAATTCATCTATGCGAACCTCCGCGCTTCCGGCGACGGACCGATCATCGAAACGGTCGGCTACACCGCCCCGTCGAACGGCCGCCCTCGGGAGCAGCTGATCGCGGAGGTGAGGAGTCGCTACTCTAGCGGCTTCCAGCCGCGCCCGGCCATGTATCGCATTTGCGCCAAGGGCGAGCCCGCGTGCACTCGGAGCCAGCCGGAGGCGAATTACGTCCAGTTCACCCCCGACGACCCGTTCAAGATCCTGCTCTTCGCGGGCGCCCAGCAGGAGAAGAGGTGGCGGGCCGAGTTCGACGCCGCGCTGCGCAAGCGGCTCGGCCCCGCTCCGGCCTCTTACTAGCTTCCTTTCGTTCCTCCGGAGGCGACGTGCCCGAAACCTTCCCCCCTGTCGACGACCGCGTGGCCGACAGCCTTCGCGGCGCCGCGATGCGGCTGGCCGCGGAGTTGGACTTGGCCCACTTGTATCAGGCCGCCGCTTATGCGTCGATGGTCGCAGACGCCATTGATAATAGTCGTGGCAAGGAAGTAGATAGAAATATCATTCGGACCGATGTAGAGTCAGAGTTCGAGCTGGACGAGCACGGGCGCGTGTGGCTTATAAAGAATGGAGACTGTTTTATTATAGGCCGCAAGCTCGCCGTTATTGTTGAGATGCGGCGGTTCATAAGTAATACAGTGTCTGCCGACGTCTGATCGGTAATTTGTATAACCGAACTCGGTAGTTTACAGCTCCTAATCCGCCTGGCGCGCCCGCCAATCGCAAATCCGTAAATCGCTGAAGAGGAAGGGGAAAGAGTTAAGGCCGGCTCTGCATCGCAGGCCGTGAAATGAAAATGAGCCTGCGGCGACCAGTCAAACGCCGAGGCATCCTAATGAACTCTTCACCTATAGTATCTCTAGAAGCCCATCGTCGATTGCACCGGGCTCTCCGATTCTTCGCCCGCCTGATGGGCGAAGGCCATCTCGAGGAAGTCGGAGGGCTCGGCCTTCCCGTTCCGGACCTGAAGCACATGCCGCGACTGCGGATGGACATCGGCGTCACCCGCGCCGCCGCCCCCGCCCATATGCGGGCGGCGCTCGGCTTCGCGCGCCGGCGCCAGACCGGGCTCATCCTGGTGAGGCTGAGAGATCTGGCTCCACGCCAGGCGGAGGCCTCGCTCTCGGTCATCTTAATCGACGGGGGCGCCGCCGTCCTGCAGTTGGATCCAGCCACTTCGGATGGAAGGCGCTGGTATTTCGTCGGCCCCCGCACCGGCGACGTCCACCTCCAGGTGGAGCGCGGCGGTCTCGTCCCCACGCTGACCGATCCCTGGATCGAAGAGGAGGATCGCCACCGCTTCACGGCGACGGCCGACGACATCCTAGCCGAATACATCTGGCGGGACTGACACCGCCGAACACCTACGCAAAACCGAACCAGGAAGACCCATGCTCACCATCACCTCGCACGTCCCGGCAATCGCCGCCGCAAGCCGGCGCGCCCTCAGGGCGGCGGCCGTGACGATCGAACTCTCCGGCGGCCGCCTCGAGGATTGCTCGATCGGCACCGGCGGCTTGCCGCCGACCTGCATCTATCACTCCAGCGGCCGCTTGCTCGTCATTCCAACCTGCGCCGACCGGCCGCTCTTGCTGGCAGAAGCCGAGGAGGTCGTCCGCAGTGCCCAGGAGGATGCGCTCATCGTCCGGCTCAGCACCTGGCCGGAAGCCCGGCACCTCCTCACCTTCGACGTCCTGACGAGGCGGCATTGGGAGGTGGAGGTGACGACCGGTTGCCGGCCCTGCCTCCTCGCGGACGATCCTCGGCTTTGGCTAATCTCGCCAGGCGACGACCGGCCGCGCCTGTGTCTCGGGAGCGAAGGTCTTCGAACCTGTTCCGCCGCGCTTCCCGATGGCGATTCGATCGAGATCGGTCTCGCGCGGGCTACCCAATTCTACCGCCAACGCCTCTGGGGAGGATTGTGACCATGGCTAAAACGCAGAAGCGGGCCTCGGGCCGTGGTCCTAATCCGCAGCCCCGCGAGCGAGGCAGGGCCTGGTCGCCATTCATGTACATGAACCCCGCCGGCGATACCCCCGGCTTCTCCTACGGGGTCCTGCGCAGGGTCTATCGGGGCCAAGCGTGCAACGTCGGCGCGGCCGAGTTCGTCAGGCGCAAGCTTTATCCGATCGAGGCTCGGCCCGAAGGAGACTGGACCAAGCCATTTACATGCTCCCGATGGGATGTGCTGCTGCCGCCCTCGGGAAGCGATGACTATCTGTCCCCGCAGCGGCTGATGCTCGACTATGAGCGTCACGTACTCCCGTGGAGACAAGGCTTGGCCTGTTCCATTAAGGTCACTCAGCCTCTGTCCGAGCCGCTGCAGTCGTCATATGAGCGTATCCGGGCGGCCGCTCGCAAGGCGTCGCTCAAGAGAAATCTTCCCGTTGTCCTCTGTGCCCACGCCCCCTTTCACGCTGGGGTCGACGTACGGCTGCGCCAGCCGCACGTGCACGTCGTTCTGCTCGCTTCGGAACTCTCGCTCTTGGGCTGGGGGCCGCCGAACGACGAGGTGACCTCGGATGCTGGTCACCTCGCGCTCTACGAGGAATTCAAAGCCGCCGGCGCGATCGCCTGACGATCGACGTCCGACGCTGAAGGCTCGCCGGCCCACGCCGGCGGCGCGGCCTCGCCGGATTAAGAAATAGCCCGCCCGCCCGCCCCACGATTTTCCGACCGCCAACGGACCAGCTGCATCCACACTCCGTCTACGCCGCAGCTGAGCCGCGGCCACATCGCCGGATGAACGAAGACGTCGCCGGCGATAACACCCTTGCCCTTGCACGGCCTCGCCTAGGATTCCCTACGGTCAGCACCCCCGGCCATAGCCGGCGCTTCCATGCGGTCGCGGACCTCTCCGGCTGGGCGGCGAGGTCGCCGGGCGGCGGGTAACCTCCACGCCCTTCATGTCCCTCGGTCCGGCCCTGCCGGGCCGCTCCCTCGGCCATGACGGAGCGTCGCGCGAAGCAGCCTTCGCGCCATCCCCTGCATCTTCGATGCCAGCGGATGATTTTGCGCAGCAACGCTAAAGTGGGAGCCACTTCAGCTTCTGGCGGCCGGCGATCCGGGCTGTTTCGTAGCCGGAGCCGAACCGGAAATCCTCCACGAGGCGCCGGCGCTCGTTCCGGAAGGCAGGTCGCGGGAAATAAACCCCGAGGGGATTCTATCGCGACCGTTGCGGGTTGAGGTAAACTATGACCACTGGAGGTCAAGCCCGTGGGGAGCTGGTCAGGAATCGATGAGGTGGAGCTGGCGCTTCGGCGACGGATCGCCATCGATATCGAGAACGAAAAGGCCCACCGCATCCTCTTTAAACGAACGCGGGATCAGACGAAGGGTCTGGTCGAGAAGGGCCGCCGGAGCCCTTGGCGGATCGGCGCCGATTTCTCCTTTCCCTCCCCCGGAAGCGGGCGGCCCAGGTCGCTTCTTGGGCGAACGGGCTTCTATTTCGATCTCTCGAGTTCGGCGAAGGCCAGAAGGGGCTCGAAGGTCATGAGCTCGACGAAGACGCGCTTCGTCGCCGGCGACGCCGCGACAGGACAGCACCACTACGTCCAGAAGCATGCCCTTCGATGCGAGTCCGCGATGTTCGCCGCCTACATGCGGTTGCTGCCCGATAAGCTGGAGCCCCTTCCGGAGACGCTCACCGAAGCTGAGGGCGGGGCCAGGCGGACCCTCTGGTGGAGTGTCGAGCGCGGCTATTTCACCAACATCCACCACGACCCCGAGGTGGTCGCGGCCTATTGGCCGGCAGTTTACGACTCCGAGCGAAAGCCCGGTCTCAGCACATTGCGCGTCGAGTGGCAGGAGATGTTCGGAAGCACATGGCGAGCGCTCGCCGAGAGCAGTGCCCTGCCTCCCGAGGCCCGACCGGTCGTTGAGGCCGCCGTCGCCGCGGCGGAGGGGTCCCTTTCATGGCGACATAAAAGGCTACTGCGTGACGGCATCCGGGTGGACGAGGAGGCCTGCCAGGAAGTGTTCGACCTGATAGCCAGAATGACCGAGACGCCGGTCGCGGAGCGCGCCGTTGATATCACCAGGGCCCGCGGCGGACGGACCCAGTACCGGCTCGTGGCGGAGCTGCCCGCCGAGCTCGACGACGTCGAGCGCATCCTTATCGTCAAGGAGTTCTGCGAGAGCCTCAATGCCCTCGGGCCGATGTTCGAAGCGGTGATCCACGAGCCCGATCACGATAACGACCGGCGCAACTACCATCTGCACGTCATCTACCACGACCGGCCCGCGGAATATCTCGCCGACCTCGGCAAATGGGACATGGAGATGCGAACGCCGGTCCCGGGGCGTCCGGGACGCTTCAAGCCGTTGCGCAAGAAAGTCGTCCTCGGGTGGAAGGAAGGAATGACCCGCAAGCAAGCGGGCGAGGCTTACCTCACGGCGCTGCGAGAGATGTGGGCCGAGGTCAACAACGCCGCGCTCGTCCGCGCCCGCAAATACCCGCGCTACGACCCCCGCACCTATGCCGAAATGGGCATCGATCAGGAGCCGGCTGAGCATCTCGACAACAGCGCGGCGAGAGCATCGCTGGCCGGAGTGCCGGTCCCGGCCTGCGTTCGAAATGCCGAGCGCTACTGGAGCGCCGAATGGAAACGCAGGGACCAGAGGATCGCTGAAGCGAGGGTGCATCAGCAGGCCCTCGCCGGCCATGCTGCCGACTATATCGAAGATTTCCCGGAACTGGCGCTGGCCGAAGGTCTTCCCAAATTGCTCGAAGCGTTCATTGGAGACTCCGCCCAGCTCGATGATCTTGAGCATGCTCTGCTTCGCGTCGACCTTTATGAGGACATGGTTCGGTCGCGAGCCCTCAAGACAAAGGCCGCCGCGGTTCGGCTGGTGCGCGCGATCGATCGCGGAGATGCGTCAGCGGCGGCGAAATACGGGCCGGACATAGCCGAGCGCGGCATCGAGGCATTCGACTGGCTGGGTGCAGCAGACGAGGATGTGGCGCCCTTGGCGGAAGCGCGGCGGCGGCGGGATGATCTGCGGGCATCCGTCGAAACGACTGTGAGAAGGTTCGAGCCTCTCGTTCCAGGCGGCACTTCGAAGATCGAAATTGCCCGAGCCAGGGCGAGCCACGACCTGTCGCCCGAGGAGCGGGCGGTCAGAAAGGACCGCATCCTTGGAACCATCAAGGCGGGCAACCTGCCGATCATCGCCGACCGCGATGGCATCCTGAGCCCACGAACCGTGCTTGGTCTGGACCCTTCGGATGCCGCGTTTCTCGAAGGATGCTTTGTCGGCCCGTTCTTGCGGCGACGCTTTGAAATTCAGGAACTCGAGATCGGGCGGCTTCGCGCGTACCGAAAAAAGCATCCGACATTCATGTTCGCGATGCTGGTGAATGCCGAGGTCCCCGGCAAGGTGCCGCAGGCGGTGCAAACGCTGTTGAGCCGCTATCGCGATCACCCGGAGATCCGCCGCTGGACGAGCGACGCGAACGACGAAGCCGCGCGTCGCGAAGAGGAGGCGGACGCCGAGCTCCAGCGCGAGCTCACCGCCAAGGCAGCGCAAGCCGAAGCCGAAGCACAGCGCCAGCGCGAAGCGGCCGCCGCTGAGGCCGCCGCGGCCGAACTCGCGGAGGAGAGGAGCTGGATCGAGGCCTTCCTGACGGCAGCGAAGGACAATCGTTGGGAAGTGCTCACCCGCGAGGGCCGCTACTTCATTGCGGCTGAGCACATCAATTTCAGCGGCGTCGCAGACCTCGTCGACACCGATGCGCACGGCAAGTGGGTCCAGGAACGTTATGCGTCGCTCGCCGCCTCGCAAAGGGAGGAGCGTCGCCGGGTGCTGAGTGAGATCGCCGCTTTGGAGAAGGTCGGTTTCGCCCCGAACGGTTCGATTCTACCCATCGGCTTTTCACCGGATGTCGAACCCGTAATCGAGGCCACTCGACGCTGGTCGGGCCTTTCCGAGTCGCTCGAGAAACGGGCGATGGCCATCGAGGAACAAGCGATGAAGGAGATCGAGCCTCTCCTTCGCGACGGCTTCATCCGGATTTCGATCGACGTGAATGCCGTCTGCACCGTGCCGCGAGCGTCGCTCCGCGATAATCACGCGCAGTTTCTCGATCGTCACGGGAAGCGACCGCTCGTCCAGGAGAAGCTGCTGACGCTTGGGCGGGAGCAGCGGTGCCTCTACAACGAGCTGCGCGAGAAGGTCATTGCCACGAGCCCGGCTCCAGCCACGACGCAGGGCGCCCTCGATACATCGAAGCTGCCCTTGCACCTACGCGCGGCCGCTGCGGCTTGGGCAGGCGAGAAGGACATCGTCCAGGCCCTGAAAGACAAGCTCGAATCTGAACTTCAGGTCGCGACCATGGCGATCGGCAAGATCGATCGCGATAGCCTCGATCTCGGCAAAACCGCTTCGGGCTGGCGCTTCGACGAGAAGCTCTCAGAGAGAGAGCGATCATGCCTCGCCTCCCGCTTCCACGCGGCCGCGATCAACCGCCGTCTCGACGACATATTGGAGCGGCGCCGGCGCGAGGCCGAGCAGGCAAAGGACCGCTTGAGACAGATCGAAGACGAATCGCGCCGGAGGGCCGAAGCAGCCGCTGAGCAACGGAGAAGTCTCGACGCTTTGCTTGGTCGGATAGGCTCGGAAAATCTGGAATTCGACCTTGCCGCCGCCGATTGGAAACTCGATCCCCGCATCAATGTTTCAGATCGGGCGCTGCTCAGGACACCGGCCTACATTCTCCAAGCGAAGGCGCGACTGGAGCAAATCGCCGGCGAGAGGTGCCGCGTGAAGGCGGCGGCCGAGGAGCAGTGCCGGGCGGAGGACGCAAGGAAAGCCCACGAGCGGCAGCGGGTCCTAAATCTTCTCGACCGCATCCGAAAGGACGGCCTGCTCTTCGAACCGGGCGAGGCGGGCGGGTGGAAGCTTGACCGGAAGCTGGCGGCCGAGGAGCGAGCGCTGTTGAGGTCGCCGATCCATTCCCACCTCGTGGCCGAGCGGCTTCGGGAAATCGCTGAGGAGCGGGAGGATGCCCGCAAGGACGACGAGCGACGGCTCGCGGAGGAACGCGCTGAGCTCGATGCCGCGCTGGACAGGACATGGCGAGACAAGGTCGATTTCGACCTCGCCGCCCCGGAATGGGGCCTTGCCGGTCAGATTTCGGAAGCTGAGCGGAGACTGCTGTGCTCGAACGCCTACCGGCCCGTCGTGGAGAAACGCCTTCGCGAATTCCTGGCGCAGCGCCATCAGGACGCGGTTCGCCCATCTATCGACCCGCCTGGTCACAGCATCGGAATCACGCCCACTTTCTCGAAGGACGCTCACTCCGACTCGGCCGCCGAAGGCCCAACCCCCGATGCCGGCGAGGACGATAATTTCTCCTTGCTCGTGGATGCCTGGCGGGATCGGGGCACAGGAAAAGGCTAGAATCCCTTGGCCCGCTTCGGGGAAGGGCAGCGCTTCCGGCGGCATCTTAGGTTGCTGAAAAGGCTTTGCTTTTCCGCTGCAGCTGCTACGCCCTGCACACTCGGTCGGGGGCGGCAGATGAGACTGGCAGCAAAGTTGAACGCGCTCATCGCCTTGCGGCAGCCGATGCCGATTTGCGACGCGTGCCTTGCAGACCACCTCGCTCTCACCCGGGACCGGATAGCGGGGGCGGTAAATCGCTTCAGGGCCATGCCTGGATTCGAGCGCTTTTCGGGGCAGTGCTCGGGGTGTTGCACGACGAGGACCGTCACAGCCTTAAGGGCGTCGCTCAAATCGAGTAATGATAGGCACGGCTCATCGTTGCATGACGCATCCAATGTCCGGGACAACTCCGGAGCACCGCGATCTCGGACTTTGATGGATACGACGCGAATAGAGGCCGGCTCATTGAGACCGATGCGGAAGGCCGGGCGTCCTTCGCCCAGGTTCTTGCGGACGAAGCCGAGCTCTACCGCGACGTCGAAGCCTTCGCGGGCGTCGTAAGGAGAGCCGTCGAAAACTACGGCGTTCTCGTCGAGGAATTCTGTGACCAGTTCGAAGTGCAACGCTCCACCGTCTCGCGGTGGCGGAGCGGAAGAACGCCCCGCACCCCGATGCCCGGCGAAGGATTGTATCCTGGGTTCGGGATCGGGTCGCAAGTGGAGAAGCAAAGGCAACCCGGTCACCTCGGCCCGCCCCTAGTAGCGGTATCGGAGCCGCCTCGTTTTCACCTTTACCCGACCGCATAGCGGACCGTGCAGCTGTCATCGCCTCGACGTTGACCAGCCGACCATTGGCAACAGCTTGCCAAGCTGACAATCACGACCGGTGACGAAAGCCCGCACACTGATCGCCCTCCTTGACGCTGTTCGCGGTACGAATGGCAACGCGACGGCTGGCTTGGATGTTGTCCTCGGCGGCTCGCCTTTGACGGTGTCGCGCTTCACCGTGCTACGCGTCGTCGTGCAGCAACCGGCACCGCTCACCGTGCCGATGGTTGCTCGTGTTCTGGCGGTTTCGCGACAGGCGGTGCAACGGCTCGTCATCGGTCTTGCCGGGGACGGCGTCATCGAGCTTCACCGAAATCCACATCATGTGAAGGCGCCGCTCATTTCCATCACGGCGGAGGGCCGCCGCCTCTTCGAGAAATACGAAGCTCGCTACATCGAGTGGATTTCATCGATCGCGCCGGAACTCACCCCAGAGGAGGTGGAGATCGCGACCCGAGTCCTCCTCCGCCTCCAGTGGCTGATATCCAGATCAAATCCCGAGGGTGACGCCGGACGACCCGGTTGACCTGCTCGTCGCGTCAGAGGGTGCCGATGTGACAGCATGTTGTCACATCGGCACCGGCAAGCCTGCTATTCCTCAAGATCCATCATCTGGCGGAGGTCGCTCCTTGCGGCGGCTCTTTGCAGCCGGGGCCAATCTATGAAGGCGAGGTCCAGCTTCTCCAATTCCCTGGCGATCAGCTCGATAGAGGCTCCCACTCCGTATCGCCCGCCCACCGTGCCGGGAGAATGGCCGGTGATGCGGTCGTGAACGCGGGTCGAGATCGTCCACTCCGCACGGTCCTTGAACTCGTGGCGGAGCGAGTGAAAGACATAGCGGGGATCGTCCGTCACCGTCCGGTCCACATAGCGGTTCACCCGCCGGCTGAGCTCCTTCGTCCATTTTCCCGTGGCGGACTGCTTGAGCTCGAAGAGGCGGACGGCGCCGGCCTCTCGCCGGCGTCGGGCGTAATCGAGGAAACCAAGGTCGAGGAGTCGCGGGTGGACGATTATGACCCGCGCCGACTCTTCGTTCTTGATGCTCTCGCCCTCGCCGGTGCCGGTGACGTAGATGGCGACGAGCGGCGCCTCGCCGGGGCGCTCTGTAACCTCGATATCGTCGAGCCGTATCTGGCCGACTTCCTCGAGCCTCGGCCCGGCCGTCGCTCCGAACAGGAAGCTCCAGTAGAGTTCGTCCTGATAAACCTTTTTACCCGGGCGCGCCCTCTCAGCGTCGGTCCGCCCCGCGCAACCGGTGAACAGCGGTGACGCGAACAGGGTCTGCATCATCGAGGGCCGGAGCGGGAGACGCGGCGTCCGCTGACCCCTGCGGGTCTTCGAATAGCCGGCGATCGCGACGCCGGCCGCGACATTGTCGTTGATCCAGCCTTCGTTTCTCAGCAGGCCCAGGATGGCGGCGAAGACCCCGACGTCCTTCTTGACGGCTCCCGAAGAGAGGGTCGGGATTGGCTCGTCCGTCGTCTTCTTGAGGGTAGCTTCTACCGCTTTCCGCAGCGGCACGCCCTGCCGCTTCAGTTTCTCGAGGTTCAGGTTGCGCGGCATGCGCGTGATGAAGTCCCGGTAGTCGAGGATGTCGTCCCGCGTGATCCGCTCGATCGGCAGGTCGCCGTTCAGCTCGATGAACCGGCTGACGGCGCGCCGGGCTTCCACCTCGCTCTGGGGCCGCGGCTTTCGAAGCTCGATCCATTGTGCCAGGCCGGCCGAGAGGGGTCTCGCCCCCTTGCGAGACGCCTTCGTCGCCCTTGCCTCCACCGGTTGAGGGGGAGGCGGCGAGGCGCTCCGGAGCGGGGTCTCGGCCACTTCCCCAAGGCGTTGCAACAGCTCCTCGCTGTCCGGTCGGGTCGCCGCTAGCCGCCGGAGGAGCTGCTCGGCGACTGCGGTGAAGAGCGTCGAGCCGCGCGCGATCTCGATACCGGCATGGTCCTCGATCATCATCACTTCGATCCGAACCACGTCCCAGGCTTGGGCGCGTAGCAGATAGGCTATCGCCTCCGCGAAGCCGGCGCCCTGGGTATCGTTGTGGCGGTGAAGCAGGTCGATGCGGGCGAGAAGCCGATCGCGATCCTCGGCAGGGATGACATTCGCGATCGCCGTGAAGTCCGCAGCGCGCCAGGCATTCCGGCCGGGCATGAAGGCGAATGCGCGGTCTGCCCGCCGATCGGCGAATTCATCGCGCCCCCAGGCGATGAACAGCCGCATGGTAATGACGCTCTGGAGGCCAAAGATTACGTTCGCCATCGTTCCGTTGCGCCGGGCCATGGCTTCCAGGAAGCTGTCGACGATCTCCGGCGCGCGGGCGGTGGCTTTCTCTTCGATGTCGCGATCAAGGTCGCGGAAGCGGGCGCGCCACCGCGCCTGCTCCTGCGCCTGTCGAAGCTTCGCCTCTCCGGGGTCGGACGTGCCGAGCGAGATCTTGATCTCGCGCTTCCCGACCTTCGCCCGCAATCGCTCCGGGACCGCCATGCGGAACCAGAGATTCGACGATCTGGGATGGGTCGTTGGCCCGGGCATTCGCAATCCCATTTTGTACCACCCTTTTGTACCACCGGGCGGCTGGGAAGCTACTGATTTCGGCCAACTTTCTGAAAAGATGTAACTTTTCAGCGCCTTGGTGACCCCTACGGGACTCGAACCCGTGTTTTCGCCGTGAGAGGGCGACGTCCTGGACCGCTAGACGAAGGGGCCTTCGTGCCGGGAAGCGGCGCATATCGGGGGAGCGGTCTTTCCTGTCAAGCGGACGGCGGCTAGGCGGCGTGGCCATGTGCAACGACTTTCGCAACAAGCTCGACATCGCCACGCTCGAGGCCGCCTTCCGGCAGATGGGCATCCCGCTCACCTTCCCGGAAGGTCTGCCGAACCTCGAGCCGAGGGAGGACATCCGGATCACCGACCGGGCGCCGATCGTCCGCTGGGGGCCGGCGGGCGCGGAGCTCGTCCAGCGGCGCTGGTCGTGGCCGGGCCCCGGCGGCAAGCCGGTCTACAATTTCCGAGGGGAAGGGCGCCAGTTCGGCTCGGGACGCTGCCTTATCCCGGCCGACGGCTTCTACGAATTCACCACGCCCGCCGAGCCGCGCAAGGACAAGCGAAAGGACAAATGGCTGTTCACCCTGGCCGGCGAGCCCTGGTTCTGCATCGCCGGCCTATGGCGCTCCACGCCGGAGGTGGGCGAGGCCTTCGCCATGCTGACCACGCCGCCCGGTCCCGATGTCGCGCCCTATCACTCGCGCCAGATCGCCGTCCTCGGGCCGGACCGCTGGGCGGCCTGGCTCGATCCGGAAGTGCCGGCGCGCGAGGTGATCGGCACCTGCCCGGCGGGCACCCTCAAGGTCGAGCGGGCGGACGGTTGACGCCGCGCCCGCTTGGGTGGAGTTAAGCCCCTCATGAAGAGCCTGTTTCCACACAGCAGCACGACCGGCGACGTCACCGTCCGGGTTTCGGTCAGCTTCCTTCCCGAGCAGTCGGAGCCGGGACGGGGCCGCTGGTTCTGGGCCTATCACGTCCGCATCGAGAATGGCGGCCGCGGCGCGGTGCAGCTGATCAGCCGCGAGTGGATGATCGCCGACGGCCGCGGCGGCCAGCACGAGGTGCGCGGCGAAGGTGTGGTCGGCGAGCAGCCGATCATCGAGCCGGGCGGCTCGTTCGACTATGTCTCGGGCTGCCCGCTGGCCACCCCGACCGGCTGGATGGAGGGGGTCTATCACATGGTGAGCGCCGAAGGGCGGGTGTTCGAGGCGGCGATCCCGCGCTTCCCCCTGGTCGCCCCGGCAGTGACGAGCTGAGCGGAGCGATGAAGCGCCTCCTTCCCGTCGCCTTGCTTGCCGCCGCACCGGCCGCTTTGGCGGCGCCCGTGCCGGCGGCGCGGCCGATGACCTGCCCGGTGGGCGGGGGCACCTTCGTGTACCGCCCCGCGGCGCCCGCCGCCGTTTCCGGCGAGCGGCCGGACGGCAAGCCCTACACCAATGGCGTGGTGCCGCCGCCGCTGCCCGAATGCCCGGCCAACGGGCTCGTCCTCTACAAGGATTACGACCCGGACGAAGTGGCCAAGCTCGAGCCGATCGTCGCCTCCGACGCCTATCAGGCGCTGCGCAAGGAGGACGTCCAATATTACCGCGCTTATTGGCTGATGAAGGCGATGGGCCTGGGGCCCGAGGATTATCTTTGGGTGCTTCTGCAGGCGAGCTGGCAGGCGGACGACCGGCCCGAATTGCGCGCCCGTTACCTCGCCGAGCTTGCCGAGGCCTCGGCCAAGGTCCCGCCGCGGCCCGACGACATCAACTGGATCGGCATGGAGGGCCGGGCGATCGACGCCCTGCGCGAGCTGGGCAAGTTCGACGAGGCGCAGGCGCGTCTCGCCAAGGTGCCGCTCAAGGGTCTCGACGTCGCCGCGCCCGAGCCGCTCGACGCGAGCCCGGCGGCGAAGGAGGCGCGGCTGCGGCGCGCCTGGCTCGCCTATTTCAAGGCGATGAAGCCGGCGCTGGAGCGCAAGGACGCTTCGCGCGACCCGTTCGACCTGCTGCCGCGCAACGTCGCGCTCGGCCGCTGCATCGACGCCGCCGGAGCGCTCGACGAAGCCCAGAAGGGGTTCTGCGAGAAGGAGAGCGAGGGGGTCGAGCAACTCCGTCTCGCCCGCGCCAAGGCCGAGGAAGATCTGAAGGCCCTCCAGCAATCCCGCGAGGCGAGCGGGCGGTAGAATAGCCGCCGCCGAGCGGCCCCTGATCGTCATCCCGGACTTGATCCGGGATCCACCTTTCTGCCGTCGCTCAAGTGCCGAGCAAAGGTGGACGCCGGATCAAGTCCGGCATGACAAAGCAGGCCTTATCCCAACATAGGGCGTCTTACCGGCTCGCGGTCTGCGGCTCGGCGGTGAGGTCGAGGAACTCGATGCGGCCGTCGGCCGAGCGCATCCGCATGTGGGTGCCGGTATGGTCATATTCCCACAGCGACGTCCAGGTGTAGCGCTCGACGCGGTAGGTGCCGTCGGGGTTGGAGATGGGCGAGTAGAGCCTGCCGGCCACCGAGCGAAGAAGCGGCTGGGCCCAGCCCGTGTCGCCGCGGCTGCGCAGGATCTCGGGGTCGCTCACCTTGCCGTCCGACGTGACCCAGAAGCCGATATCGACCCAGGTGTTGTCGAAATTGCCGGTCGGCATCAGGGTCAGCTGGGTCATCGTCTGGCCGGCCGGATCGACCATTCGGCTGGTCATGTCGATGCGGGGCGAGAAGAGCAAAGCCGGGGTCTTGCTCGGGTGGGTGCGCAGCTCGGCGAGCAAGGCGTCCGTCTTGTCGGGCTTGTTCTCCAGCCGGTCGAGCCGCGCCAGAAGCACGAGCGCCGTCAACCGGGCGGTGCGGCTCGGCGGGGACTGATCGTCGGCGATCTTCTGGAGCGCCTGCCGGGTCAGCCAGCTTTCGCCCGCCAGCTCGTGAAGCCAGGCCACGCGGACTCGGATCACTCCGGCCAGATCCTCCCGCCCGATCGCCTTGGCGTCGCGCTCAGCCTCGTTGTAGAGCTGCTTGGCGCGCTCAAGCCGGCCCATCTCGGCATACATCGAGGCGACTTCGAGCTCGGCGCCGATCACCCGAAGGTCCTTGCGGCCGAAGCTGCCGCTCAGGATCCGCCGCATCTCGGCGGTGGAGAATTCGAAATCATGGCCTTCGCCAAGATGGGCGGCGATGCGGCCGTTGGCCCGGTAGAGGTCCGAGACGTCGACCGGATATTGCTTGGCAAATTTCGAATTGCGGTCGATCGAGGCGAGGGTAGTCGAGCGCGCCTGCTTGTAGTCGCCGGCGACGAACAGATTCTCGGCGTGAGCGAGGCTGGCGTCGATATCCTCGTTGGGCGGGCAGTGCCTGGCGAGGCATTCCCTGAGGTTGCGCTCGGTCTGGCGAAGCGAGGTGCCGGTCACGATGATCGGCTTGTCCGTGGACTCCTCGGCGGCCGGCGTCGGCGCCGTGGTCGCCGACGCACCGGTGGCGAGAAGCAGGGCGGCCGAAGCCAGAAATAACGAAGCGCGCATGAGAATCTCCCTCGAAGCGTCTGGAACGTAGCGGATTTCCGGGCGTGAGTCAGCCTCGATCGAGCAGCGGCAGAAGCCGGCTCAGCAGCAGCATCAATCGGTTCTCGTCGAGCTTTGCGGAGGGATCGTTCCAGGTCGCGACCAGCGCCAGCCAGCGTCCGTCGCGGCGGCGGAGGAGAAAGCTGAGGTTCAGCACGCCCGTCTCGGAACCGCCTTTGTAGCCGGCATAGGCATAGGTCCGGCTCGCCGCGCCGAGACCGGGATTGATCGCGAGGATCGACAATGCCGTCGGGTCGGCGTTGCGCCTGAGCCAGTCGAGCGTGCGCAGCAGGTCGCCGGCCGAGGCGAACCATTCGATTTCGCCGGTGGCGATCGGAGGGCCGGAAAAAAGGTTCAGATCGATCGTGGTGAGGTCCTGCCGGCCTATTTCGGGCAGCATTGCGCGGCGCCGCGGCTCGTCCGCCGCCAGCCAGCGCTGCCTCAGCGCGGGGGCGGCCTTCAGAACCGCCACCTCGCGGGTGAGGAGGAGGGGGGCGTCCCGCGCTGCGGCGCGGACGCCGAGCGCCGGCAGCAGCCGCTCGATCTTCTCCCGTCCGAGCAGCTCGACGAGCCGGTCGGCGGCCGTGTTGTCGCTTTGCGAGATCATCAACGCGGCGAGCGTATGGAGAGTCACCGGTGCGCCGGCGGGCCAGGTCCTGAGCAGGCTGGAAGGCAAGGACGGGCGACCCAGGGTCACCACGTCGTTCCAGTGCCGCTCGCCCGCTTTCACTTCGCGGGACAACTCGGCGAGCACCCACAATTTGAACGCCGAGCCGACCGCCATCGGTTCCTCGGTGCGACGGTCGAGGAGGAGCTGCGGCGGCCCGTCGCCGAGATTGGCCGCCGCCAGCGACACTGCGCCGGACAGAGCGCCGATCTCGGCCGCGACGGAGGCGGCGGTCTCGCCGGGCGAGTCGGCGCCGCCGAACAGCAGGCCCGTGATCAGATGCGGCGGCGCTCGATCGATCGCGAAGTCGAGCTTCACATTGGCTTTGGCAAAGGCGATCCGGACGGTGGCGGCATAGTCGTTTGTCGGCTCGACCGATGCGATGCTCGTCGCCGGCCCATAGCTGGCACGCAATTGCGCGGTGACCCCCTTGAGCTGCGCTTCGGGGATGACGGCGAGGAAGCTCGGCGCGAAGAGCCTGTCGGGCGGGGTCTGGTCGTTGATCCAGCCGACCAGCTCGACCGCGCGCTGCCGCAAGTCCGGCGAGGGCTCGGCGGCACGAGCCGCGACACCCGCGAAGGCGAGGAGGAACAGAATGGATCGAAGGAAGCGCATCGCGGGTCGCACTCCGGACGAGGGTAAGACGATCGGACGAGAGGGTCTATCGGGAAGTTGAATTGGCTTTCAGGTAGGCGATCACGGCTTTGCGGGAGGCCGCGTCGGGGAGGCCGCCGAAGGTCATGCGCGTGCCCGGGACGACCTTTTGCGGGGCGGCGAGGTAGCGGTCGAGCGTCTTTGCATCCCAGGTGAAGCCGGTCCCCCGCATCGCCGGCGAATAGTTGAAATTGGGAAGCGACGCCGCCTTGCGGCCGAAGACGCCGTGGAGATTGGGGCCGATTCCGTTCGGCGCGTTCGCCTCGATGCGGTGGCAGATCGCGCATTTGCGGAACACCGCCTCGCCGCTCGGCTGCCCGGCGGCGCCCTGCGACGAGCAGGCCGTCAGTGCCACGGCGAGCAACGCCGTCGAAACCCGGTTCATGCGTCGATCTCCTCCTCGTCGACCTCGGCGGCGTGGCTCTGGATGAAGGCGAATCTATGCTCCGGATTTCTACCCATCAGCCGGTCGACGAGGTCTCGGACGGGGTGCTGCTGCTGATAGTCGGGCGGCAGGGTGACCCGGATCAGGGCGCGGGTCTTCGGGTCCATGGTGGTCTCGCGAAGCTGCGAAGGGTTCATCTCGCCGAGGCCCTTGAAGCGGCTGACCTCGACCTTCTTGCCCTTGAACAGGCTCGCCTCGAGCTCCCCCCGGTGGACGTCGTCGCGGGCATAGGCGACAATGCCGCCGGCCGACAGGCGGTAGAGCGGCGGCTGGGCGAGGTAGAGCGCTCCAGCTTCGACTAACTTACTCATTTCATTAAAGAAGAAGGTCATGAGGAGGGTGGCGATGTGGGCGCCGTCGACGTCGGCGTCGGTCATGATGACGATGCGGTCGTAGCGCAATTGGGCGACGTCGCAGCGCTCGCGGGTGCCGCAGCCCAGGGCGAGGATGAGGTCGGCGATCTCCTGGTTGCCCCGGATCTTGTCGGCGGACGCGGAGGCGACGTTCAGGATCTTGCCGCGGATGGGAAGGATCGCCTGGGTCTTGCGGTCGCGCGCCTGCTTGGCCGAGCCGCCGGCGCTGTCGCCCTCGACGATGAACAATTCGGTGCCCGCCGGATCGTCGTTGGCGCAGTCGGTGAGCTTGCCGGGGAGCCGCAGCTTGCGCCCCGACGTCGCCGTCTTGCGCTTGATCTCCCGCTCCGCCCGCCGCTTCAGCCTCTCGTCCATCCGGTCGAGCACGAAGCCGAGAAGCGCCCGCCCCCGCTCCATATTGTCGGCGAGGAAATGGTCGAAATGGTCGCGGATCGCCGCCTCGACCAGCCGCGCCGCGTCCGGGCTGGTCAGCCGGTCCTTGGTCTGGCTCTGGAACTGGGGATCGCGGATGAACAAAGACAGCATGATCTCCGCCCCGCCGACCACGTCCTCGGCCTGGAGGTCCTTCGCCTTCTTCGCCTGCCCGACCAGCTCGGCGAACGCCCGCATGCCCCGGGTCAGCGCCGCCCGGATGCCCTGCTCGTGGGTCCCCCCGTCGGGGGTCGGGATGGTGTTGCAATAATAAGAGGAGCCGCCCTCGCTCCACAAAGGCCAGGCCGCCGCCCATTCGACCATGCCCTGGCCTTCCGGGAAATCCTGCCGCCCGCGGAAGAAATCGGCGGTGGCGCAGCTCCGCTCGGCGATCTGCTCGCGAAGATGGTCGGCGAGCCCGCCGGGGAACTGGAACACGGCTTCCGCGGGCACGCCCTCGGAGGCGAGCGAGGGGTCGCAGCGCCAGCGTATCTCGACCCCGGCGAACAGATAGGCCTTGGAGCGGGCGAGCTTGTAGAGCCGCGCCGGGCTGAACCGCGCGTCGGCGCCGAAAATCTCCGGGTCGGGCTGGAAGGCGACGCTGGTGCCGCGCCGGTTGGGGGTCGGCCCGAGCTTCTCGAGCGCGGAGGTCGGCTCGCCGCGCGAGAAGGTCTGGCGATAGAGTTCCTTGTTGCGGGCGACCTCGACCACCGTCTCGACCGACAAGGCGTTGACCACGCTGACCCCCACGCCGTGAAGCCCGCCCGAGGTCGCATAGGCCTTGTTCGAGAATTTGCCGCCGGAATGGAGCTTGGTGAGGATCACCTCGAGCGCGTGCTTGCCGGGAAATTTGGGATGCTCGTCGATCGGGATGCCGCGGCCATTGTCGGTGATTGTAAGGCGGTTGCCTTTCTCCAAGGCCATCTCGATCCGGGTCGCATAGCCCGCCACCGCCTCGTCCATCGCATTGTCGAGCACCTCGGCGGCGAGATGGTGGAGCGCCCTTTCGTCGACCCCGCCGATATACATGCCCGGCCGCCGCCGCACCGGCTCCAGCCCCTCGAGCACCTCGATCGAGGTGGCGTCATATTCGGCGGAAGGGGCGGCGGTTGACGCGAACAGGTCTGACATACCGCAGCGGTATAGGCGCGCTGGATTCAGCGGGGCAAGGTTCTTGGGCTGTTCTATCCACAGGCGGGTTGGGGGGAAGGGGGAAGGGTGGGTTCGCGCGGAGGCGCGGAGGCGCGGAGGCGCGGAGGGGACGGAGATAGGGGGAAAAGACTTGCTGGCGGCCCAAAGAAGCACTATCTTACCTTCGTCTTACCAAAGGAGCGTGCAATGGCCCGGGCGGAGCGGCTGACGACGACGGTTTCGACCAAGGGGCAGGTGATCCTGCCGAAAGCGGTTCGCCAGCAGCGGCGCTGGGAGGCGGGCACGCGGCTGACCGTCGAGGACACCGAGGAGGGCGTGCTGCTCAAGGCCGCTCCCTTGTTCGCGCCGACCGAGATCGATGCCGTGTTCGGCTCCCTGCGATTCGCAGGCAAGGTGAAGACGATCGAAGAGATGGACGCGGCGGTCGCGGCGGAGGCGCGGCGGCGTGCGCGCGATTGACACCAACGTCATCGTCCGGTTCCTGACCGACGACGATCCCGCTCATGCGGCCAGGGCGCGCAAGCTGGTCGGGGGCGGCGATATCTTCGTGGCGACATCGGTGCTGCTCGAAACCGAATGGGTGCTGCGCAGCGCCTACGGCTTCGCGGGCGGTGATCTGATCGGGGCGCTGCGGAATTTTGCCGGTCTGCCCGGCGTCACCCTCGAGGACCCGCAGCTCGCCGCACGGGCGTTCGACTGGTCCGATCAGGGCCCCGACTTCGCGGACGCGCTCCATCTTGGCCGGGCGTCAGGCTGCTCCGCGTTCATGAGCTTCGATCGCAAGCTGGCGCGGGCGGCGGCGGGCGTCACGGATGTCAAGGTGGCGGCGCCTTAGGGCGGTATCGCGATCGAGGTGGCGTCCTATTCGGCGGACGGGGCGGCGGTGGACGCGAACAGGTCCGACATACCGCAGCGGTATAGGCGGCGGCGACTCCGGGCGGCAAGGGAGCGCGTCCGCAAGTGGTACTTGCGGCCGGGGGGTAGGTAAGGGGTGGGTTTGCGCGGAGGCGACGGGTTTCAAGGACCTTGGCGGCGGTTGCCTGACCGGACTAACGAGACGTGCCGGATGACAGCCCGTAGGCTCGGCGGGACGACCGGAACGCGAGCAGGCACAAGGTCACGACGGCTGGGCCGATGCTCGACCGCACCAGGACCTGGCTTGGATGAGGCGGCACGGATTGGTGGCCGCCCGTGAGCACCAACATCTCGATGCCGATGAGAAGCAGTTGGAACGGAGGGCCTGCGAGCCACAGGCTCGTCACCGCCATCCAGACGCTCGCGGGTTTCCTGACGAAAAAGAGCAGGGCGGCAAGAACGAACGCGCCCACGAGCCGGAGCAGCAATACGCCCCAGAAATAAGGGGCCATCAAGACGGCCGCCGGGGAGTAGCGATAGGACCATCTGTGCAACCCGACCTCTGCCCACGCGGCGAGCGGAACCAACAGCACCAGACTGGCGATCACGACCAGAACCGGCGGTGGCGGGAGGCGGGTTCGACCGTTCTTGTCGGCAGCGGCCATGCCGGCAGCTTAGCTTCATCCCGTCCGGGCGCCAATCTCGGCCATGGGTCGCGGGGCGACGCCCAGTCCGCAGGGCAAGGTTCTTGGGCTGTTCTGTCCACAGGGCATCGCCCGCAAGGGGTAGTTGCGGGCGGGAAAGGGAGGAGGGGTGGGTTCGCGCGGAGGCGCGGAGGCGCGTGCTGTCACCGCGAAAAATACTGCTTGCCTTTTCCGGAGAATCATATATCTCATGTGCAACACGTGAGAATAAGTGAGCGCAGCATGATAGTGAATGTCGCCCAATTGGCTGGAAATTCGATCCTCTCAGGCGCGTCGAGCGGACGACAGCTCTACGTCAAGCTGGTCGAAGTGCTCCCGGCTGAGCCCGAGTCCCCCGAACCCTTCTTCTTAGATTTCCAGGATGTGCAGGTCGCTACAGCTAGCTTTCTACGTGAGTCAGTCCTAGCGTTTCGTACCTTTGTGCGTAGCCGCAAGTCGAACTTTTATCCTGCCATCGCCAACGCGATCGCCGACGTGATCGATGAGTTGGTAGAACTGGTGCATTCCCGGGGTGATGTTTTGATGACCTGCACGGTCGATGAGAACGAGAATGTTCTTCGCTGCCGACATGTAGGCAAGCTAGATCCGATGCAAAAGTTCACTTTTGACCTAGTGAATGCGCACGGCGAGACGACCGCCGCCAAACTGATGGAACTCGAGGGGAATCAGGTCAAAGCGACAGCTTGGAATAATCGACTCGCCTCACTGTCCAGCCTAGGCTTGGTATGTGAAGAGTCGCATGGGCGAGCGAAAACGTACAAACCTATGTTCACGGGGGGAAGTGATGGGCGCTGACTTTAAGGAAAAGACGGCAAAGTCGTTTGAGAAATGCTGGGACAAGGCGGCCGTCAAGGCAAACACGCCGGA
>JAXDPA010000133.1:0-10320 GCA_034668685.1 Sphingomonadales bacterium | reverse complement strand
GGCGCCGCGCGGCAGCGGGAAGCGGACCCGCCAGCCCGAATCGCTGAACGCCAGCGCCTCGCCGCCCTCGACATGGAGCGACGACAGGCCGCCGAAGCGCCAGTTGTTGCTGGTCAGGCGCCAGCCGCCGAGGAAATGCAGCGGTCCCAGGCGGGTGCGGCCGGGATTGGTGACGTCCAGCGCGATGGGCTGATAGCGGACGAGTGTCACCTCCGGCAGCGGCTCCGGCGGGTGCGGGCGCCGCGGCGCGAACGTGGCCAAAGTCAGCCAGGCGAAGAGGGCGAAGAGGATGCGCATGTCGGCGATGCCGCTTTAGCCCGCGGCGGCGCCTTCCGGCACCCCTGGGCGCCTGAACCTCGCCTGACACGGGCGTTCAGGACCGGCTCAAGCGACTCGTGGCAAAAGACAAGCATGAACCAGGGCCCAGTAGGTCGAATCGGCCGGCCCGGAAGGAGTTTTGAAATGATCAGGAAAGTAAGCCTCGCCGCCGTCGCCGCAGCGACCGCCGCAATGGCGATCCCGACCGCCGCCGACGCGCATCCGAACGGCCGCGCCTATGGCTATTACAACAACAGTGCCCACGCCGGTTACTACAACCAGGGCTATGGCAGCTATTACGGCAACGATTACTACGCGAATCGCGGCTATAATGGCGGCTATTACAACGATTCCAACCGCTATCGCAGCCGCCGCTGCAGCGGCACCACCGGCACGATCGTCGGCGGAGTCGCCGGCGCCCTGCTCGGCCGGGCCGCCACCCGCGATTACCGCCACAGCGGCACGACCGGAACGATCCTCGGCGGCGCGATCGGCGCTCTCGCCGGCAACGCGATCGACAAGTCGAGCTGCCGCGACCGCTAAAAGCTTTGCGTACCCTCCCGTAGTGTAACGAGGGCGGGGCCGGCGCTTCCCGAGGGGGGCGCCGGCCCCAAGTCTTTTTCAGGGTCCCTGCAAAGGCCCCGCCGCCGCGCTCACGTCGCCACCCTTCACGGCGATGAGGCCGAAGCAGGTCATCACGAAGCCGCCGATCGCGATCTTGAGGTGGAGCGGCTCCCCCATCCAGCGGGCGAGCTCGGCCGGCATCTCGTGAGTCCAGGGCGGAACATCGATGAAGCGATCGAGCGGCTTGTCGCCGATGTCGAAATCGAGCTCCGCCACCCGGTGACCCGCCGAGCGAAGGCGTGAGGCGAGCCGCTCGAGATGGGCGCGCTGGAAGAGGACGGTGCCGGCATTGTCCCAGGTCGGTCCGTCGGGGCGGATGTCGAATTCGGTGGTGTGGACGGCCAATCCGCCGGGGCGCAGGACCTCCATCGCCCGCTCGACGAAGGCGAGGCCCTTATCGATCGAGCCGAGATGCTCCATCGCGCAGATAGACCAGCAGAAATCATATCCGCGCAGCGAGGGAGGAATGGCGTTCATGTCGACGGCTTCCCAGCGGACCAGCCGGTCGAACTCGGCGCGCTCGACGAGATGCGGGTGGAAGGCCTGGTCGAGCGCGCCGGCATGCTGGTTGGTCGCTACCCAGCCTGCCGCGCGCGCGCGCTCCTGCGGCTGGTCGGTGACGGTCGCCGCGACCCCCTGTGAGGCGAGATAGCTGGCGATCGGCTCCACTCCGCAGCCGAAGCCGAGGCCTCTTGCTCCCGGTGCGATATGTCCCCCCTCCCAGATTGCCTGGAGGACATAGGCAAGCTCCCAGATCTTGCGGTGGTAGATGATCGGCGTACCGAGCTCGGCGATCCAGTGCCGCGCCCACGCGCTCTCGATGTCGTCCTGAGTGGAGGGCTTCCAACGCAGGCCGACGTGCCGCGGCTCGGTTCGGGGGGGCACGGGCAAGGCCTCGGTGAGGCGGCGGGCGAGCTCGTAGCCGAAGGCCTTCACGTTCAGCTCCATGACCCCGAGCCTGTCGGCAAGGGCCGTCAGCTCGGCGCGGCTCGCCGCACTGCCCTCGGGCACCAGCGAGAGCACCAGCCGCCGCGCGGCAGCCCTCATCGCCGACTTCACGGACATTGCAGCGCCTCTCGGCTGTCCGGCTCCGCCGGCGCAGGCCGCGTCGGCGCCCGACGCGCCCAGCGTTTCCCGAAGGCGACGAACGGGACCTCGACCAGCGCCCAGGAGAAGTATGCGGGCACGAAGGCGAGCGGGATAGTGACGATCAGGGTGAGGCAAAGGACGGCGAGCGTGGAGTGCGACAAAAGGTCGGGCGGCACCAGCGCCAGGAGGAGGCGGATGTAGGCGAAGAGCACCAGATCGTGCCAAAGGTAGAAGGAATAAGACAGGCGCCCGATCCAGCGCGACGCCGGCCGCAGCAGGAAGCCGCTCACCCCGGCGGGCCGGGACCAGGCGAGCAGAGTCACCGTGCCGAACGCGCCGAGCGTCATGGCGAGGATGGCGGGAAGCGCGTGCACGCCGATCGGCACGAACCAGGCCGGCAGGGCCATCAACGTCACGACGCCGAGCAGCCAGCCCAGCTGGAGGCGGCGATTCTCGCCCAGGGCCGAGCACCACCGGCGCCCGTGCGTCCGCGCCATGCAGCCAAGGTAGAAGGCCGGAAGGTAGGAGGGAAAGAGATCCGGCCGCTTGTTCGCGTCGACGAGCAAGGCCGCGGCGAGGATCAGCAGAGCCAGCAAAGCGAGGTCGCGCCCCAGCCGGCCCGGGCGGGAGAGCAGGGCGAAGAGCGGGAGGAACAAAGATCCCAATATCTCGACCTGCAGAGTCCAGGTCACCGGGTTGTAGAAATTGTCGTAGAGGATGCCGGTCTTGACCAGCTCGACCGGAATGAAACGGCCATAGACGAAGCCGTCGATCCAGGCCTTGTGCATGGCGTGGTTGGCCGCCAGCCGCTCGGGCTCGATCACCGGCACCCGGAAGATCAAGAGATAGGCTATCGGGACGAACAGCCCGAGCGCCGCGAGGTGCGCGGGGTAGATGCGCAAGGCCCTTCGCCACGCAAACACGCACCAGCTGCGCGCAGTGAGGCGCTCGCACGCGTGGTCGAGCGCCAGGCTCAGCACGAGGCCGCTGATCACGAAGAAGACGATCACGGCGGCGCGCCCGTTGAGCAGCACCGCAAGCGGGACGACGATCCCGTTCCAGACGAACCGGTCGCCCGCCTGGACGGGCGGAACGACGCTGTAGAGAAGCGCGATGATGCAGTGGGTATAGGCGACGGCAAGCGCCATGTAGCCGCGCAGCGATTCGATCTGCGGGAGAAAGGAGCCCCGGGCACCGGCGATCGGAGGCGGAGCCCCGCTCATGCGACACCGAAAACGAGGAGCCAGTCCTCGCCGAAATGCTCCGTGAGCACCCGCTGCGGGCTCACGCCCTCGGCGCGTCCGTCATAGCCGACATGCGCGATTCGTCCGTAGACCCGCAGCAGCCGCTCCAGGAAAGCCCCTGGATCGGCGTAGCGGGCGGCGTTGAATTCGAGGACCATCGGAGGCCGCGCCGCCAAGGTGTCCGCCATGCCCTCGATGATCGCCTCCTCGGCGCCCTCGGCGTCGATCTTGATGAAGCCGATCGGCCCGGCACCGGCGACGAGCGCGTCGAGCGGACGAACCTGGACCTCGCGCCGTTCCCAGTCCTCTCCGCCTTCGCCGGCGACGGTCGAACCATTCTTCGGTTCGCCCGGGGGAATGGCCAGAATCGCCGTGCCCTCGGCCGCCCCGAGCGCAAATTCGCACACATGGCTGCGCTGGCCGAAGCCGTTGAGGTCCAGCGAACGGCGCAGCAGCCGAGCCACGTCCGGATTCGGCTCCACGGCCCACAAGCGTCCCGAGGGACCGGCGAGATCCGCCAGGAGCAGCGCATGGTAGCCGTAGTTCGCGCCGACATCGATCACCGTGGTCCCTCGCCTGACCGTGCGGGCGATGAACTGGCTGAGCCAGATTTCCCAATAGCCGTCGAGCAGCACGTTGGCGCCGAAGCCGATGTCCCGGGTCGACACGAAGAATTTGTACCGCGTGAGCACTCGGCAAAGTCCGATACCGTCTCCCAGGTAGACGGGGCTGGCGAGGGCGCGCGAGGTCGCCTCGACGCGCTCGCGAGGCTGCGCCGCAATATCCTCCAGCGCCAGGACGCACGGCGGATCGGCCGAAGGCAGGGCAGGGCCGACGAGGAGCCGCCGGAGCGAGCCTCGCGCGCGGCGGGCGAAGTGGATTGCGTCAGCCGGCATAGGTGGCTCCAGCCCCGGCGCGGTAGCGCTCGAAGACTTCGTCAGGCGTACCCACCAGCGAGACCCGTCCGTGCTCCAGCAAGACGACGCGGTCGCACGTTTCGCGGATCAGCCGCTCCGAGTGGGAAGCCTGGACGACGATGCCCGCCCGGTCGAGGAATGCCTTCAGCCGTCGTTCCGCCTTTTCCGCGAAGGCGGCATCCCCCGCGACGAGCTGCTCGTCGAGCAGGAGCACCTCGGCGTCGAAGGCCGTGACGACGGCGAAGGCCAGGCGGACCTGCATTCCCAGCGAGTAGGTTTTCAGCGGCAGGTCGAGATAATCGCCCAGCTCGCTGAACTCGGCGATCTCGTCCATGCGCACGAGCGCGTCGCGCGGCGTCAGGCCCATGTAGATCGCGCGCAGCACGATATTGTCGCGGCCGCTGCAATCGAGGCTCATGCCGAGCATCGGCTCGAATAGCGAAAGCACCCGTCCCCGCACGTGGACGCTGCCGAGGCAGGGCGCGTAGACGCCCGCCATGACTCGAAGCAGCGTGCTCTTGCCGCAGCCGTTGTGGCCGACGAGCCCGACCCGGTCGCCCCGGTCGAGGCGCAGCGAGACGCTGCGCAGGGCTTCGACGTAGACGGGTCCGCGTCGTGCTCGGCCGATGACCCCGCCCACGGCTCCGGACCCGGCGGTGGGAGACGCCTCGGAACCGTAGACGGGGAAGCGGACCGTTACGTCGCGAAGTTCGATCGCCGCCATCGTCATAACCAATAGGCGATTCGGCCCCGCCACCGCGCAAGCGCGGCAAAGGCGAGGGTGACGCCGGCAAGCGCGGTAAAGGCGGCCGCGACCCAGATTGCGATCGGCGGGGCGCGGCCGAGCAGCGGCCCCCGAACCAGCTCGACCGCGTGGTAGATCGGGTTGGCCTGGGCCAGCGCGCGCAGCCCCGGAAGGCTCGGCCTCCACAGGATGGGGGTGACGAGCATGGCGATCGGCAGGGCGGCCTGGACGCCGCGACCCACCGCCCAGAAGCGCGCGCCGGCGAGCGCCAGCAGGAAGGCGATCCAGAACAGGTTCACGATAAGCAGCGCGAGGCCGGGCAGCGCCAGGAGCGCGGTCGCGGACGGGCGCGTGCGACAGGCGAGCAGGACGATAGCGACGACGAGCGCGTTGAAGGCGAGCAGAACGAGGTTGCGCCACAGCAGGCGGTAGAGAAAGGCGCTCTTCGGTACGTTGAGCTGTTTCAGGGTGTGGGCCGCCTGGCCGAACACGTCGCACGCTTCGAGCAGCACCGTCGAGAGGAAGGTCCAGACGAACAGGCCGAGGGCGAGGTACGGCAGGTAATCCCGCACCGCGAGGCCGAGGACTCGCGCGTAAACAGCCCCGAGCGCCGCGACGAGGATCGCGAACGAAAGGCTGGTCCACACCGGGCCGAGCCCGGTGCGTCGGAAGCGCAGCTTGATCTCGAGATTGCCGAGCGTGAACCATTGCGGCCATTGCCGCGCCCCGTCGGCCAGATCGCGCAGCGCGGCTGCGAGCGGCGAAGCGGCCCTCATCTCCTCGCGCCCGCGGAAGCCGCGGCGGCCGGCACGGCAATCGCATCCCCGATGAGCCGTCGCGCCGCTTCGAGGCCGAGCCGCTCCTGCGCCATCGCCCGCGCCGCCGTCCGCATCGCCTCGAACCCGGCCGGCCGCTCCGCCAGCGCCCGCAGATGCTCCGCCGCGGCATCGACGTCGGGATCGGCCCAATGCTCGTTCTGTCCGTACACTCCGTTGCGGTCAGCAGCCTCGACCATCCGGAAGGGGACGAGAAGGGCGCTTGTCTCGTCCATGAAGTCCATGTTGCCCGACCATCCCGTCGCGACCACCGGCACGCCTGCGAGCATCGCTTCGGCCATGACGAGGCCGAAGCCTTCCGAGCGGTGGAGCGAGAGCAAGGCGTCGGCGCTGGCGATGAGGTCGAGCCGGTCCTGCTCGCCGAAGCGCCGCTCCTCGATCCGGACGTTGGCCGCCCCGGCGATGGCGGCTTCCAGCTCGGCCATGTCCTCGGGATGGTCGTCGCCGTCGGAGACCTTGAGCACCAGGAGCCGGCCCGGGTCGTCGCCGAACGCGCGTCGGAAGGCTTCGACCGCGGCTACCGGGTTCTTTCGCGGCGCGGAGGAGGCGAAGCTGAACATGGCGAGCGCAACGAACCGGCCCTCCAAGCCGAAGTCGCCGCGCCGCCTGGTCCCCACCCTTCCGAGCGCGACCGGGTGCGGAACCACCCGCACTGGCTTGTCCGTGAACGGCCGAACCGCGTCGGCGACGAAGCGGGTCGGGGTCCAGATCTCGTCGACCTCGGCGAGCGCGGGCAGCCAGCGCCCCGGAATGCGCGGCAGCTCCCACGCCCAATAGCCGACGATCCGCTTGCCGCGCAGCCGTCCCCGCCCGAGCAGGGTGATGATCGCCGGGAGATGATCGGGATTGAAATGGAGGATCGCCGTTCCCCGCCCCGGCTCGAGCCGTGGGGCGCGGCGCTCGGGGTGCGGCGTGCCGCTCAGCAGCGGCGAGACGTCGACGCCGCGCACGTCGTAGCCGAGCGCGGCCAAAGCGCGCCCGGCGAGGCGGCCGCCCTCGCCGATCCCGGTGGCGGTCGACAGCAGGCCGACCACGGAAACGGGCTCGGCCGCCGCCGCGCCGACGGCCACCGGGCCCTGCCGGTCGGCGAGCAGGCGCGCGAGGATCGCTTGGCGGACCGGCCTCGGGAAACGGCTCCAGACATGGCGCCGGAAGCGCTGCAGCCAGCGCGATTCGAGATGATGCGAGCCGAGCGATCGTTGCCGCCTGGGCTCGAAAAAAGCGGAACCGTCTCCGCCGACCTGATGCACGCGCCGTCCCCCGGGTGAGCCGCGCGGACTGCCACAAACGACCGGGCCGCGCAAAGGGCGTGGGGCTCAATCCTGATCGAAAAGACCGGCGAGCTGCTCGATCATCGTCCCGCCCAGCTGCTCGGCGTCCATGATGGTGACGGCGCGGCTGTAATAGCGGGTGACGTCGTGGCCGATTCCGATCGCGACCAATTCGACCGGCGAGCGCGCCTCGATCCAGCCGATCACCTGGCGCAGATGGCGCTCGAGATAGGTGCCCGAGTTCACGCTGAGGGTCGAATCGTCGACCGGCGCGCCGTCGGAGATGACCATCAGGATTCGCCGCTCCTCGGGCCGGCCGATCAGCCGGTTGTGGGCCCAAAGCAGGGCCTCGCCGTCGATATTCTCCTTGAGCAGGCCCTCGCGCATCATCAGGCCGAGGCTCTTGCGCGCCCGCCGCCACGGCTCGTCGGCGCTCTTGTAGACGATGTGGCGGAGGTCGTTGAGGCGACCGGGGTGCGGCGGGCGGCCCTGGCTCAGCCACAATTCGCGCGACTGGCCGCCCTTCCAGGCGCGGGTGGTGAAGCCGAGGATCTCCACCTTGACCCCGCAGCGCTCGAGCGTCCGGGCGAGGATGTCGGCGGAGATGGCGGCGATCGAGATCGGCCGCCCGCGCATCGAGCCCGAATTGTCGATCAAAAGGCTGACGACCGTGTCCCTGAACTCGGTGTCGCGCTCGACCTTGTAGGAGAGCGAATGGGCCGGGTTGACGACGACCCGGGCGAGACGGGCGGCGTCGAGCAGCCCCTCCTCCTGGTCGAAATCCCAGCTTCGCGACTGCTGCGCCATCAGCCGCCGCTGGAGGCGGTTGGCGAGCTTGGTGACCGCGCCCTGGAGGTGCGTGAGCTGCTGGTCGAGATAGGCGCGGAGGCGCCCCAATTCCTGCTCGTCGCAAAGCTCGGAGGCCTCGATCACCTCGTCATATTTGGTGGTGAAGATGCGATAGTCGAATTGCGGCGGCAGGTCGGAGAGCGGGCGGTTGGGGCGGACGGGCATCATGCCCTCCTCGCCCTCGTCGCCGAGGCCGTCGTCGGCCTCGCCCAGCTCCTGGTCGTCATATTCGCCTTCGGCTTCGTCCTCGGCGCTCTCGCCCTGCTCGACCCGGAGCTCGGCGTCGCTGTCGCCGCCTTCGCTGTCCTCGTCGCTGTCCTTGTCGGACTCCTCGCCCTCCGATTCGTCGCCGCCCTCGCCCTGCTCGCCCTCGTCCGGGTCGGGCACGAGGTCGCCCTCGACCAGCTCGAGGTCCTTGAGCAGGCGGGTGGCGAGCGCGGCGAAGGCGGCCTGGTCGTCGATGGCGAGGCCGAGGGCGTCGAGGTCCGCGCCGGCTTTCTCCTCGATCCAGCCGGCGACGAAATCGAGCCCGGCGCGGGCCGCCTCGGGCGGCGCCTCCCCGGTCAGCCGCTCGCGCACGACCAGCCCGACCGCCGTGCCGAGCGGGACTTCGGCGCGGCTTCGGGCCCGCGTGATCGGATCGGTCCGCATCCGCATCTCGACCGCGCGGGCAAGGTTGGCGCGCACCCCGGCCATCGACCGGGCGCCGAGCGCCTCGACCCGCGCCTGCTCGGCGGCGTCGAACACCGCCCGGGCGATCTCGTCGGCGGGGGCGGCGCGGGCGTGGAGCGCGGCATCGTGGTGCCGCAGCTTCAGAGCCGCCGCGTCGGCATAGCCCCGAGCCTCGGCCACCTCGCGCTCCGGCAGGGTCCGCCCCGGCATCGGCACCTTGACGCTCTTCCCCTGCGCCGACGGCTGCTCGGCGGTGTAGGCGAGCTCCAGCTCCGGCTCCCGGGCGATCGCCCGGGCCGCCCCGGTCAGCACCTGGCGGAAGGCCTCGAGGGGGTTGTCCTTGTCCACTTACCCTCTCCCTGCAGCGGAGAGGGGGGGACCCATTGCGCCAGCAATGGGGGGGTGAGGGCACGGGCGACGGGCGAAGGACCGTGCCCTCACCCTCCCACACCGCTTCGCGGTGCGGGCCCCTCCCTCTCCCCTACAGGGAGAGGGGTTGGCGGTCACCCCGCCCCCACGACGCTCTCGGGCAGGTCCTTGCCGAAGACGCGCTGGTAATATTCGGCGACGAGCGGGCGCTCGGCCTCGTCGCATTTGTTGAGGAAGGTCAGGCGGAAGGCGAAGCCGACGTCGCCGAAGATGAGCGCGTTCTGGGCCCAGCTGATCACGGTGCGCGGGCTCATCACGGTCGAGATGTCGCCGGCGATGAAGCCCTGGCGGGTCAAGTCGGCGACCTTGATCATCCGGTCGACCTCCTCGCGGCCGCCCTCGTGATCGTACTCGCCCGACTTGGCGAGGACGATCCGGGCCTCGGTCGCGGCGGGGAGATAGTTCAGGGTCACGACGATGTTCCAGCGGTCCATCTGGCCCTGATTGATCTGCTGGGTGCCGTGATAGAGGCCGGTCGTGTCTCCGAGGCCGACCGTGTTGGTGGTCGCGAACAGCCGGAAATAGGGGTGGGGGCGGATGACCCGGTTCTGGTCGAGCAGGGTCAGCTTCCCTTCCGTCTCGAGCACCCGCTGGATGACGAACATCACGTCCGGGCGGCCGGCGTCATATTCGTCGAACACAAGGGCCGTCGGGGTCTGCAGCGCCCAGGGGAGCAGGCCTTCGCGGAACTCGGTGACCTGCTGGCCGTCGCGAAGCACGATGGCGTCGCGGCCGATCAGGTCGATCCGGCTGATATGGGCGTCGAGGTTGATCCGGATGAGCGGCCAGTTGAGGCGGGCGGCGACCTGCTCGATATGGGTCGACTTGCCGGTGCCGTGATAGCCCTGGACCATCACCCGGCGGTTCTTCGAGAAGCCGGCGCAGATGGCGAGCGTGGTGTCGGGATCGAAGACGTAGGCGGGATCGAGGTCGGGCACCCGCTCATCGGCCTCCGAGAAAGCGGGGATCTCCATGTCGGTGTCGATCCCGAACAATTCGCGCACCTTCACGACCTTGTCGGGCGAGTCCATGACGACGGCGCCGCGGCTGGCGGGGTTGGCGTTTGGAAGATCGGTCATCGCTCGCTTTCTGAAACTGGTCCTTCGATACGCTGCTTCGACTTCGCTCAGCAGCTACTCAGGATGAGCGGTTCCTTATCGCCTTCCGCTCATCCTGAGTAGGGACTGAGCCTGGCGAAGGCCCGTATCGAAGGACGGGCCATTACGCAAAGGCCGGCCGCGACTTCAATTGGGTGTAGGCCTGGATCACCGCCTGGAGCGCCTTTTCGTGATCGCGGTCGCCGCCATTATGGTCCGGGTGATAGCG
>JAXDPA010000132.1:0-21161 GCA_034668685.1 Sphingomonadales bacterium | reverse complement strand
ACGTTGAGGCCGTGGCGGTTGGTCAGGGGCGGCAAGCGGTGATAGGCGCGGAAGATGTAGCTCGAGCCATCGACCAGATAGAGATGCGGGGAAGGCATTGAGAGGACTTAGCCAAAATGGACGGTGAAACAACCTCCTTGGCGGGCCTGCGGGCGGCGTGACGACGGGAGCGGCGGTGCGCGTGATCGATTTTCCCCTGCTTGGCCTCATCCTCTTCGTCGCCTGCCTGGTGGCGATGATCACGCGGCGGCTGAAGCTGCCTTACAGCGCGGGGCTGGTGGCGGCGGGGCTGGCGCTGGCGCTGCTGCCCCTCGGCGTCGAGGTCAGGCTGACTCCGGAGCTCATCTTCACCGTGTTCCTGCCGCCGCTGATCTTCGAGGCGGCGATCCAGATCCCCTGGGCGCCGCTTCGCCGCGAGCTGCCCCTGCTGCTCGTGCTGGTGACGTTCGGAGTGCTGTTCGCCGCCTTGGTGGTCGCCGCCGGGATGCACTGGCTGGTCGGCTGGTCGTGGCTCGGCGCCGCCTTCTTCGGAATCCTCGTCGCCGCCACCGATCCGGTTTCGGTCATCGCCCTGTTCCGCGACGTTCCGGTCCAGCCCCGCCTCCACCTCCTGGTCGAGGCGGAGAGCCTGCTCAACGACGGAGTCGCCGCTGTCGGCTTCGTCGTCCTCGTCGCGATCGCCGGCGGAGCGCCGGTCACCCTGCCGTTCGTCGCCGGCAAATTGCTGGTCACCGCGTTCGGCGGGATCGCGGCGGGCGCCGCGGTGGCGCTCCCGCTCCTCCTCCTCGCCGGCCGTACCGAGGACCGGCTGGTCGAGATCACCCTGACGACCCTCGCGGCCTTCGGCGCCTTCCTGCTCGCCGAGCATTTCCACACATCGGGCGTGCTCGCCGGGCTCACCGCCGGGCTGATCGTCGGCAACGTCGGCTGGATGGGCGCGATCTCCGATTCGAGCCGGCCCAACGTCCTCTATTTCTGGGATTATGCCGCTTTCCTGGCGAACAGCTTCATCTTCATCCTGATCGGCGCCGCGATGGCGGGGACGTCGTGGCTGCCGGCGCTCGAAGCGGCGGCGGTCGCCATCCTGCTCGCCATGGCCGGCCGCGCCGCGACCGTCTACCCGGTCGCCGCCTTGTTCCGCGGCTCCGCGCTCGCGCTTCCGGGCTCTTACCAGCACGTCCTATGGTGGGGAGGCCTGCGGGGCGCCCTGGCCCTCGCCCTCGCGCTCGCCTTGCCGGCGAGCGTCGCCGAGCGCGAGCAGATCATCGCCGTCGCCTTCGCGATCGTCGCCTTCTCGGTGTTCGTCCAGGGGCTGAGCATGGGCCCCCTGATCGCCCGCCTCGGCGTCGCGGAAGCGAAGAACGGCTAATCTCCCGTTCAACGGGTGACCCCTAGGACCCAGTAGATGAAGCGGATCCTCGCCTTCCTCCTGATCTTCCTCGTCGCGGGCTCGGCCCAAGCGGGCTCCACCTTCGCGCCGGCCCGCTTCTCGGTGGAGGTGACTGGAAGCGGCCCCGACGTGATCCTCATCCCCGGGCTGACCGCCTCGAAGGATATCTGGCGCGGCACGGTGGCGGCGGTGCCGGGCTATCGCTACCATTTGATCCAGGTCGCCGGCTTCGCCGGAGCGCCGGCCGGCGGCAATGCGCGGGGCGAGGTGGTCGCGCCGCTCGCCGAAGAGATTGCCCGCTACATCCAGGCCGCGAAGCTTCGCAGGCCCGCCCTCGTCGGCCATTCGATGGGGGGCACGGTCGCGACGATGGTCGCGGCACGGCACCCGGCGCTGGTCGGAAAGGTGATGGTGGTCGACATATTGCCGCAGCCCGCCGGCCTGCTCGGCGCTCGCGCCGCCGACCTCAAAGGCATCGCCGGTCTGCTCCGCGGCCTCGGCTCGACCGAGGAGGGGCGCGGCCTCATCGATTCGGCGATCCGCCTGTTCGGCGACGACCAAGCGGTGAACACCAAGAGCGATCCCGACGTGGTGGCGCGCGCGACCCACGAGCTCGCAATCACCGATCTGACCCCGGAGCTGCCCCGCATCCGGGCGCCGCTCACCGTGCTCTACGCGGTCGCCGATCCCGCTTTCGCGGGCGCGACCGATCGCACCTACGCGGACGCCTATGCCGGGGCGCCTGGCGCGCGCCTGGTCCGCGTCGAGCGCAGCGGCCACATGATCATGCGCGACCAGCCCGCCCGATTCCGCGAGGCGCTGAAGGCGTTCCTGGCGCGCTAGGGCGCCAGCACCGTGTCGACCGCCTCGGGCAGCAGGTCCGGATAATCGAGCGTGTAATGCAAGCCGCGGCTTTCCTTGCGGGCGAGGGCGGAGCGGACGATCAGCTCGGCGACGACGACCAGGTTGCGCAGCTCGACCAGGTCGGCGGTCACCCGGAAGTGGCCGTAATAATCCTCGGTCTCCTGGGCCAGGAGCCGGATGCGGTTCAGCGCGCGCTCGAGCCGCTTTGTGGTGCGGACGATGCCGACATAATCCCACATGAAGCGGCGGATCTCGCGCCAATTGTGGTGGACGACGACCTCCTCGTCCGAATCGGTGACCCGGCTCTCGTCCCAGGGCCGGATCGGCGGCGGCGCGGGCAGGTCCGCCCAGGAGCGGTTGATCGCCTCCGCCGCGGCGACCCCGAAGACCAGGCATTCGAGCACCGAATTGGAGGCGAGGCGGTTGGCGCCGTGCAGCCCGGACATGGTGACCTCGCCCGCCGCGTAGAGGCCGTCGAGGTCGGTCCGGCCGTCCAAGTCCACCATCACCCCGCCGCAGGTGTAATGCGCCGCCGGCACGACCGGGATCGGCTCCCTCGTGATGTCGATGCCGATGTCCGGCTCGGCCAGACGGGCGGCGATGGTCGGGAAGTGGGCGCGGATGAAGTCCGGGTCGCGGTGGCTGATGTCGAGGTGGACGTAATCGAGGCCGAGGCGCTTCAGCTCATGGTCGATCGCCCGGGCGACGATGTCGCGCGGCGCCAGCTCCTCGCGCGGATCGAACCGCTTCATGAACCGCCGCCCGGTCGTCGGCAGCTTGAGCCGCCCGCCCTCGCCGCGCATCGCCTCGGTGATCAGGAAGTTCTTGACGTCATGGTGGTAGAGGCAGGTCGGGTGGAACTGGTTCATCTCCATGTTCGCCACCCGGCAGCCGGCCCGCCAGGCCATGGCGATGCCGTCGCCGGTCGAGCCCCTCGGGTTGGTCGAATAGAGCCAGGCGCGGCTCGCGCCTCCGGTGGCGAGGATCACCGCGCGGGCCGGGAACAGCTCGACGTGGCCGGTCGCCGTGTTGAGCGCATAGACCCCCCACACCCGCCGCGGATCGGCGCTCGCCTCGGCGTGACGGCCGGTGGCGAGGTCGATCGCCACCCGGTCGGGGACGAGCGTGATGTTGGCATGGGCCTCCGCCGCCTGTTCGAGCGCGCCCTGGACGGCGCGGCCGGTGGCGTCCGCGACGTGGACGATGCGGCGATGGCTATGCCCGCCCTCGCGGGTCAAATGCCAGCCTTCCTCGCCGCCGGAGCGGTCGAACGGGACTCCGAGCGCCGCAAGCCGCTCGATGGCGGCGGGCGCGTTGCCGACCACGAACTCGACCGTCTCGCGCCGGTTGAGCCCGGCGCCGGCGATCATCGTGTCCTCGACATGGCTCTCGAACGTGTCGCCCGGCTCCAGCACCGCGGCGATCCCGCCCTGGGCCCAGGCGGTCGATCCGGCCGAGATTTCGCCCTTGGCGAGGACGGCGACCTTCAGCGCGGGGTCCAGCGCCAGCGCGGCGGAGAGCCCGGCGGCTCCGGAGCCGAGTATGACGATGTCGAAGGGGTGGCTGAAGCTCATGGGCGGGAAACCGTTCGGGCTGAGCTTGTCGAAGCCCTTTCCTTCCCTCCCTTTGGAAAGAAAAGGAGCGCTTCGACAGGCTCAGCGCGAACGGTGTGGTTCACTAGCGCGACTGCCCCTCACCCCGCCGCATCGGAAGCGCGGGTGAGGTTTAGGAAGACGTCCTCGAGGTCCGCCTCGCGGGTCGAGACGTCGACGATTCCGAGGCCCTCGCGCTGAAGCGCCGCCAGCACCTCGCCGGCATTCACCTTGTCCTTGCGGTAGGTGATGGCGAGGGTGCGATCGCCCTTCAGCTCGATCTTCTCGAAGCAGATCGCGTCGGGCGCCTTCGCCATGTCGCGGTCGACGGTCACCTCGACGGCTTTCTCCTGGGCCATGCCGACGAGGGTGCGGGTCGTGTCGTTGGCGATCAGGCGGCCGTGGTTGATGATCGCGATCCGGTCGCACAGATTCTCGGCCTCCTCGAGATAATGGGTGGTGAGGACGATGGTGACTCCGCGTTCGTTCAACTGCCGCACATAGGCCCAGAGCTGCTGGCGAAGCTCGATGTCGACCCCGGCGGTCGGCTCGTCGAGCACGAGGATGGGCGGCGAATGGACCATCGCCTTGGCGACCAGCAGCCGCCGCTTCATTCCGCCCGAGAGGGTGCGCGAGTAGGCGTTGGCCTTGTCCTCGAGGTGCATCGCCCGGAGCAGCTCGGCGGTCTGCCTCTTCTCTTTCGGAACGCCGTAGAGGCCGGCCTGGATCTCCAGCGTCTCGGACGGCGTGAAGAAGGGATCGAAGACGATCTCCTGCGGGACGATGCCGATCGAGACCTTGGCGTTGCGCGGATGCTCGTCGATGTCGAAGCCCCAGATCCGCGCCGTGCCGCCGGACTTGTTGACCAGGCCGGCGAGGATGTTGATCATCGTCGACTTGCCGGCGCCGTTCGGCCCGAGCAGGCCGAAGATCTGCCCGCGCGGAACGTCGAGGCTGACATGGTCGAGCGCGCGCTTGCCGCCGGCATAGGTCTTCTGGAGGTCGGCGATGGCGATGGCGGGCTCGGTCATGGGCGCGCGTTTAGCCGCTCGCCGGGGGGAAGCATAGGAGCGGCTTCCTTTCAGGGCGGATTTCGCTAGAGGCTTCATCCATGTGCGGCATTGCCGGTTACCTCTCCACGCGCTCGGTCGACGAGGACCAGGTGCGGCGCATGATCGAGCCGATCCGCCATCGCGGGCCGGACGACCAGGGCGTCTGGGTGGACCGGGAGGCGGGCGTCGGCCTCGGCCACCGCCGCCTGTCGATCATCGACCTGTCGCCGCTCGGCCACCAGCCGATGGAATCGGCCGACGGGCGCTGGGTGATCAGCTACAATGGCGAGATCTACAACCATGATGAGCTTCGGGGGGAGCTTGAGGGCGTCGAGTGGCGGGGCCATTCGGACACCGAGACCCTCATCGAGGGCATCGCCGCCTGGGGGCTGGAACGGACGCTCGAGCGCAGCGTCGGCATGTTCGCCTTCGCGCTGTGGGACCGGCGGGAGCGCCGCCTCCACCTGGTGCGCGACCGGTTCGGCGAGAAACCGCTTTATTACGGCTGGGCCGGCGGCGACTTTCTGTTCGGCTCCGAGCTGAAGGCGCTGAGAGCCCATCCCGGCTTCGACAATCCGGTCAGCCGCAAGGCGCTGCGGCTCTACGCGGCGCGGACCTACATCCCGGCGCCGCTCTCCATCTACGAGCGGATCTACAAGGTGGAGCCGGGCTGCATCCTCAGCCTCGCTCCGGGTGCCGAGGCGATGGCCGAGCCGCCGCAAGTCGGCGCCTCCGGACCGGTCCGCCTGTCGCGCTACTGGTCGTACCGCGAGGTGATGCGCCAGGGTTTCGCCGATCCGATCGAGGACGAGGCGGAAGCCCTCGACGGGCTGGAGAGAGTGCTGGCGGCGGCGATCAAGGGCCAGTCCTTCGCCGACGTGCCCGTAGGCGCCTTCCTCTCGGGAGGAATCGATTCCTCGACCGTCGTCGCCCTCTACCAGAAATATTCGCCGACGCCGGTGCGCACCTTCTCGATCGGCTTCGAGGAAGCGGGGTTCAACGAGGCCGAATATGCCAAGGCGGTGGCGGCGCATTTCGGCACCGTCCACAACGAGCGCTACGTGACGGTCAACGAGACAAGGGACGTCATCCCGAAGCTCCCCGCCATGTACGACGAGCCGTTCGCGGATTCCTCGCAGATCCCGACCCACCTGGTCAGCGCCTTCGCCCGCGAGCAGGTGACGGTGGCGTTGTCGGGCGACGGCGGCGACGAATTGTTCGCCGGCTACAACCGCCATTTCGCCGCGCCGCGCCTGTGGCAGAAGCTCCAGCGCCTGCCGCGACCGGTCCGGGCGATGATCGGCGGGCCGCTCAGCACCCTTCCGCCGGGCCTGTGGAACCGGGCCTCGCGCCTCGTCGCCGCCGGCCGAACCCCCTATTTCGGGACCAAGGTGCAGAAGGCGCTGCGCGTCGCCGGCGCCGCCCGGTCGTTCGACGACGTCTATACGAGCTTCCTCGACGAATGGGATTTCGAGGATTCGCCGGTGCTCGGCGCGGCCGGCGAGGGCGCGGGCTGGGACCTCGATTTCGCGCCGGGCGCGCCCGACACGCTGCGCATGATGTATTGCGACACCGTCTCCTATCTGCCCGACGACATCCTCTGCAAGGTCGACCGCGCCTCGATGGCGGTGAGCCTCGAAAGCCGCGTTCCCTTCCTCGACCACCGGGTCGCCGAATATGCCGCCGCCATCCCGCTCGGGATGAAGGTCAGGGACGGCAAGGGGAAGCAGATCCTCCGCCGATTGCTCTACCGGGAGGCGCCCGAGGCCCTGTTCGAGCGGCCGAAGGCCGGCTTCGCGGTCCCCGTCGGCGAGTGGATCAAGGGCCCGCTTCGCGACTGGGCGGAGGACCTGCTCTCCGCCGAGCGCCTCCGCCGCGAGGGCTGGTTCGACCCGGCGATGATCCGCCGCCGCTGGCAGCAGCACCTCTCGGGTCAGCGCGATTCGACCCCGGCTCTGTGGGCAGTGCTGATGTTCCAGGCCTGGCTGGACGAGGCGGGAGTGGCCTGACTCCTCAGTAGGCTGATCGGGATCACCCCTCCGCTCATCCTGAGTAGGGACTGAGCCTGGCGAAGGCCCGTATCGAAGGAGCGTCCTTCGATACGCCGTTTCGACAAGCTCAACGGCTACTCAGGATGAGCGGGTAAGGCTGATCCCAGCCCTCAGCGCGCGCCGAATCCGCTCAGCACGGTGCGGATGGTGCCGGCGATGATCAGCAGGTCGAGCCAGGCCGAGAAATTCTTGATGTAGTAGAAATCGTACTGGAGCTTCCACAGCACGTCCTCGACGTCGGCGACATGGCCCTGCTTGACCTGCGCCCAGCCGGTGATGCCCGGCCGGACGATGTGGCGGTAGCGGTAGAAGGGCAGCTCGGCCTCGTACCATTGCGACAGCGGCACCGCCTCGGGGCGGGGCCCGATCCAGCTCATCTCGCCCTTGAGGATGTTGATGACCTGCGGCAGCTCGTCGATCCGGTAGCGCCTGAGAATCCGCCCGACGCGGGTGACCCGGTGGTCGTCGTCGCGGGTCATCGCCGCGGCCCGTTCGTCGCCGATCTCGTGCTCCCGCATCGAGCGCAGCTTGAACATCCGGAAGGTGCGGCCGCGATAGCCCATCCGCTCCTGGGTGAAGAGGATCGGCCCGGGCGAATCGAGCCGGATCGCCAAGACGACGACTAAGAGGAATATCGCGAGGAACGGCAGAGCGAGCAAAGCGAGGGCGAAATCCCAGCCCCGTTTCACCTTGGCGTAGACGATTCCGGGGAGCAGCGAGCCGAGATTGTTCTCGGAGAGATGCTCGATCGACACCCGGCCGGTGAGCGATTCCTCCATCTGCTTGACGTGCATGACCAGGGTGCCGGCCAGCGCCCGATCGGCGAGGAAGCGCTCCCATTCGTCCGGAATGTCGAAGCGCAGGTCGGCGACGATCGCGTCGTAGAAGCCGTCCTTCAGCGCCGGCTCGTCGAGCCGGGTCCATTCGACCTCCGGGATGGCGAGCAAAGTGCCGATCTCCCCGGCCGGCACCACGCCGATGCGCAGCCGCTGGCCGCGCTGCAGCTTGAAGTAGACGATGTAATACCAGAAGACGCAGAGCAGGAAGCTGCCGAGGAAGTGGAGGCGGCTGTAGTCGAGGCGGGCGAAGAAGAAGAAGGCGACGATTCCCCCGTAGGCCGCCGCGAACGAGGGCAAGATGTGGTAGGAAGCGCGGACGCCGGGATAATGGGAGACCCGGCGGAAGGCGTAATAGCCGAGCATCAGCGCCACGCTGCTTCCGATCAGCGAATTGTCGAGCGCCGCCAGGTCGCCGGCGCGCACATCGATCCGGTAGCGGATCGCGTAGGGGACCAGGACCGCCAGCAAGAGGCCGACGCCGAGCTGGAAGCGCACCCGGTGCCAGAGCGTCCGTCGGGCGCTGGTGAACTTGGCGGAGGTGATCGACACGGAAGGTGCTGGCCTGGGCTTCGGCGGTGGGTGAGGCCCAGCGATTAGAGGGAAAAGCGCTCCGAAGTCCACAACCTGCACGGAAAGTCCATGCGCGCGGGGCGCCGCCCACGATTGCCGAGCCGCAGCCGCTCCTCTAAGCGCCGCGCATCACCGACGGGCGGAGGCCATGACCATCATCGTTACCGGCGCGGCCGGCTTCATCGGATTCCACGTCGCCGAGCGGCTGCTCGCCCGAGGCGAGACCGTGATCGGCCTCGACAACGTCAATTCCTATTACGATCCCCGCCTCAAGCGCGACCGCCTCGCCGAGCTCCACCGCCGCCACAATGGCTTCCGCTTCCTCGAGGTGGATTTCGCCGACAATGCGGCGCTGACCGAGGCGCTGGCGGGCGAGGCATTCGAATCGGCCGTGCACCTCGGCGCCCAGGCGGGCGTGCGCTATTCGATCGAGAATCCCCACGCCTACGTCCATTCCAACCTCGTCGGCCATCTCAACATGATCGAGCAAGCGCGGCACCGCGAAGTGCGGCAATTCGTCTACGCCTCCTCCTCCTCGGTCTATGGCGGCAACGAGACTCTGCCATTCCGCGTCGAGGATCGGGTCGACCACCCCCTCTCGCTCTACGCGGCGACCAAGAAGGCCGACGAGCTGATCAGCGAGACTTACGCCCATCTCTATCGGCTGCCGCAGACCGGCCTTCGCTTCTTCACCGTCTACGGCCCGTGGGGACGGCCGGACATGGCGATGTGGCTGTTCACCCGAGCCATCCTCGCCGGCGAGCCGATCGAGGTTTTCGGCGAAGGCAACATGCGCCGCGACTTCACTTATATCGATGACATCGTCACCGGCGTCGTCGCCTGCCTCGACAATCCGCCGCCCGACGACGGCGCGGAGAAAGCCGGCGGCAGCCGCTCGCCCCACCGTCTCTACAATATCGGCAACAACCGCTCCGAGGAGCTCACCCGGATGATCGACCTCCTCGAGGCGGCGTGCGGGCGCAAGGCCGAGCGGCGGCTGATGCCGATGCAGCCCGGCGACGTGCGCGACACCTATGCCGACATCACCGCCATCCAGCGCGACCTGGGCTTCGAGCCGAAGACGCGGATCGAGGAAGGCATCCCGCGGTTCGTCGACTGGTACAGGGCGTATCACGGGGTCTAGAAATCCTCCCCTGCATTTGCAGGGGAGGGGGACCAGGCGAAGCCTGGTGGAGGGGCTCTTGCCGCCGAAGAAGCCCCTCCACCGCGCTTCGCGCGGTCTCCTCCCCTCGAAATCGAGGGGAGGATCTAAGCCAGCCGAGTTTCCGCGCCCGACACTGCACTCCGCACTCGCCCGGCGTGTGGCCGGCGGCGGCCCGGCAGCGGCTCGGCGATCACCCGGCCGTGTGTCGGCACCCGCCGGCGGGCGTTTGGACGGGCGCCTTCCGCGTCCCGGCAAGAATGGGACTTGCTGCCAAATCAAGCTGCGTCGCTTCGCCCCGAGCCCCAGGAAGGAGTCTTTGCGGGCCACGATCTCCAGCCCCTCTCGCGAGCCAGCAAACTTGACTCCGATCTAGTTCCTGCTATGTTCTCGCCTGGCTCTTTGACAGGTGGAACTTATCGGGAAAACCGATCAATAAGCCGCGATTGATCGAATGGAATTTTATTTTCGCGGAACTTCGAAACTTCCGCCGGTTTCGCCGGGCTAGAGCGACCAGCGTTCCACGCCGGCCAGCGCGCGGCCGCGGTAGAGGTTCTTGAGGTCGGCGAAGAGGCCGCCTTCGGCGACGAGGCCGGCCAGAATGGCATCCGGGAGTTCGCGATAGGCGTCATGCGGCACGGCGGCGACGACGAGGTCGTAGCGGCGGTCGAAGGCGTCGGCGGCGAGGTCCACGCCATATTCGCGGCGCGCCTCGGCGGCGTCGGCCAGCGGGTCGTGGATCGTCACGTCGTGGCCGTGCGCCTCGAGGCGGCGGACGAGGTCGACGACCTTGCTGTTCCTGAGGTCCGGCACGTTCTCCTTGAAGGTGAGGCCCATGACCAAAGCCGTCCCGGCCCGGCCGCGCCGCTCGTTCAGGCGGTCGGCGATCCAGGCGCCCATGGAGTCGTTGATCGACCGGCCGGCGAGGATGACGTGCGGCTCCAGCCCGAGCTGCTGCGCTCGGTGGCTGAGGTAATAAGGATCGACGCCGATGCAGTGGCCGCCGACGAGGCCGGGCTGGAACTTGAGGAAGTTCCACTTCGTGCCGGCGGCTTCGAGCACGTCCCAGATCGAAATGTCGAGTTTGGCGAAGATGCGGGTGATCTCGTTCATGAAGGCGATGTTGATGTCGCGCTGGGCGTTCTCGATCACCTTGGCCGCCTCGGCCGCCTTGATCGAGGCGGCCCGGAAGGTGCCGGCTCCGGTCACCGCGCCGTAGACCGCCGCCAGCCGCTCGGTGACCGCCGCGTTCTCCCCGGCGACGACCTTGACGATCCGGTCGACACTATGCTCGCGGTCGCCGGGATTGATCCGCTCGGGCGAGTAGCCGAGGAAGAAATCGCGGCCCCGCGCCAGACCGGAGACCTCCTCGATCAGCGGTCCGCAAATCTCCTCGGTGACCCCGGGATAGACGGTGCTTTCGTAGACGATCACCGGTTGGCGGGCTGGATCGATGAGCGACGCGACGGTGCGGGTGGCGCCGATGAGCGGCCCGAGGTCCGGCCGGTTGTCGGCATCTACTGGGGTCGGCACGGTGACGATGTAGAGGTCGGCGCCGCGGCAATCCTCGGCGCGGCTGGTGAGGGCGAGGCTGCTGGAGCGCAGCGCCGCCTCCTCGACCTCGCGGGTGCGGTCGATCCCCTGCTGCAGTTCCTCGACTCGGCGGCGGTCGACGTCGAGCCCGGTCACGGCGAAGCGGCGGGCGAGCGCGACCGCGAGCGGCAGGCCGACATAGCCGAGGCCGACGACGACGATCCGTTCGGGGCTGGACGCGCTCATGTTTGTCCGCTGGCTGGTGGCAAGGAAAGGAAGAGGACCCGCGCCCCGCTAAGATTTGAGGCGGACGCCAAAGTCAAGCCGCCGGGCTCAGGGTTTTGCCTCTGGGCGGTAGAAGACCGCATTGTGCGCGGCCAGCCAAAGTCGGTTCCCGTCGGTCAGATAGTCGAGCCAGGATCGCGGCTTCTTGGTCAGCTTCTTCGGCACATCCGCCTTCATTCCGAGGCTGGCGGCGAGGTCGGCGACGAAATGGATGCAATTGTGGGTGCCGAGATCGTAGGACGGCTGCTGAGAGGCCCGCCAGCGCGCCACCGTCGCCATCAGCCGGTCGTAATCGGCGTCGCTGAGGGTCAGGCTGAAATGCTTGTCGCTCGCCTTGATGTAGGCGGCGCCGTGGTCGGAGATGACCTCGCCCGCCACCCGGCCGAACAGGATGGCCGGGCTCACCGTCTTGGCCGTGAAGCCGTAATCCACGTCGATTCGCTGGCCGGAGCGGTCGAGCGTTCCGGCGAGCGTCACGAAAGCATGGGGGAAGGTGGCGCCGAGCTCCTTGGAATAGAAAGTGATCTGCACCGCCGCCGAGGCCGGGACGGCGACGAGCGCGACGAGGAAGGCGGCGAGCAGGGCGAGGAGGCGCGGCAGGCGCGAGACTGCAGGCAAGACATTCTCCCCCGAGGCGGACGGCGAAACCTTTGAAACAAAAAGCGAAGCCCGGCAACCGTCCGGCGCGGGCCGGGCCACCTGTCGCTTTCATGCAACAGTCGGCATTTCCTTTTCAAACCCGGCGGACCCTTTCACGCGCGGCGGCGTTTGCCTTCAGCTCTCGTAAACCCACCCGGATTACGGGCTACATTCTGAGATTTCGGCCGTTCCCATTTCGGGGTAGACACGCAACATCGCCTCGACTAGTGAGGGGCCTGAAATCGAGAAGATCAGACTCGAGTACGAAGGGAGAAGCTGACGTGGGTTTCAAAGGAATTTTCGCTGCGACCGCTTCGGTTGCGTTGATGGCTGCGCCGACCATGGCGGCCGCGCAGACCTCCGCCGCCACCACCAAGGCGACGACGGAAGTCGCCCCGGCCGGTGAGAACGTGCAGGGCAGCGAACTGCGCGGCGGCTTTATCATCCCGTTGATCGCGCTCATCGCGATCATCCTCGGCATCCTTGCTGCCCTCGACCACGGCAACAACGACCTGCCGCACAGCCCGTAACAAGACGGCGTTACTCGCTGTCTGACGATTTTGGCCGGGTGAGGTTCGCTTCATCCGGCCAATTCGTGCGCGCTCGCCACGGGCATCGCCGGCCGTGATCGCCGCCGTTCTCTCCCTCGTCCTGCTCGCGGCCCCGGCTCCGGCCGACGTGCCTGTCGCGGCCGCGACGCCGGCGACCTCCGCGCTCGGGACGACGCTTCGCAAGGACGATCTGCGCGTCGGCGCCGTCGCCTATCGCCTGGCCATCGCCGGCCGCGCCGTCTGTCCGAGGACCATCCCGCAGACGGGCCTCCTCTTCCACCACCTGGCCGAGTACCTGCCCCGCGACCGCCCGCTGATGGCGGCGCAATATGGCCTGGACCGCGGTCCCGGCGTGCTCGCCGTCGTCGCCGGCAGCCCGGCCGACCAGGCCGGCCTGGTCGCAGGCGACGTGCTGCTCAGCGTCGACGGCGCGGCTTTCCCCTCGCCGCTCGCGATCGCCGCCGAGCACGACCAGACGAAGATGCGGGCGATGGCCGAAGCCAGCGAAGCCCGGCTCGAGGATGCCCTCGCCCGCGGCCCCGCGAAGCTGCGGGTGCTGCGCGGCGGGCGCGAGCTGACGCTCAGCCTCGGTTCGCTCCCCGGCTGCGAGGCGCGGGTGCGGCTCGCCCGCTCGACCCAGGTCAACGCCTTCCACACCGGCCGAAAGGTGGTGATGACGACGGCGATGCTCGCCTTCGTCGCCAGCGACGACGAGCTGGCAGTCGTGCTCGGCCACGAAATGTCCCACGCCATCCTCCACCATCCGGTGATGAGCGAAGGCGAGGGCATCCTGGCCGGCTTCGGGATCGGCGCCGGCGCGATCTGGCAGCGCGAGGCGCAGGCGGACCGGTTCGGCCTCAGGCTGATGGCGGCGGCCGGCTACGACCTCGGCGCCGTCATCCCGTTCTGGCGGCGCTATTTGATGAAATATGACGGCCCGCAGCTGTTCCGAAGCCACCCGAGCCTCGAAGCCCGAACCAGGATGGCGACCGAGGAGATCGCGGCGATTCGGGCCGGGGAGGCCTGGAAGCCTTAGAACAATGCCGCGCGATCACCGTTCGGGCTGAGCCTGTCGAAGCCCTCTCCTTGTGCGGGTGAAGGAAGGCTCTTCGACAGGCTCAGGGCGAACGGCTGTGCGGGTCTCGTTTCTAAAGTTTCGTCCGCAGCGACCACAGTTCGGGGAAGGCGCGCTTGCCGAGGGTGGACTGGAGGTAGGCGACCCCGGCGGTGCCGCCGGTGCCGCGCTTGGCGCCGATGATCCGCTCCACCGTCAGCACGTGCTTCTGGCGCCAGGCGGTCAGAGCGTCGTCGAGGTCCACGAGCTTCTCTGCGAGCTGGTAGAAGGTCCAATGGCGGTGCGGCTCGCGATAGACCTCGGCCCAGGCCGCCTCGACGCCTTCGCTGGGCGTGTAGGGCTCGCGCCAGTCGCGCTCGAGCGCCTCCGGCGGCACCGGGAAGCCGCCGCGGGCGAGGGCGGCGTTGGCTTCGTCCCACAGGCTCGGCGCCTCCAGGGCGGCGAGCAGGGCGGCATAGGCCTCCGAGCCCTCCTCCTGGAACTTGAGGTGGCCTCCCTCCTTGAGGCCGAGCCGGTATTCGAGCTGGCGGAACTGGGCCGACTGGAAGCCCGAGCTGGTGCCGAGCACCTCGCGGAATCCGGAATAATCGGACGGGGTCATCGTCGCCAGCACGTCCCAGCTCAACGTCATCACCGCCTGGATCCGCGACACGCGCGACAGGCTCTTGTGGACCTCGACCAGCCGGTCGGCGCGGACCAGCGAGGCCGAGAGTTCGACCTCGGCCAGCGCCTGCTTCAGCCACAATTCCTTGGTCTGGTGGATGATGATGAACAGCAATTCGTCGGGCTGGCCGGACAGCGGATGCTGGGCGGAAAGGATCGAATCGAGCGCGAGATAGGAGCCGTAGGTGAGGCTTTTGTCTCCGCCCATGGTCAAAGCCGCTCCGCGCTCGATACGACCTCGGTGGCGCGCAGCGCCGCGAGGATCCGCATCAGATGCTGGACGTCGTGGACCTCGACGTCGAAGTGGAAGGTGTGGAAGCTGCCGTCGCGGCTCGCCTGGTCCATCGACACGATGTTCGCCCCGTGACTGCCGAGCACGCCGGCGACGGCTGCGAGCGAGCCCGGCTCGTTCCTGACCACGACGCAGAGGCGCGCGGTGCCGCCGTCCGATTCGGTGCCCCAGGCGAGGTCGACCCAGTCCGCGTCGACGCCGTCGGCGAGCGTGTCGCAGCCGATGACGTGGACCTCGAGGTCCTGGCCCTCGCGCCTCAGCCCGACGATCCGGTCGCCGGGGATCGGGTGGCAGCAATCGGCGAGCTGGAAGGCGACTCCCGGAGTCAGGCCCTTGATCGAGATGGCGGTGCGCTGCGGCGGCGGCTTGACGCCGTCCTTGCCGGTCGAGCCCGGGACCAAAGCCTCCATCACCGCCACGTCGGAGACGCGCTTCAGGGCGATCGCCTCCATCAGCCCGGCATCGTCATGGAAGTGGAGCCGGCGCATCGCCTCGGCCATCGCCTCCCAGCCGAGCTTGGCGGGAAGCCGCTGCACGATCTCGTCGAAGATCTTGCGGCCGAGCGCGATCGTCTCCTCGCGCTCCTTCGACTTGACGAAGCGGCGGATCTTGGCGCGCGCCTTGCCGGTGACGACGAAGCTCAGCCAGGCGGGCTGCGGATGCTGGGCCTTGGAGACGAGGATCTCGACCTGGTCGCCATTCTCCAGCGGAGTCCTGAGAGGCATCACCCGGCCGTTGATCTTGGCGCCGACGGTCTGGTCGCCGAGGTCGGTATGGACGGCGTAGGCGAAGTCGACCGGAGTCGCCCCCTTGGGGAGCTGGATCAGCTCGCCCTTGGGGGTGAAGGCGAAGATCCGGTCCTGGTACATCGCCATCCGGGTATGCTCGAGCAGCTCCTCGGCCGAGGCGGCGTGCTCGAGGATCTCGACGAGGTCGCTGATCCAGGGATGCTGGCCCGCCGGCTCGCCCAGCCCTTCCTTGTACGCCCAGTGGGCGGCAAGGCCGTGCTCGGCCTGGGCGTGCATCTCGGCGGTTCGGATCTGGATCTCGATCCGCATCTGCTCGTCGTGGATGACGGTGGTGTGGATCGAGCGGTAGCCGTTGCGCTTGGGGGTCGAGATGAAGTCCTTGAAGCGGCCCGGCACCATCGGCCAGCGCTGATGGATGAGGCCGAGCGTCCGGTAGCACTCCTCCTGGGTGCCGACGATCGCCCGGAAGGCCATGACGTCGGAAAGCTGCTCGAAGCTGACGTGACGCTCGGCCATCTTGCGCCAGATCGAATAAGGATGCTTCTCGCGACCCTGCACCTCGGCCTCGATGCCGTTCGCCTCGAGATGGGCCTTGAGGCCGCGCGCGATGCGGTCGATCATCGTCTCGCCGCCGCCCTTGTGGAGCTGCTCGAGTCGCTTGGAGATGGAGGCGTAGGCGTCGGGCTCGAGCTCGCGGAAGGCGAGCGTCTGCATCTCGGTCATGAATTCGTACATGCCGATCCGCTCGGCGAGCGGCGCGTAGATGTCCATCGTCTCCTTGGCGATCCGGCGGCGCTTCTCCTCCGAGCCGATGAAATGGAGCGTGCGCATGTTGTGCAGCCGGTCGGCGAGCTTGACGAGGAGGACCCGGATGTCGCCCGACATGGCGAGGAGGAACTTGCGGAGATTCTCGGCCGCCCGCTGGTTCTCGGACTGCGCCTCGATCTTGGAGAGCTTCGTTACCCCGTCGACCAGCCGCGCCACGTTGGCGCCGAAATGCTTCTCGATCTCCTCCGGCGTGGCGATCGTGTCCTCGATCGTGTCGTGGAGGATGGCGGTGACGATCGTCTCGTCGTCGAGATGGAGGTCGGTCAGGATCCCCGCCACCTCGATCGGGTGGCTGAAATAGGGATCGCCCGAAGCGCGAATCTGGGTGCCGTGCTTCTGCATCGAGAAGACGTAGGCGCGGTTGATCATCGCCTCGTCGGCGTCGGGATCGTAGGCCCGGACCTTCTCGACCAGCTCGTACTGCCTCAGCACCCGATGGACATTGGGTGCCGGGGCGCGGCGTTGCAAGGATTAAGGGCGGCCAGCCTCAGTGGGCAGCCGCATTGCACTTCTCGAGCTGGTCGGGCGGCAAGGCCGTGCCCTCGACGGCGAAGCTCTTCAGCGCCCCCACCTGCCGGGCAAGGGCCATGCAGTCGGTGAGCGGGCGGCTGTCGCTGCGCCCGGCGGCGCAGCCCGCTCCGGCGCAGCGCCAGGCGATGTCGTGAACGACCATCGTCCCGACCGCCGGTCGCGCCTGCGCCAGCTCGGCCGCGTAATGGGGCCCGGCGGCCTGGGCCGGGGCGGCGGCTGCGAAGGCGGCGGCCAGGATGAGGAAGCTTTTGACCATGACGGTTTCTCCAGCTAAGTTGCAAAACGCAACTGGAACTAGCATGTCGGTTTCGTTTTGCAACTATTTTTCTCGCCCCGGTGACAAGCGCGTAAAAAGGCGTAGGGTCAGCAGGATGAACAAGTCAGCCCACTTCAAGGAGGTGTTCGCCGAATGCGGCATTTCCGCCGCGCTCGAGTCGGTGGGCGAACGCTGGTCGTTCCTGATCCTGAGGGGCGCGTTCAACGGCCTCCACCATTTCGAGGAATTCCAGCAGACCCTGGGAATCGCGCGCAACATCCTGTCGCATCGCCTCGGCCGGCTGGTCGAGCACGGCATCCTGCGACGCGATCCGGACCCGGCCGACCGGCGCCGAGTCGCCTACCGCCTGACCGACAAGGGGCGCGACCTCCTGCCGGTGCTGCTGGCCCTGAGGCAGTGGGGCGAGCGCTGGGTCTCGGGCATCCCCTCCAACACCGTCCTCGTCGACCGCTACAATCGCCAGCCGGTCGCGCCCATCGTCGTCCGCGCCGCCGACGGCAGGCCGCTGACGGTCGGCGACATGGAATGGATCGACCGCACCGAGCTCGGCGCCGGTGAAAAGGCCGCCTAGGCCGGCCGCACCGCCAACGGCAGCGTCTCGAACAGCGACGGCGCCCCGGGACGCACCGCGCCTTCGATCTGCAGCATCCTGAACTTGGTCGCGACGCCGCCCGGCGCCGAGAATCCGCCGCTCCTGCCGCTCGCGGCGAGGATCCGGTGGCAGGGAACGACGATCGGCACCGGATTGCGTCCCAGCGCCAGGCCCACTGCCTGCGCCGCGCCCGGCTGGCCGATCGCCTCGGCGAGCTCGCCATAGGTGCGCGTCTCGCCGCAGGGGATCGCCCGCGCCGCGGCGTAGACCGCGCGTTCGAAGTCCGAGCAGCCCGAAAGGTCCAGTTCGATATCGGCCAGATCGAGCTTCTCGCCCGCCAGCAGCCGGCGGACCAGCGCGATCGCCTCGGCGACGAACTCGGGCGGTTCCCGCTCCTCAGGGCGGGCGAAGCGCCGCGCGAGGCGCGCGCGAAGCCGCGGGTCGTCGGCCTCGGGAAGCGACGCCCCGATAATGAAGCCGCCGCGCCACACCAGGGCGCAGCGGCCTATCGCCGTCGAGAAAACCGCGTAAGCGGGCTTATTCGTAGTCGCCGCCGGCATTGTTGTTGCGCGGCGGGGCGGCGGCGGTGAGGCGAAGCGCCTCGGCCGAAGCGGAGAGCGAGCCGACCTCGTCCGGCGCCTCGTCGTCCTCGATCTGCACGCGCTGGAGGCTGCCGATCAGCGATTCCTCGAGATGCTTCGGCTTCACCGTCTCCTCGGCGATCTCGCGCAGGGCGACGACCGGATTCTTGTCGCGGTCGCGGTCGATGGTCAGCTCGGCGCCGCCCGACACCTGCCGGGCGCGCTGGGCCGCGAGCAGCACCAGGTCGAACCGGTTCGGGATCTTGTCGACACAATCTTCGACCGTAACGCGCGCCATCGGGAGCTCCGCCAGAATTGCCCATGTGGGAGAGAGCGGCGAGATATGGGCGAAGGGCGGGAATGTCAATGTCGGCGGGGCTTGCCCTCGGCCCGCCGCCCGGCCATGCCCGCGCGATGGCCGATGCAGTGCAGCAGGACCAGGCGGAGCCCGTGTCGGTCGTCGTGGCCGGCAACCGCCTCACCCTGCTCGCCGACGGACCCACCCGCCTCGACGCCCTGATCGCGCTGATCGACGGCGCCAAACAGAGCCTGCGGGTCCTCTACTACATCTTCCTCGACGATTCGGCGGGGACCCGGGTCCGCGACGCTCTGATCGCCGCCTCGGGGCGCGGGGTCCAGGTGTCGCTGCTCGTCGACGGCTTCGGAGCCACGACCAGCAAGCCGTTCTGGCAGCCTTTGCTCGACAGCGACGTCCGCTTCTGCCGGTTCAGCCCCCGCTACGGCCGCCGCTACCTGCTGAGGAACCACCAGAAGCTGGCTCTGGCCGACGGCCGCAAGGTGATCATCGGCGGCTTCAACATCTCCGACGATTATTTCGGAACGATCGAATCGGGGGCCTGGCGCGATCTCGGCCTGCAGGTGGAGGGCGACAGCACCGCCTGCCTGGTCAAATATTTCGACGATTTGTTCCGCTGGGCCCGAGCGCCCGACGCCAGCATCCGGGATATGCGGCGAATGCTCCAGCAACACAGCGTCACCGAAGGCAAATTGCACTGGCTGTTCGGCGGCCCCACCCGCCGTCTCAGCCCCTGGGCGCGGGCGATGCGCCGTGACATGCGCCAGGCCCGCCGGATCGACATCATCGCCGCCTATTTCGCGCCAAGCCCCTCGATGCTGGTGCGGATTGGACGCATCGCCCGCAACGGCGAGGCGCGCGTCATCGCCGCGGCCAAGTCGGACCATGCCGTCGCCGTCGATGCGGCGCGCAACTTCTACTGGTGGCTGCTGAAGCGCGGCGTGCAGGTTTACGAATATGCCGCGACCAAGCTCCACACCAAATTGTTCGTGGTCGACGAGGTCGTCCACATCGGCTCGGCCAACCTCGACATGCGCAGCCTGTTCCTCAACCTCGAGATGATGCTGAGGGTCGACGATTCGGAATTCTCGGCGGCGATGCGGCGCTTCGTCGACGGCGAGATCGCCAACAGCGACCGGATCACGCTGGCCAGCCACCGCAAGCAGCGCACCCTGCTCAATCGCCTGAGGTGGGCGATCGCCTATTTCGTCGTCGCGATCGCCGACTACCGGATCACCCGCCGGCTCAATTTCGGCTTCGAGAAAGCGGCGATCCCGGAGCGTTGACGCTCTCCGTCATGCCGGACTTGATCCGGCATCCACCTTGAGTCGGCCGCCCCCGTGCGTGAAGAAGGTAGACCCCGGATCAGGCGGGATGATGTCGGCGCTCTGCCGTCACGGGAGTAAATCCCGTGACGTCGGACCGGCTCGCTATGCGACCCGCCGGCCGGCCTTCGCCGTCTCTGCGCGCTGCTCCGGCGGCACCTGCGGTGCCGGCGTCACTGCGCTCGGCGGCTCCGGCTCAGTCCTTCCAGGCCCAGAACAGGGTGGCGGGCGGGATGTTCACCCATTCGAAGCCGCGGTCGATGCGCTCGAAATGAGGGGCGATGAACTGCCGCACCTTCGGCGAGAATTGGTAGACGAGGAAGGCGCCGCCGGGCCTCAGGGCCTCGGCGGTCGCTTCGGCGATGGCGTCGCCGACGCCGGGCGGCAGGGTCGAGAAGGGCAGGCCCGAAAGGATATAGTCGGCGCTGTCGAGGCCGAAATCGGAAAGGATCCGCCCGACGTCCGCCGCGGAGCCGGTGACCGCCCGAAGCCGCGAGTCGCGGATCTTGCCGGCGAGATAGGTGGTGAAATCGGGATTGGTATCGATCGTCAGCAGGATCGCGTCGGCGGGAAGGCGGCGCAGCACCTCCTGGGTGAAGGTGCCGACTCCCGGGCCGTATTCGACGAACAATTTGCAATTGGCCCAGTCGACCGGCGCCAGCATCTTGTCGATCAGCACCTTCGAGGAGGGGATCACCGAGCCGACCATCACCGGATGCTTCAGGAAGCCGCGGAGGAAATGCCACAGCGGTCCCCCGCCTCCGCGGCGCGCGAACGCGCGATTTCTCTGTGCCTGTTCGCCGGGGAAGGTCATGGGTGAAATCTCGCGGAAAGCTTCGGTCAGTCGGCTGCGTTGGCAAATCGGCGGCGCGATGGCAAGGGCGGCGGGTCCCGCGCGGGGAAATTAGCCGCGGCGGGAGGAAGCCTCGTCCGTCCGGATTTTCCTTTGATGACCGTCCCTTCGACCCTCAAGCGCGAGCGATTCGCCCTCCTGTTCGCGGTGATGCTGGTGGCGGCGTCGGGCAATACGGCGATGCAGTCGCTGATGCCGGCGATCGGCCGGGAGCTCAGGATCGCCGACCTGTGGGTCGCCTTCGCCTTCAGCCTTTCGGCGGTGGTCTGGGTGATCGTCGCGCCGCATTGGGCGCGGCGGGCGGACCGGCGGGGCCGGCGGGCGCTGATGCGGCTCGGCCTCTACGGCTTCATCGCCTCGATGCTGGTCTGCGGGACCATCCTCGCCGCCGGCCTCCACGGCCTGATCGCGCCGACCGCGGTCTTCGCCATCTTCCTGTTCGGCCGCGCCATCTACGGCGGCTGGGGCTCGGCCAGCCCTTCGGCGGTGCAGGCCTATATCGCCGCCCGCACCGACGGCGAGGAGCGCACCCGCTACCTCGCTGCCTTGGC